>NZ_KV818293.1:641-38463 GCF_001814885.1 Corynebacterium sp. HMSC068G04 | reverse complement strand
CGCGCAGAATCTCCACGAGTTCAGGAAACTCATCAAAGTGCCGCATAACCTCGTCCTTGTTAGGAGAGGTAACAATCGCCAGCCTCGTTGCCCCAGCCCCCGCGGCCTCCTCGGCAATCATCTCAATGCCAGGAGTGTCCACGACCGGAAGCAATTCCTTCGGGACAGTCTTCGTAGCAGGAAGGAAACGTGTACCCATACCCGCTGCGGGGACTACAACAGTGCGGACGGAAGTGGAATTAGCCATAGGTCAATCTTAGAGGACAGCACGTCCACCCACTGTTTTGGGATAGTGCCACGTCGTTACCCTGCGGCCACACATGCTTAGCGATGCACCCTGATCCCCAAATCAAATCACCTCACCCCGCACCATTACAGACTAGACTTCAAAGTCGTCTCATTCGTATGCACTAAGGATCTCTCATGCGCCGACCATCTCGCACCGGCAAAGCTCTCGTAGCTCTTGTCCTCACCGCTTCGCTTACTACCGCGCAGGTTTCCGCACCTGCGCCTGCTCAGGCACAGCAGTTCCCGTCCTTCCCCGTGTCTTCTCTTCCCCAGTTCAACGAGGAACAAGTACGCCAAGCTATTACAGCACTAGTGGCACTTGCCGCTGGCATCGGCGGTTTGGCGCTCCTTGCAGGCATCCTTCCAGGAATCGGTTCTTCCCAAGGTCCTACGCCCGCTCCCACACCGACAGAAAAGCCAACCCCCACACAGCCGAGCACCACAGCCACACCAACGACCAGCGCAAAGCCCTCCACCTCAGCTAAGCCGACCACGAGCGCTCCCGCGGCCCCGACGACGTCCGTCGAACCTTCCCCCGGCTATGCGCAACACATTGCCGGCATCAAGGACCGGCTCGCTAACAGCGAGGATAAAGCACCACTCTGGGCTTGGGCTGCACCGCGCGGACCGCAGCTCAACCTCCCAACTCATGATGGCAGCGGACAGGCCACGCATCCCTCCGTACTTTACTTTGAGAATGGTTGGAACGGCTGGAAGTACTGGATGGCTATGACGCCTTATCCAGACAGCAACGAATCCGACGAGGACCCCAACATCATCGTGTCCAACGATGGCTGGACCTGGCAGTCCCCCGAAGGCTTGGCCAATCCCATTGACGACCAGTTGGGCAGGCCCAACCCGCACAATTCTGATGCCCAGATCGTCATGGCTCCGAGTGGTGAGATGTACCTGACGTGGCGCACCGTGGACCGCCCGAACCGCTCGACCAATCGCATTTACCTGTCCAAGTCCACCGACGGCGTGCACTGGTCTGAAAGGGAAGAAATCTGGTCGGGCGAGCCACAGTTTATGTCCCAGGCCCTCATCTGGACCGGTGAAAGCTGGCGTCTCCATGGCATTTCAAACCGCGCCGGTGTGCCCAACCGAATCATCTACTTTGAAAGCGACGATTTGAAGACGTGGTCTGCTCCTCGGTACCCCAAGATCGATCCCTACGTACCGAATGGTGAGCGCTGGTGGCACATTGATGTTCAGCGATACAACGGTGAGTACATTGGCCTCGTGCACATTATCCCGAGCGAAACTGTCCAGAGGGGCAACCTGTACCTGCTTCGTTCCAAAGATGGCATCAATTGGAAGCGCTCAGATACCCCGATCATCTCCCATGAGGAATCCGGCTACCCCAACCTTTACAAATCCGCCCTCGTCCCGCACGGCAGCGGCGATGACCTCACCTTCGAGCTGTACTACTCCGGTTTCAGCGAAGGTCGCGCTAACTGGCGAATCAACCGTACCGTTGCGGAGCGCGTCAGCGTGGAGTAAGCCCTCCGTCGGCGTATCCCCGCTCAATCGGCACAGAGAGTGCCCGCACTCTCTGTGCTTCGATGTCATACTCGAATAGATAGGTCTGCGGCCCACGAACGATTCGTAGCACCCTCTTACCGTGCCCGCTGTCCTTGAAGGTGTACTCCACCTTCTCCGCTGGCCCAGCCACTACAACAGCTGTGAGCAGCCCGAAGTCTCGGGTGGCGCGCCCAAAGCCCACAGTCCACGTGTCCGTGGGTTGCTCATTGCGGAAGACAATGCCGCGAAGCCCTTCGCGGTCTCCCCGTGCCATATTCACGTCGGTGTGCTCGAAGTAGCGCGACCCTTCAATTCCGTAACGGATAAAGACCAACTGTGTTCCGTCAACCACAGAGCGAAACCGGGTGGTTTCATACTGGGATCCCACGTACTCAAACTCGGGTGCCACATTCCAGCGTTGCTCTGCGTACTCCACCTTCGGCGTGGGCTCTAAACTGTCCGCAACCACAAAAGGGCCACAGTCCGCGAAGCAAGCGCTACGTTTCCACTTCAGGCCCTCCCACGCCGTGTCTTCCAAATCGAATGCAGACCACGTTTCCTCAATCTGGTGACTCACCAACCGTGAGGCTGCCTCGGGGTTGTGTTCCTTTCCCCGCACCAGAAGCACATTGTGCGCTTGCCGGCTCTGCGCGTAATCACGCATCTTCCCCCGCGCATAACCGGGGTGGCCAGCATCCACAATGACATTCCTGCCGCGGTCCCAAAACGTCAGCGACAAATGGTCAAAATGCCCATGTATCTCACGAGCAGGCCCAAAGCGCAGGGAAAAGAAGCTTTCCTTGTTTATTGAACGGAGTTGCCCAAAACCTGAGCGTCCAAATACATACCCTGCGTCGTAAACCTTGACTCGTGGAATTTCCACACCAGTCGCGCCATTCGATAGTGCAAATTCCACTGCCCCTCCTCGCACGAACTCCGGACGCCGAGGCATTGAGTCACCAATTTCAACGAATGTGCCACCTGGGGTCAATGAATGCGCAATAAATTCTTCGAGCGGCTCCTTCTTCGCGCGCAGCGCATCTGCGCCCGGTGCCCCAAACAGCTCAAAGGCATCAACAGCGGTCTGACGCAGCCTCTCAATATAATTCGCGTATTCCGGCGCTTGTTCATTAATGGCGCCTTCCTCGTCGATCATTACTTCAAGACAAGCTTTTGCGCGCTCTGCACCGGTGGTGAGCATCGACTCATTACTCAGCCTATCTCCTACCACCATCAACGCCAGTGCCTGGGAGAGCCCATGATTCCAGTATCCATCAAAGTGCTCCATTAGCCACTTTCCGTGATACTCGATGGCCTCATGCAGCCATTCGTCTTCAGGGAAGATTTCACTAAGCGCGCTTAGCGACGCCGCCCTAATCGCCACCGCATGCCCGCCCCAAACGTACTCATCGTCTTTCCACTCAGGCGTGACGTGGTTCATCTCCCACCAATTCCACGCCACCGCCCATACAAACTCTGCGCCGGTTGAAACTTCCTCTGTCCACTCCGACTCAGGAAGCTCCGCCGCACGGTCCACTATGAAGTCAATCCAGTTCAAGGAGTGCAAGTAGAAACGCACTGTCGGGTGCAATCGCTGCTTCTCGATCTGGGGCCAGAACGCCTCTTCAGGCTCAAAATAAACCGCCGGATATGAGTGGATCACAATCATCCCGTTTAACACGCGGGACACCTTGTTGATACGCCCTAAGCCGCCAGAAATCACGATGGGACGGCCACGGTTAGGAGCGGAATAGAAAGACACAATTTTCCTTTTCAAACTTGTAAATTAAGAACGGCGTAACCGTTTTCCTAGAATTCCCAGGGGAGTCGGGAATCAAGTGCTTCCGTTGACCCAAAAGTACAGCAATAATCCAAACAACCAGATCGCACCACAACGTGCATTTTTAACCATTACCACGGCGCTTAGAATGACTGATAGTGCTGTGCTGCCTGCAGTAGATTCAGCGATTAGCGAAAACCTGCCCAGAAAGAAGAACAGGAAGCTCGATATTTAAAGGGCCCTTAAAGAAACTCCATGTGGTGATATCAGTGCCATACGCGTCCCAAAAGTCACATCTAAAGTACGAAGAGGCCGACTAGTCAAAACGAAGACTAATTCGGCCTCGGCGAAGAAAGTTCAGCTCAATTAGTGGGACGTGGACTATGGGACGCTGTGTGGGATCGGCATCGTCGTAGTGTAGAGCTCGATAAAGCGTTCCATACTGTACCGATCCTCCACGTAAACTGCACCGTCTTTGGCTCTAGCCTGAAACACCTCGAAATCGCGGCATTCCAGAACGTAATCACGCATATCTGCCAGAGACTCAAAGATGTACTGGTTTGGGTACATGTATTCAGCACCAGCCCAGGGACGAAGCAGGGTTATGTTCGATGCAGCGAACCCCTCCGCTGCTGCAACATGAGAGCCTTCCGCGTCGCTTAGGGATAGCACAAACCCCTTGTCTGCTAATTCCGTCTTGGTATCCACCCAACCTTCGAAGTGGACCGAAGAACTGAGGCCATTCGTCTCGACGAACCTCTCGCACTCTGCGAAATACTCTCGCTCTGCTGGATCATTGATCACCCATCCCAACTCATCTGGACGGCGCCCAAAAACCGTCAAAGAATAGCGCGGATCCACTTCCTTGAGTTGCCTTAAAAGCTCTAAAGCTCTCCTGTATCCTTTTCGAATCGGGATGCTTCCGACCATCACAAGGTTGAATACCTTCGACGGATCCGAGCTAGTCACATATTCAGTCGTTTGAATATAGTTAGGAACATAGGTAACTATTTCACGGTCAAATTTAAAGACTGTCTGCGTCTCTTCAAACATGCCAGGGGCAATAGTAATGACCTTGTCAACGGAGCTTCTATCGAGCTGATTACCGTAATCCTTCGTGGTTTCAAACCTGTGGAGACGTATCGCCAATGACTGACGTGGGCTCTTATTCTTGGAATACCACACCGCATTGCCTAACATCCATTCGCAGTGGATTGAGTCAGCCCATTCAAGCAGGCGACGGCTCTTCGCTTCGTCGTGCGAATCATGACCGGACCATTCATCAACACAGACTTGATAATATCTTGACAGTTCGGGAATTGCAGGCAGGATAAACCGCAAATCGTAGCCGGCAATCAGCAAGCGAATCTTGATAGCTTCCTGAAACTCGGAATATTTCCCATCTAATACAAAATCTCTAAGCTGAGCAAACCGAGGACCATACGTAAACGCTCGAACCTGAGGCTCAAATTCGTTAAGAAAGAGGCTAAGCCTGCGGAAATCCTCTTCCGCGAATCCCCCACGGTTGAACCTAATCATGTTCTGGAAAGCCGCCTGGAGAGCGACTTGCCCTCGGAGCCCAAAGTAATCTATACCAATCTTCGAAAGAATATCGGTGGAACGACGCCACGCCGACAAGTGGTTGTCTAACTCCCGCTTTTGATACTGCTGTGTACTCGAAGTGTTAGCACCGACTTTTACCGTGTTATAACGGAAGTCAGGCTCAGAAGAGTATTGCACATTAGCCTTAATCAAAGCCCTATACAAGAAGATCGCATCTTCAGCCAGGCGTAGATCCGACGGCCACTGGATGCCCTCGTCCTCAAGAAACTTACGGCGGTATAGACCGCAGACTGTAGTGCTGTGGAAACGGACTACTTTCCGCACTCTCTCGATACGAGGCATGGTTTCATCCCACTCAGGAATGACATTCATCTTCAATTCACTTCGGCCGTCAAATCTCAGTAGAGGCGCGCGAACCACATCAGCCTGAGTCCGCTCCGCAATCGCAATCTCGGCTAGGATTCCGTCCGGCAGAATCATGTCATCCGAATCCAAGTGGAATACGTACGTTCCTCTTGCTTTCTTCAAAGCCTCGTTGCGAGGAACCGAGGGAGTCCCCGTATTGACTGGAAGCTGGATACACGATACCCATTCGCGCGTGGAGGAAAAATCTAAGACCTTTTCGTAAGTATCGTCCGTAGACTTGTCGTCAACAAATATGACTTCAAGTCTTTCCACTCGATTATTAAGATCATCAAGCGATGAAAAACACTCAAAGATCTTGCTGCTGACGTTGTAGCTAGGGACGATTACACTCAATAACGGTTCCATTTTGATCCTGTCTTAAACGCTGTAAGCCTGAACAGCTTTATCCTTGGCTCGACCGGCCAAGACAGCCGATAAACTCAGTTCCGAGACGAGAAGTGAATTCTCTGCAGACGTAGGGACTATTCGATACCTAGGCTCTGAGCTTTCGTGAGTCATCGATCCTTCTGAAATGATCGGCAGATCGATGTACTGACTGTGCAAAGCCATTTCTCCAACCACCTCAGTGTCCAAGCCCATCTCCAAAAATTCAGCTGAGCTCACCAAAACACCAAACTCAGAATCATCGAATAGTTCACTAATCGCACACTCCCCATTCAGAAGCAGTTTCTCGTATACAACTCGAATACCGTCTCTATTCCAGTTAGTCAACGCATCAGCATAGGCGAGGTTATCGATGTTCTTATCAAGGAGAATCACCTTTGGGCCTTTCCAGTTGTCTAGGGAGCTAAGTCCTTCGAAAACTCTTTGCCCCGCATCCAAGGAGGATGTAGAAACAATAACCGCACCATCGCTACTATGCTTCCGATAAGCAACTTTCGCGGTATCAAGGATCTGCTCGAAGCGTTGACGGTATGTGTGTTTTTCAAGAACCTTTATGAGATTCCTTCTCTTGCTTGCTTTCATCTGCTCGGATGACAAGCGTTTGAGGCCATGCGGATCTCGGTCAAGGTATAGAACATCGTCTCCGAAGAACTCATGTACACCTTCCGAGAAGTTAGACACCACGTAGGTGTTACAAGCCATCAATTCAAAAATGCGCCGTGCAAACATAGTTGGTGATTTCGTCTCGGTGTTAATCGTCATACCGATCTCGGAACCCTTGTAGACCTCTGCGACACGATCATTGGGAACAGAGGGCTTAATGTAGCTGCTGAACTCTTCAGGATAAAAATGGCTTTCATCTTTACCACCGTAGAATCGATCGAAGATCTGCAGCTCGTATTCCGAAGAATTAACTGCACTAAACATACGGTTCATTGCCTCACATCGCGCGCCGTGATTTGAATACCACCCACCAGCGAAATTCACTGCCTTTTTGCGCTCGGCTATTTCAATCGGATTGAAAAGTCGCGGTTGGACAGCAAACGGGAGGACATGCACGCTTGGATGGCCGTATTCTTTCCTATACCGATTGACCGATCCAAGATCTGTAGTAAAGACATGGTCAAATCGTAAAGCTGTATCCACGAAATTATGACGCTTGTCATCATAGTGCGATGGATCTTCTTTGTTCCAAAATACTGTTGGAATACCGCGACTCTTGCAGTATTCAAGAATTGACAAGAGTTCTTTCCGGTTTTCCGACTTGAAATTCGAAGACGAATACACGCGACCTTTCCAAGGACGTCTCTCTGAGTCTGCGCCACTCCAAGCGGATTCACAAAGGAATAGGTCTGGCTGAAAATCGTCCAATTGTTCGTGCCATTTATCCGGCAAGAGTGAAATCATGTCGCACTCATATCGGAAGCAATTGCTAGAAAACTCGTCCAAGATTGCAGCCACCTTTACGTCGCTAGCCTTGCGCTGAAAAGCCCACGACGAGTTTTGCTCAGTGACGTCTATCTGAACTTCGTTGCACACTTCGACCGTTCCCGACCACCGATGTAGCTCCAATTTGAGAACATGCGCTTGGGCAGGAACAGACACCGATACCCGATTCTCATTTCTCTCACCGTTCGCCGCCAAGTATGAGAAGTAGCCAAATTTGTCACTATAGCTATTCAAAAGGCGATGATCGATACGTTCGCCCTGGTCATCGTAAGCAGTTACGGCCAAAACACCGGCTCGCCGCTCAACCAAACCATTAATCGCCCCGACCGTAATCTGGATATCGGCACGTTCACACCTTTCAACTGGCAGGGAGAGTTTAAGCGGACTTGTCTCCAGCTCAATAAAGTCATAGGAAGGCAGGTTGGAAGCGATCGTCAAACTGAGTTTGCGAACCGTATGTTTGGACGATCGACGGACTACCTGAATTTCGTCAACTCGGTGTTGGTCACTAAAAATGGTGCGATCTTTGCGCTTGTTCCGCGCAGCCACATGTGAAGCTGCATAGGTCTGATTCGCGAAATCTATTCCGCCTTCGTCTCCCACCAAGCTCTGCGATAGATGCCTAAGCAGTTTCTCTGCTTGTTCGTTGCTCTTGCTAATCTCGGCAAGCTTTGCGTCGATGCCCGTTTGGGCATTCTTTATCATTTGGGTCGCGTCTGTCACTGTCAGCACATCGGCTTCTCGTTGAGCTCGACTTAACTCATTGATCTTGGTGCTGGTAGCGTTTGTGGCCTTGATGCTTTCAGATGCACATGCCTGCAGGGTCTTGTCAGCTTGCCACAACTGCAAGAGCTTCGTATTGGTACGCTGGTTCTGCCGTTCTTGTCGCGTCACGTAAGACACGATGCCGCCAGCGACTGCGACTCCACCAAGAACCGCAAGAGCGAATGTCAAAGTTAAGTTTGACTCTGCACGCCCCATAAGAGCCGCCAAAAGCAACAGGATTGCCCCGGAAACGAACATCCCGACTGTCATTATAAAAAATTTTGGTTTCTTCACGTTCTAGCTTGTCATTCTATGATTCACGGCGTACATTCTCGGATCATTCTTCCACTGGGAGAACTTTCCAGCAACCAGTGGGAAAAGCTCCAGAGCTCACTCGCATTTTTCAATGTTCAAAGAAGAATAAGCTCTACTCCAACCGGTATCCAGCTTTGCTTACGGATTTTCTTCTAGGAAGACCCTATCCCATTGGGAAAGAACAACTGCCGTATCCCATTGCGAAGCGTAACTACGTGCCTCGTTTCCAAGGGCCTTAAAGTCCTGGAACTTCTGACTTGCCAGTATAGTTTCTATTTGGTTGGGCTCTTTTAAATCGCTGGCGAACGGACCGAACACATCGTGGACGCCTTCTCGTTCCCATAGTAACGGGATACATCGGCTTGCCATCCCTTCTGCTGCGGCGAGATGGAAACTCTCTAACTCACTTGGCGACAAAATATATCCGACCCCACGGAACCAGGAAGCTACGTCTGCAGTAAAGCCGTCGAAGGCCACGCGCTCCTTCAGGATTTGCGAGGAAGATAGTCGATCAAAGAATTCGAGGTATAACTGCTTTTGCACTGGATCGTTCCACACGTGTGGGTATTCCCACGGGAACCTTCCTTTAAACCGAAGCGTGTATCGAGGGTCTACTTCGACTAGCTTTTCGAGTAATTGAAGAGCCCTGTCAGGACGTTTCAAGAAGGGAACATACCCCACCATCCCAAGAGTAAACTCAGCGTTGCGCACCTTAGGGCGGTCAAAATCATCAAGATCGATTACGTTCGGAATGACGAACGTCTTTACGCCGTCCATACCAAACTTCTCTAACGCGGTTCGTCGCACCCATTCGGAAACGAATACCATAGAGGTCACATTTTCCCACCGAACTTGCTTCATCCAAGGACCGTTTAGTTCAAATCGATGAAGCCTTGAAATAAGTCGCGTGGTAGGCGCTATATTCTGTGAATACCATCCCAAAGCGGGCCCAGCCCACTCGCAAAACACTATATCGGCCCAGTCTGCCAACTCGCGGCTCAAAGTCTCATCATGTTTGTGTAGTGTCTCCCAAGGATCTTGCCTTACTTCGTACCTGCGAGACTCCTTCAAGTGCTCCATCAACTCACCCATGAATTTCAAGTCATGGGAAGCCACAACTACCCGCAAAGGCCGTGTCTCGCTTTGCCCCTCGGAATGCGGACTGCCAATTGCACGTGCAAATGAATGGTTTAAGCGTTTTGCAGCAGCCGCCATCGAGAAATGCTCACTCGCTCTACGTGCTGTCTCCTGTGCTTCGGCTAGCTTCGGCAGTGCGAAAACTAAACTTTTTGCTACATCTGAAATCGAATCGCCAGCGTCAACAAAAAATGGATATTCAGCACCCCATAGCGCACAATGCTCCTCGGTACGATTCACCAAAGGAACAGTACCCGCTGCGCCGTATTCTAAGGCCTTCGTCGAAATTTCCAAACTTGAATCTAGAGCAGCAGTTCTCCATCCAAAACCTAAATCAGCTTTGCGGATGTGCTCCATCGATTCACTACGGGGTAGAGCTCCTAGCCACTTCACACCACTAGACTCGTCAGAATCTGCTTCCTCAAGCGCATGCAGCATAGTGTCCGCCCAAGCGGGCTCTTTAGAGTCATAATTAATTTTTGCCCCGACCACTTCCAGCACGGCTTCGACATTCAGTTTGGCAAGCTCCTTAGGAAGCTGAAGCATCTCCAAGGTTCGCCACTCACGCGCCAGCTTTCCTGCATAAACTATCCGCAAAGGCCTTTGGTGCAAGCATCGATCAACAGAATCATTGATGGGCAAGAATGCCTCATCGGGAATCATTGGAGGCATCAAGACAACTTTACCTGCAGCTTCAGGAACTATGGCTTCCAAATATGACCGAGCCGCTTCCGTTTGCGCAAATACTTTCCTAGCGGTAGTGGATATTCTCCTTAGTCGAGAAGCATTGGTGTCTGAAAGCTTGGTCGGAGGATAAGGAATATCAGTAACGTACGCCCACAAAAGCGAGGCAAGGGATTGCGACTGACTGATCTCATGACAAATGTTGAAGCCACGAGCAACAATAGCGGGTGAAGAGAATTCTTCGACGACACGCTGGATAGATTTTACGGCTTCTCCAGGGATCATACCCATTTCATCCGTCCCAGAACCGGGCTCATGAATAGTTACATTCTTGATGCCCTCGAGCGATTGGAGAAGTGTCTTATCGACAATCTGACATTTCAGGACTAAGTGAACATGATTGAAAATACGAGAGAGAACATTTGTAATCGAAACAAGCCAGATTGAGGATCCATCAATCACATTGGCGTTGACGTCCCCATAAACTACGACAGACTTCATTTGGTTCCCTTTCCTGAAACCTCCGCGATCAGTGAAACGACGGGAAGGCTAAGGTCTTTCTCCCACTCCCATTGCGGCTTCCCATCTTTAACGACTACAGTTGCCATATTTCTCAGCTCGTTGGAAAAATGCTCTTGACTCGAAGATTCAACAACAATCACAAGAACCCCGGCGAGTTTTGATTCGCGAATGTATTTCGAAAGAGTCAGAAAATTGGCAGTACCTTGTGTATTTAGCACACCCGACCAAAGCCCATTTCCTAGCGCTGCCTCTTCGATAACTAGGTAAGCAGTCAGCGGGTCGGGTTCACCAAGTTCATGAGGAGCCATAAACCGTTTGACGCGCCCAAGTCCGCATAGTCCTTCTTCTAAAACTGTAGAACCGACTAGTTCTATCCGCCTCTTCCTTGCAGCTTTGTCTGCCCCCCAAAGCGCCCTCAGAACAGCAGAACCATCGCTTTCCATCTCCTGCTCCGCTGCGATTCGCCCGGCCCGCTGCGCTGCAGGACGCCCTACTATTCTTGATGCAGGAACAGCTTTGGGCGCGAAAAACAGCCCTTCATTGTCGACGCCCCCACCGCGTTCCAGATCACCGGTGAGACCACTCCGAGAATTCAAAGCATCTAGGACCTTTTTCTGGCTACCTTGCTGTCTTGAGTTGTCGTGAGCAAGCAAATCCGCACTCATCTGTTCTAACTGCCGCACGCGACGAAGAATGGCGCGGTCAATCCCTTCCGCTTTCTTGATTGAGGAAATCCATAGCGCAGCTAGAAAAAACCCCAATACTAAAGAAGCTAAAAGAAGAAATTTATGAAGGTAACCACTGTCAACAAAAATTGAGAAAGCCAGAGAACCAACGATTGCAGCGCAAAGTACTGTCAGCCCTCGTCCCCGTCGGAAAAAGTCAACCATTTCTCATCCTCGTTCCCACAACTCGCTTTAACCCAGCTTCTATCTCAGTAATCGAGTGTTTTCGATGCCTATCCCTTAATTCTTCGACGCAGTGTTCGCGCATCATAATGCTTTTTCCAACAAGATAAGAGGTGCCTTATAGCTTTGTTTCAGCTCTTCCAAGTACGCGTGAGCAGGATTCTTATTCTCTCGCCCCATTAATTTAGCCCATTCTCGGTACTGGGGTGCGACAGCATCAGTGGGGCCGTCTGCGATAATACGACCTTTCGAAATCCAAATAGCACGATTACAATTTCGCTCAATCTCGCCAAGTGCATGCGAAACCAGAAAAAGGTTTCCTGCTCTCCCTAAAAGCTCTTCCATGCGTGCAGAAGCCTTCGCTCCGAATGCAGCATCGCCCGTTGAAAGGGCTTCGTCAATCATTAAGATTTCGGGCCGCACAGCTGTTGAAATCGCGAAAGACAGACGCGCAGACATTCCCGATGAATAGGTCTTCATTGGGCGTTTAATCGCGTCACCCAATTCAGTCCACGATGCGATCTCCCCGATCTGATCTTTCGCGTCTTTCGGGCTCATCCCAAGAGCAAGGCACCCCAGGTAAATGTTGTGTTCCCCTGAAAGGTCAGGTTGGAGTGCAGGCGACACTCCCATAAGTGTAGGCTGTGAACGCGTGAGAATTCGCCCAGAGGTTGGGGCCAATCCACCGGAAATCAAACTAAGCAAGGTTGATTTTCCTGAACCGTTAAGCCCGATAATTCCGATCGATTCACTTGGCAAAGCAATCAGTGAAGCATCAACCAACGCATCGACAACTGTTTTCCCACGCCCTGCCCGCGTCATGCTGGCGTCTGACGAACGCCCCTGACTAATAACGTATCGCTTCGATACATTATCGACAACGACGTTTGCCCGCTCAATGTAGTTGATGTCCGGGTCCGGCTCCGTTACCACTGAAGTCGTGGGGTCTTCCTGCGATCGCGATTCTCCAGTTTTTCTCTTTGCTTCAAAATACTCACCAGGTTCAGCCGGCAACTTAGACGAGTCGAACATATTTATCCTCCGCTCTCCAAAAAAAGATAAATCCGACCACGAAAGCGCCTATGCTCCACGCGATAAGCTCTCCCCAAGTTTCAAGGCTAGGCACGGTTCGGTAAATCGAACAGTCTCGGACTGCAGTAAGAAACATATAACAAGGGTTAGCTGACATTATCTGGTGAATAGCTGAGTGTTCAGCAAACCTATCCACCGAAAACATCACGCCCGACAGGAAAAACAAACCGCTAATCACAAGTCCCAAAACGGTCTTAGCCTCTGGAACCTGAGCGGTAAGGCGAGCAGTGATCATCATTAGACCGCATCCAAAAACATGGATCAAAAGAAAGAGCGGTACCACGAGAAAAACCGTCCACGAGGGCCACGTTCCCCACTGAAAGAGAAAGGCAGCTGTCAGCGCGACGATAGCCGGTAAAACGTTATCAATCATCGATCGAAGCACGGTGGAAAACGGTATAGATGCCCTTGGGAATTGGAACGCACGGATCATCGAGCGTGATGACTGCATAAGCCCGATTCCAGAACTCATGAGTCCTGTAATCATGGACATGAAGATAATCCCAATAAAGAGAAATCCGATGAAATTCTCGACGCCTCGAGAGGTCTTGAGGAGAAGTCCGAAGAGAAAACCATAGAGTGCGACATCAAACAAGGGATTTAGCACAAGCCACAGCTGCCAAAGACGATAATCCCGTGTTGTGCGCAGCGCCTTGGCGCGTGCATCTGCGGCGATAAAATGCCGACGGGCTGCCAACTGCGAAATGTACTCTCCAAGGGTCGGGCGAGTAGCCAGCGGATGGAGACCTTCAGGGTTGACTATTTGTACGCGGCCTTCATGTCGCGCTACCTGGGCATTGAGCTCTTCGACTCCTCGCTGCGAAGTCTTGGAACCGCGCCATTTGTGGCGTGCCAATATGAATCAGCCCTTCCAGATCTATTGTGTTCGAACGTCCATATAAGTCACGAGCTTCGCTGAGGACGCTGAGAATTGCTACAGGGAATTGTACTCAGTCTGTCTAAGAAGTTCGTCGAGAACGCCACGGGCTTGTTCAACGTCACCCGCCTGCGAAGTGAAGTCAAGTGGAAGCCTTGACAGAGGCGAGCCCTCTACGATGACACCCCACACAGCTGCCCCACTACCGACGTAGTCAGCATACTTCGAGGGAAGGAATGGGTTAAGACTCAACGCTGTACCCACTGTGTTGGTGTCGTTAACAACGAGAGCGTCGAAACGAGTGGAAACGTTAAGGAATTCGAGGTACGGCATATACCCGTTTATGCAAAGGCATTCGGCTGCGGGATGATTCCACAGTTGACGACGAAGTTTTTCGGGCGCTGCGGTAAAGATGTGAAGCCGGAACTGATTCCGCACCGGATGGTCTTGGAGCGCGGTTAGAACGTCACCGATTCCGCGGTTGGCATAGAAGTTGCCAAAGTAACCGATATTGATGCGATCTGAATCGAGGGCATAGTCCGCCTCCACGAGCTGATACATCTCTTTTGTCGGCTCTGCGTGGTGCCGAATCGTCGACTTAGCGCGGACGAACTCTTCGAAGCTGGTGGGATAACGCTCCAGCATGACCTGTTGCTGATTGGAATTAGTGAAGATGACTTCGTCGGCGTACAGCAGTGTTAATAATTCAGTCAGCTCAAAGTGAGTGGCATACGAGATATTCGGCCAATCGGATCGCGTGACCATCGTCTTAAGCTTGTGAGTGGTCAATCCCCTAGTGAGCTTTCCTGGCCGAGGCTTTCCATCTACGCCAATGCAGAGTGGATCAGAAAACTCCGCCTCCCATCGTGTCTCAGGGTGGTTGTCTTTAAAAAGAGCCGCAGCCACATGAGAACCAGACCAAAGAGCGCGTGAATACATCGATTTATAGGGACCGTAGGCCTTCGCACGTTTGGCGGCTTTCCTCGCAGCTTGTCGCGCATAAGAACAGATAGCACCCCAGTGTGCAAAAGAGGCGACGACATCGAGCTCTTCAGCATGAACAAGGTAAGGATCGACGATGAGCTTTGTCGAATCATCGCGACCGCGCACGCGCCCCATATTTGCATAGAAGACGTCAACAAGCTCCGCATCATTCCGAATCACTTTTGCTGTCACGTTGGCCGACGTGTCTGCGAAGGGCGGGAAACAGTAGGAGAACACTAGTCGATTCGCTTTTTCGGTACGCAAACCGCCCCAGCGCAAACCAGAAACACCAATATCTACGGCAGTGTCGATGGCCCGCTGAACATCTGTGGGATGGGCGCGTAGGTAAGTCTCGAGGAATCCGAATTGGGCGTCCTCAAGCTTCTGAAGGGCCTGCTGCTTAGAGTCAACCTCACGAATTTCTCGGAGCTGTGCAATACATTCGAGGCGCTGCGTTACGTTGAAATCAAAGCTCTCGGCTTGGCGCGACACAGAATCATGTCGGATGGTTCTCAAATACGATGAGCTACTTGGTGCTGCTGGAACGTTGAACACGAGTCCTGATTCTTCGAGCAAGTGTGCAAAGTAGGCGACGTCCTCACCCGAGCGCAGCGATTCCTCATAGCGATAGCGTTGGGCCAGATCCGTGGGGAATACCTTGCAGGCGTTAAAGCCCAGTGCCCACGGCGCTCTCGCCACTGGAACGGTGGTTCCGCGAAGTGTTGATATACGCGCGTTGAGCGAATTCTCTTGAAGGGAACCATCATGTCCCTTATCGAGGATCGGCAGAAGCACACAAGCGCCATTGCGGGCATGCTCTAACCCCGTCTCTAGGAATCGAGGTTGAAGGGCGTCATCGTCATCGAGAAAGGTAACGAAACGGCGACCAGCACTTGTAATACCAAGGTTGCGGGCGCGGCCAGCGCCGGCGGCTTTGGTCCGTAGTACCCGTAGGTTGAGCTGCGGGAACTGATCTGCCAGATCCGGTTCTATATCTAGTGCTGCTGGCCCGTTGAAGACGACTAAGACCTCGAAGAGATCGGTGCTTAAGGTTTGATTCGAAAGCGAAGCGAGCGCCGCAGTCAGGCCCGAGCCTGCAGTGTTGGTTGAATCATTCGCATAGGAAGGAATGATGACACTTATTCCTGGGAGATTGATGCTCATCGGATCTTCTCCAACATTTTGTACAGCGACACCACCACAGAACTTGGTAGGAATTGCTTGACTGGCTTGGCCAAGGTCGCAACGCGTGAGATCACTAGTGCTCGGAGCGTCGGGGCATCGGGGGATGGTCCCTGGTCACGCGGGCCGTCATTGGACAGCGTAAGAGGCGCGGAAAGTCCCCGAAGAAAATCATCGGAGGGCCGGGACGTACCAACTGATCCCTCCACTCTGAGATGAATCCACCTTTCGGAAATATGCAATCCCGAGACGCCTAGATCTTCGCTCACTACGTCATCGCTATCAACTAGGCCACGGAGGTTGTCCACTGCTGAGCGCGGCGCCCAGTATTCGACTACTCTCCTATCCTGGATTAGTCGAGCGAGAATTGGAATTGCTTGAGCAGCGGGAACGTCGGCAAGCACCACCGGCATATTGACCGCCTGACCGAGTTCCTCCTCGCTGAAGCAAAACACCACCGTCCCATGGCTGGCGGGTAAGGGCTGGATCTGCTTTGAAGAGCACAGGAGCACTGCATAATCGGTATCGGCGGGCTTGTAATCATCAAGGGATCCAATTCTCATCGGCACGTTGTCCTTGCCCTGCTAGTTCTTTTCCGAAATGACGCTCGTTACGATCTCCCGAATGACATGTGGAACGGCTTCATCGCGTTGTTTGGCAACCCATTCACGTCCACGCGCGGATACGTGAAGCTTCGAGCGGTCTTCCATGAGGCTTATCCACATGCTTGCCAGAGCTTCTGGATCATCAGGATCCACAACATGCCCTGCTTCAAGTCTCTCAACCAAAGCGGCTGCTTCTCCTTGCACTACACCACTAATGTGGAGACCAACCGACATCAACTCATAGGTCTTGGAAGGCACCGTGCGTGTTAGGGGCTCCCATGAAGTGAGATGGACCAAGGCCGTGTCTGCCCAGTCATAAAACTCTTCTAGTCCCTCTGCGGGATAGCGATGCTCGATGGTGGCGTCAGCCCCTGTTTCTTGAATCAAGTTCCTAACAGCAAGCCACGCAGCGCCGTCGCCGACGATACGTAACCGCACCTTATAACCGCGATCCTGGGCAATTTTTACCGCTCTGACTGCATTATCGATGCGTTGTGCACGCCCCACCGTGCCAGCGTAAAGGACATGGAGATCATCCCGCTGTATTCTGCTCATATCAGCGGCCACATACTTGGTCTTTGGCGGAAACACATTACGGACGGTGCGGATAACACGTTCACGGCCGCCCCGCTTTTCAGGCATTGTGGCGCCCAAGTGCGTTGCTAAGTCCTTGGAAGTCGTGATTATTCCATTGGCATCAGTCAACGCGCGCATCATGGCTTTCTCTGTAAGAGCGGTCAAGACTTGGAAGGGGCCTTTGCTCAAGACCACCTCGCGAATCGAGCGCCTGCCCGTTCCGGAGTTCCAGTCATCTTTCTCACGCAGAAGCTCCGGCCATGCATCGCGAAGATCCACAATGTAAGGAGCTCCAAGATGCCGTGCGACCAGCATGGTGACCACCGATGTTGGAAGAGCAGGGACGGTGCCGATGATCAGATCAGGAGAAATCTCTTGAATTTGCTTCCGGTGCGTCACCTGCATTGCCAGCATCGAAGTTGCGACTGAGGCTTGGTTTAATATTCGGCGCGTCAGGGTAGAACCAGCCGGGAAGAATCCCGAACGGAAGATCTGCTCACCAGAGTTTCCTTGCTCAGCTCGGCGGCAGCCAAGGATGGCGTCTTTAGACAGCCACTGCTTCAAACGGATTTGACGTTGGTAGTGAGGTGGAGGCGCAATCACAGCCACCTCATGCCCAGCCTCGACAAGGATCTTTGTCAGCCACGACCACCGTCGCTGCGGCACGCCGTTCTCTGGGGCCCAGTACTGGGAGAGGACTAGAATCCGCATTCTACGCCGTTCTTCCTAAGTGTCGACATCCTGCGCGGGCTTACAGTTGGACCGCACAAGATGTTTCTTCAACGCCAAATACCCTTGGTATCAATAACAGTCTTGTCTTCCAGCACAGACTGATCGAGATTGACAAACTCCTTGTGGTTAACGAGGAGGAGAACTACTTCAGCAGCCGCAATAGCTTCCTTCGTGTCCTGCTTTGTCAGGTTGGAAATGTTCGAGAGAACAGCGGGGAGTTCATTGACATTCGGCTCAACGACCCGGATATCGAGCTCTGGGTTATCCACACCGAGGCGCTTCACAATCTCAAGGGACGGAGACTCACGCAGATCATCGATGTCATTCTTAAAAGCAATGCCGAGAGCCGCCACAACCGGCTTCTCCTTGCCCTCAAGAGCCTTGACAACTTGCTCAATAACCCACTCCGGCTTGCCATCATTGACATCACGTGCCAGTTTAATGAGCTTTGCTTCCTCTGGTGCCGCCGACACAATGAACCACGGGTCAACCGCGATGCAGTGACCGCCAACGCCTGGCCCCGGCTGCAGGATGTTCACGCGCGGGTGGTGGTTCGCCAGCTCGATGAGCTCCCAGACATCAATCCCCAAACGGTCGCAAATCAGGGATAGCTCATTAGCGAACGCAATGTTGACGTCACGGAAGGAGTTCTCCGTAAGCTTTGCCATCTCTGCGGTCGTGGCGTTGGTCATAAGAAGTTCTGCTGTACAGAAAGTTGCGTACAGATCACGAGCAAGCTCGGTGCCCTTGGGGGTCAAACCACCGATAACACGGTCATTGTTTTCCATTTCTTCCATGATCTGACCCGGAAGAACTCGCTCTGGGCAGTGAGCTACGAAGATGGCGTTGTCATCTTCATCGTTAAGGGACAGATCTGGTCGAAGCTCAATGAGGTGCTTCGCCATATCCTCAGTAGTGCCCGGAGGTGAGGTCGATTCCAGGACGACAAGCGCGCCAGGACGAAGGTGCGGCGCAAGCGCCTCAGAAGCAGCACGAATGTACTTGGTATCTACCTTGTGATTGTCCTGGAAAGGTGTTGGCACGCAAACAATGTAAGCGTCGGCTTCGACCTGCTCAGCTTGCGCGACGAGGTTTCCTTCCCCCACTACCTTGGTCAGAAGTTCTTCGAAACCCGGCTCAAAGAACGGCACCGTGCCTTCATTGATAAGCTTGACAAAACGCTCATTTATGTCAACACCGACGACTTTAACGCCTTTTGAGGCGATAAAAGCTGCCGTAGGCAGACCGATATATCCGAGGCCTACAACGCAAACTTTGTCAAAGCCATTGGCAGCATTTTCCTGAGGCGCCATCTTTTACCTTTCTCGCTACTGTGCTCAGTCAACGGTAGCACGGGGAGCCGTAAGACAAACGAGCCAGCCTCACTAATAGAAAAATCAATCACAGGTTTTTGACTTCCCTCCGGTTAGTTTCAATGGATGGGGCTATGCCCGCTGCCCGCAAAAATGCCTCATGGCGCCTCGGCACGATAAGCTGACGGACTATGGCTCTGAGGAGAAACTATGCGCGCTACGGCGCTTCAACTACTTTTTTCGATTCCGTAGAGGAGTTTCTCTACTCACCCGTGCCCGCCAGCTCTTCCGAAGAAGCTGAGGCCATTTCGATTCGCTACGGCGCTGCATTCATGGATGTGCTCGTTGAGGATCGTGGCGCCGATGTCACTATTGTGCTGTTTCACGCGGCCATCAACCCAGCGAAGACCTCTCTCCCAGTCTTCATTGGGAAGCAGATGGTCGAAGGCATTGATGCCAACTTGGTGTATATCTCCGATCCCTCGCTTGATCGGGGCGCAAGTATTGGGTGGTTCACAGGTGATGAATCACGCCCATTTCAGGAGGACCTTACTTCGTGCCTATCGCATATCTTCGCCAGCTTCCATCCTGATGCACCTGTCGGGGAGCTGGGCAAGAAGGCAATCTTCTTCGGCGCATCAGCCGGCGGCTTTGCCGCGCTGTATTTCTCGCGCCGCTTCCCCGGTTCATTAGCCGTAGTGTCAAACCCTCAAACCCATATTGGACGCTACCTTGAGCCGCAGGTAAAGGCGTACCGCAAGAAATGTTGGAGTAGCCGGAAGCTTTCCGAGACCACCATGACCTTCGACTTGGTTACTGAATACGGCAAGGGTTTTGGGAACTACGTGGCTTACCTTCAAAACGAGGATGATGAGCTTCACTACACCCAGCATTACCTTCCGTGGTCCCAGGCAGTGGCTGAGCGCTCACAGCAGTGGAGGCTTCTCCTCGGGGATTGGGGTGAAGGTCATGCACCTGCCCCACAAATGCTTCTCACCGGAATTCTCGGCTACGCAGCATCACTAGCTGGGGATTGGGAGCGCCTCTTCGAGGACGAGATGTTTGCCAGCTCAGACTAGGGCCGCCGCCTAGTTGCGTAGCTTCTTGTTCAGCTGGTCCAAGCGCGCGATGACTTTGTTGGAACGGTCCTCCCCGAGAACGCTGCGCATGTTAGCCACGATACTGGTCCGGTTCTGATAGACGCTGTCGATGGCTTGGGCAACTAGTCCACGCACACCTTGACTTCGAGCTGATTCCCAGTCCTCAGTGCTGACGAAGCGTGCTTTCCCGCCTCGCTGTTGCATGACCAGTTTTTTGACCTGGACCCCTTCGGCTCGCTCGCTTTGTGCCAGAATACGGAAGCCACGAAGGACGTAGCCGTGCTCCAAATGTAGGCTCACCAAGGTTTGAAAAGTTCCGCTCTCCGTGGGAACGTGCGCGAAATGTCCGATGCTCGGGTTATTTGAGGCAGCAAACCCTTCGACCGTCTTGTAGGAGGGAACGCGCCGACCACGGGAATCCTCGACCCACAGGCTCACAAGGAGCTCATTATCAAGTTCCCACTCTGACTCTCCGTGGATAACAAAGCTGACGTCCCCGCTGGTGGGCTGAAGAAGGTAGTGCTGGCCACTGCCAACGGTTTCATCAATGCTCAGCGGCGTGCTTGTATTCTGCATCTGCTTGGCCACCGTGGGAAAGGATGCTTCAAGGGCAGCGACATCCGTAAATGGTGGGAACGCCGCCATGTTCTCCATGAGGCGTGCCATGACCACGCCGGGCTCATGGCGCATGGCATTGTCCTGGCCCGCGTGGATCGCGCGCAAGTAGCCTACCTGGGAGGCGTCCAAAATCACTGGCGCATATCGGTCTGATTTATCGTGCGGCCCGCTTTGGGGTTCCACGACGGTGCCGTCTTCCTTCACAGCGCAGACGGACATGAGGCCCATCGAGTTCATAGGTGTGTGGGCTTCGCGCAGGTGGAAGAATTGACCATCTGCATAGACCGCCTCGATGCCGAGCGGCATGCTAACGAGCATGCCTTCAAACTCGGGCTTGATATAGGGCGCTGTGGTTTGGAAATAGTGAGCGGACAAGACGTCATCGTCATCTAGCCGGTAGCGCCCAAACGTGCCCTTAAACCCAATTCCTTGGACGTAGCGGCGCACTGCAGTCCATCCGCTATCACCATCAGGAAGCTCATCGAGGTGCAAGACATCGAACTTGTCCACTGCCTCCTTTAGTTGCGCCTTGAACTTCTGCGGCAAGGATTTAGAGAAGGAGACAACGTGCTTCACGTCGAAGCCTTCGGCGGCTTTCGCAAGTGTTGGCACGGTATGGTTGAGGAAAATATCCGTGCGCAACGACAGGCGTGCATCATCGTAGAGGTAGTCGCGGTACTCGCCTTCCGAGAATCCAGTCTGTTCGTTACTCGCACGCCATGACGCCGAATCGGGCACGAAGAGACTAAAGCGAGTGTGTCCAACGAACATGAAGAAACCTCTACCTCTTCCCTGCGAGTGATATCTGACGGACAGTCTAGCTTTGCTTGGAGCCAGGCCTGAAAGGCGCCACACTAAGTACATTTAAAATGCGCTTTGTACAGGCGATTTGTAATCTCTAGAGAAGACCTTATATAGTTACATCTCGTTGCACAGGGCAAGGCCACTTGCTCGGCAGCATACGCATAATCCTCCATAGCTCAGTTGGCAGAGCATTCGACTGTTAATCGAAGGGTCACTGGTTCGAGCCCAGTTGGAGGAGCACAGAAAATTGACGTGATTGTGCAGGTGAGAGGCCTGCACTCACAACTATAGCACTCGGTTGGATAACGTCCGTGGCCACCAGGAGGCCTCGGGGTTTTTTGAGAGGTATCCAGCCGGGTGCTCTTCTGTCGTTTTCTGTCAGATGTGACTATACTGACAGGAGTGCTTAGATTTTAGCTCTTTTGCGAGAAAGAGTATCAATAATGAAAAAGTCAATAGAGATGCCGGCGTTAAGCGCTGATGATTTATTGCGCTGCTACACCGTCGAGCAAGTCTGCGAGAGGCTGAATGTCTCAGCTCGCACGGTTGCCCGCATGCTTGATGCTGGCGTGCTAGAAACCGAAGCAGGCAGGAAACGCGGTCGCGGGAGATCGCCTCGAATTACGGCATTGAGTTTGTATCGCCACATTTACGGCGAGCAAGTAGCTTGAGGTTGAAGTAGAGGTCACTGATGTAGTTGTCAGTGGCCTCTATTGATGTACGGGTAGTTATAGATTAAACTTAATAGTGTTTGTGTGTATACGTATCAAAAGAATGTGTTACGTATAATGAAAAAGTTCAATAAGACTCTAGCTATAGCGTTAGCGGCTGGAGTTTCTTTCTCGGGGGTTGTCGTACCGGCAGCAATCACGCCGGTCGTAGCTAGCGCACAAGAAACAGCAGGTCAATCAACTGGTGTCACTAAAGCTGAGGTCTACGAGCACAATACGGACAAGCTGGTTCCGAATGCCATTTTTAAGGCAGGAGAGTTGAACAAGTATGACGTTCGCTTTTCATTTGATCTAACAAAAATTAACGCTGGCGATAAAATAACTATTCGTAACGATTACAATCATTCTGCCTTTCTAGGGGCAGGTCGCTTAATCCGTGACCAAGAGGTTCTAGTCAATGACGTGGTGGTCGGAACGTTTGATGTGATTGAAAGTCGAGCGACGATCACATTCAATGAAAATGTAGATGCGCTAGTCAGCGGTACTGCGCACATACAATTTCCTCTTAATGCTAGAAATCGAGCCTCTCTAGAGGCTGACTTGCCCGAAGGCATTGGGTATCGCGACCCCTATACGGTTGAAGGCGCAAACTTCGACACCAAGCGCTTTAATGCCGCCGACAAGTTGATAGCACAAGAAACACAATCAATTCCGAACAAGTCTATTTACAGTTTCTACAACTTCCCTGACTACACGGTGTCATCAATGTCGGATTTGGTCGCAGCCCTTAATCCAACACAAGATGGGCGGATTGACATCTTCGGGAATATTCGTGCAGAGCGCCGTGATGTTGATCGTCGCAGTGTACGCCAGGTTTTTGAGCCAGATACTAGGGACGGGTATTTGGACTTTACGATCTTTGATCTCGCTACTCTGCGGAAGAATGCAACTCTGAGAGCATTTGTCCAGGATCCGAACGGTAGATATCAAAAAGAAGTCAGTGTTCCAGAAGGTCTGGGTTACACACTTGATGTTGATGACCGGGGTCGCTTGGTTGTCGAGTTCACTAATATTCCGGCCAATATCCAACCAGCGGTTGCACTTTCAAAACTCGGGGTTACTGATTACACCGAGCCTGGAAAGATTGGACTGAAGCGTGTTGAGTACACGTCTTATGACGTGAATGGTGGGTCACTCCCAGCTGGTCGATTCAATCAGTATCCACGCACGATTACTGATGCAATGTCCGGTGGTGGCTCCGGCGAAGCTCTCGTTCGCAAGCCCACGATTATCGCTCGTATTCCGGGTATGTCAGTGACACAAAATAACCCAGCTCCAGTTGCTGGAACGACGCAGACATTCGAGCTCACATTGGGTAATGAAGGTAACTCTTCTTTGTCGGTACCGCGTGTCACACTGCCGAATGGTGAGGTTAAGACTTTCGAGGATATCTCTATTAAGCCTGGTCAGAGCGCTACTGTTAAGGTTCAGTACGCTATTCCGTCTACCGCTAAGGGCGTTGACTTCAAGGTTCAATACACGGGAGCTTCGGCAACGACGACTGCGTATGTGGCCTTTGATCCAGCTAATGCAATTAAAGAGCTTCACATTACAGATGTAACCAAGCAGTCCGATGGAAACTATCTGCTTACGCGCAATGACGGTAAGAAGTGGACAATCGACCTCAAGGATATTCGAGGCAAGATTTCTGCTCTGGAGACCGGTAAAGCCGATAAGAAGCAGGTCGATGACCTCAAGAAAGAGCTCGATGCTCTCACCAAGCAGGTTGGCGAAGGACTCGACAAAGCCACTGGTGATGCTGACAAGCTCAAGAAGGACTTGGCCGCACTTGATGGGCGTGTCACAACGCTAGAATCCAAGGTCAAGGAGTTAGAGAATAAGCAGATTGTCAAGGTTGAGGGAAGCAAGGGTGTCTACAAGCTAATTCGCCAGGATGACTCTGTTGTTGAGGGTGTTATTGATACTTCCAGCGATATTGTCGGCATTAAAGACAATGGTGACGGCACTATCACGATTACTCGTGTAGGTGGCAAGAGCGAGAAGGTCACTCTCACTCACACAAAGGTCGTTGAGGATAAGTCTAAACACACCGTGACCATCACAACACCTGATGGCAAGCAGACGGTCATTAATACCTTCGATACTTTCATTACGGATGTAAAGAAGCAGGCCAACGGTGACTATGTGGTCACACAAAATAACGGTAAGTCCTGGACGATTAAGACCTCTGAGCTGCAGAATCAGATTACTGACTTAGGCAATAAGCTCGCTGAGACTAACAAGAATCTTGAAGCTCTCAAAGAGACTGCTGCAAGTAAGGAAGAGGTTGCCAAGCTCCAGCAGGAAGTCGATAAGCACGCTCAGCAACTCGCTGACCACGAGCAGCGTCTCAAGGAACTGGAAGCCAATGGCGCTACCAAGGACGATATTGCAGCTTTAGAGAAGGAAATTGCCGATAACAAGGCAGTTATCGAGGATCTCTCGGGCAAGTTAGATGATGTGACGTCTCGTGTCGATGTCCTGGAAAAGGACGTTGATACCAATACCAAGGACATCGAGGGTCTCAAAAAGGATTTGAGCGATGTCACTGACCAGGTCGAGAAGAACACTCAGAACATTGGTAGCAATGGCAAAGAGATTGCTGACCTGCGTGACAAGGTAGTCACCAACACCCAAGAGATTATGGATCTCAAGGAGAAGGTTGCTACCAAGGAGCAGTTGCAAGAGGTTATTCGCCAGGTCGATGACCACAAGCAGCGCATTATTGAGCTTGAGAATGAAGGCGCGAATAAGGCCGAGCTTGTTCAGACTCAAGAAGAGTTAGCAACCCTTGAAAAAGAGGTTGCTGAGCTTGAAAATAAGGCTGCTACCAAGGCAGATGCTGACAAACTCGCAGCTGAGATTGCAGATCACGCTGACAAGATTGCAACTCTAGAGACAGAAACCGCTGAGCTGAACTCCAAGCTAGTTGAGCTTAATCGCGTAGTCACCGAGCGCTTTGAGAAGGTCACTGAGCGCATTACAACTCTAGAGACCCGCGCTGATGAGACTGATAAGGCTCTTGATGCCTTGAGTATTCGCGTGGATAAGACTGAGATCGACATTCAGCAGGTCAAGGTCGATATCACGAAGCTCGGCGACCGTATTGATGGTATTGAGGTGAAGATCGTTGATCTCACTAAGCGCGTTGAGACTCTAGAAAGCGATGTTAAGGCTCTGCAGGAGTCTAATAAGCAGTTGCAGAAGGTTAATGAGTGCTATGCCACCATGTCACGAGTAAGTCTGATTGCCGCTCTTGTCGGCCCGCTGCTAGCTATTGCCGCTGGTGGTGGCAGTGGTAGCCAAGCGAATGTGGACATCCAGAAGCAGCTAGGTATCTATAATCCCGAGATGGCCAAGATGATGGCTGATAACCAGGGTGTTATCAAGGCTTTGAGTGCCGTAGCAGCACTTGCTGCTGGACTGGGCATCCTGGGCTATGTCAGCGATAAATGCGGTGGGGTTGAGAATCTGCTTGCTCCTGGTCTTCAAGAAAAGGTAGCTAAGCAGGATGACAAGCCTGTTGAAGTTGACATCAAGTCCGAATCTTCCGTGACATCCTCGACAAAGGAACTAGCTGAAGCCAAGTAACGCATTCCTACACTTGACGTAACACACTCTTTTTAACCCCGTTGTACGAACTAACGTACAGCGGGGTTTCTTCATGTCTGCGTAACAGCGCGAAATACCGGCCTAGCAGCGCGATAGAGCGCCTAGGAGCGCATTGATGGGTACGAGAGCCAGTATCAAAACCTATCCCCTCTCCTCGCGCTCACGCGCTCGTCAAGGGGAAAAAATGCATGTGTCCCGGTCGCTCACGCTCCCGGGAAAATGATCATTATCTGCTTTCACACGACAAAGGCCGAAATAGGCTGAAAGTCACCAACACGAATTTCTCGGTCGTAACACGAAAAAGACCGTGACACCAACACGAGGTTCACGGTCTCAAGCTTCACAACGTGAAGTTCTGTAACACGAATTCGTCTGTCACAAGCAGTCGAACTCAAGCGCTTAAAAGGCACTCTAATGCGCGAATTCAAGAAAGTCAAGGCCTTTTAGCTCCTTTTCACGCCTTTTCGACTTTCCTCGTTCAGTGTAATTCTTCACAACGGCTCTGGCAGCGCGAAATACTAGCCCAGCAGCGCGCTAGAGCGCCTAACAGCTTGCCCAAGGGCAAATACAGCCACACGAAGTTTCAGGCGCTTACATCGCCGTCTAGTAGCTATCACACGTCTTTTCCCTGCTCACCCGCCCACTCGCTCACTCGCTCATGGGGATTTGCGAGATGTCGGGCGCGCTCACGCACGCCCGAAAATGATCATCAACGTCCTGACACATGCCAAAAAAGGCGAAAATCATTGTCAATAAGGCCGAAAAAAAATCAAGCCTCGGCACATTAAAATTTCAAGTATACGCCTCTGACCTGCGGTTATATACCTGCCTTTTTCAAGGTATACAGTCAAGAATACGGAGATTTTCACTATCTGACCTGGGGTTTTATCTTACATGTATTCCTTGTATACCTTATTGATGGCCATAGAAGAGGATATATAAAAACGAGAAGGGGGCGCTCCGGGTGAAGCGCGAAAACGGGGGTAGCAAGAGCGAAAAAAGGCTTTATAGCTTGAACCGGGTTTCCAGATAGGCCCTCATGTATACACGCCATTTCTCAACCCCCTATGACCTGCGGGTTTAGAGTGTATTCTTGCGTATACATCCCAGCCTCGCACGGCGAAAATAGCCGCTACCGCGTTTACGACATCCCCTAAATGGGTAAAAATTACCCCCGTTACCACATCTGCCAAAAATCGTTACTCATACACTATTACACTCTTGATAGCAACCTTTGTGTGAAAGAAAATTCTAGGGACAGGCGCGTGGGCTGCAAGCGCGATTGCTGACCCAGGTTCATCGCGAGAGAGGCACACACAACGGGGGTAGCAAGAGCGAAAAAAGGCTTTATAGCTTGAACCGGGTTTCCAGATAGGCCCTCATGTATACACGCCATTTCTCAACCCCCTATGACCTGCGGGTTTAGAGTGTATTCTTGCGTATACATCCCAGCCTCGCACGGCGAAAATAGCCGCTACCGCGTTTACGACATCCCCTAAATGGGTAAAAATTACCCCCGTTACATCCATGCAATGCGGGCCTCTTTTTCCACCTTCGTGTGGAAGAAGACATTTTGGGGGATGCGCGTAAGCGCAGACCCCACACATTCCCCGGGCGCGCGTGAGCGTGCCCGGCATATCTCCCCGCGCGTGAGCGCGGGGATAAAAGGTCAGTTGCGAGTGCGTACCTATCGATCCCGAACCTCGCTATACAATGCCTAACTTTCTCGCTAGAATGTTAATAGGCCAAAACTGGTTGGCCTTTACAATCATCCATATCATGAAAGTCGAGAATCGTGGAAAAACTATCAGACGTTGCTGTTTTCCAGGAAGAAGCTGCTGAGATCCTTGGCGTATCACCGCGCACCATGGAGGCATGGCGACAGTGCAATGAAGGCCCTGTCTATATCCATGTCGGGCGTCGCGTGCGCTATCGCATCCGCGATCTTGAGGCCTTTGTGGCCGAGAAAACGGTGATGCCTTTAGGTTAAACCACATCTACTTTCACTAACCATCGGTCACATGTACCGATAGGAAGGGTCGTAACATGACCACTCAAAAAAATAACCCCACTGCTGAGAACAGTGAGGCTACGGAAAGTTCATTTTTCTACGGTGATGCTATTGATTATAGCATTGACGTGGACGAAGCTGCAATAGCAATTGAGGAATGCGAGGGTAATTTACCTCCGGGACTCATTGAGTATTTCGGTCGCACCACCCACGTAGGAGGCTACGATATTTCCGACGAGGTCATTGCCGAGCGGATTCGTATCTTTTTATCGCTTCCACGCGGAACGAAGGGTGCCGCCAAGGACAAGGTTCGGTTGACCTATACGAACTTTATGAAGGTCTTTAGCGAGGATCCGGTTTTAAAGCATCTCGGTATCTCTGAGATGGGTTGTATTTGCTCCTGGGAGCTGGGATTTGAGCGTCCGTGGACATTGGGTGCCCCCACTGCTGAGGATCCATCCGGGGATACTGAAGACACTGAGGACGAAGACGATGATATGTTTGTCACGCTTTCTGGCGAAAAGCGAAAGAAGACAGAGGCGGAGAAGGCTTTAGGCAATCTCTATGTCACTGCCCGTGACCAAGCCTATATCTTCGATATTCTCTCGAAGTACTTCAACAATAAGCTGCATAGAGACCTGTTTAAGAGTCACATGAGCCAGTGGTGTCAGATGAACTACTTCCACCCACTGCGTGACTACGTTTTAAGTCTTGACGAGTGGGATGGAGAAGAACGTATCGAGCGTGCTATCCCGACGGTGGATGACACCCCGTATACGCGTGCATCTATGCGCTACTTCTTCCTTTCCTTGATCCAGCGCATCTTTAATCCTGGATGTCAGGTTGATTCGATGATCGTCCTGGTCGGCGATCAGGGTTTGCGCAAAACCTCCTTCTGTCACTCCATTCTCCCGCTTGGCATTCAAGAGATTGGCGAGATTCCTGCTGGTGAGCGGCATAAAGATACTTTGCGCCGCTGTCATGAGGCGGGAATCGTCGTGCTCGATGAGATCGATAAGTTCACCAAGAAGGTGGAAATTAGCGAACTCAAGACCTTTATCACCGCGCTAATCGATGTCTGGCGTGCCTCCTATGCGGAATCAGATACGCGTCTTGCACGCTCCTTTACTCTTATCGGCACTACCAACTTGCATGACTTCCTGCAGGATGTGACAGGCAACCGACGTTATTTGCCGCTGGTAGTCAAGGGCATTATCCCTGATGAGTGCCTTACTCGTGAGTTCATGGATCAGGCTCTCGCTGAGGCGTTCTACTACTACCGCCAAGGTGAGCGTCCACGCTACGACAGAGAATTCCAGGAGATGGCAGCTGAAGCACAAGCCGAACACCTCGATGACCCGTATGGTGACCTGGTACGCGCTGACGTCGACAATATTTTTGAGGTCGCATGGGAGAGGTATGAGCAAGGCGATCCAGTAAATGGCACGCCACTCAAGCAGCGTATCAGCACGTCATACGTTTGCAGTGTGAACGAGCAGTTGGGTCGAATAGATTTATTGAGAGATAAAAAGGCGAATCGAGCCATTATGTACGCTCTTGATAACTGCGTCTACTACCAGCGTATGACAGGGGCTAAGACCTACCGGGTCGAAGGTAAGCCAGTCAGGGCTGCGTGGGAGATAACCCCTCGTCCATTCGATCCCGCCGACTATCTCGATCCCTTGCAGTATTCACCAAAAGCGGTGAGCAAGGGAGTGAGTATGTTTGGCGTTCCTGGGCGACCAGACTATGCATATATTGTCTATAATACCTCTTACGGTGGAGCCCAAGTTTCGGTCGTTCCTATGACAGATAAAATCCGCGACTTCCTCATTCAACACGGTGATGCAACAGTACTTGAGCAGCAGTTGCTTGGTACCGCTGCCACTGCCGCATAAACCCCTTTGAATCACACTAACGTGGTAATCTTCTATACACTTTAACCATTTTCCAGGGTGGGACTGCCAATGCAGTTCCACCCTTTTTTGTGCCCTCTTCATCCTGATGAGTGTGTAGTTTGTGCACCCCTGAGAGGTGCTCTTTCAAGGGCTCTATGACAGCCCCTCACCCCCTTGTCTCCCACTGCTAGCGACCTCGACGCTGCAATCCCTCGTCTCGATTGCGAGTATCAGTACCGTCAACGTGACGAAATGTGATGCTTATATCATCCTATAACCATACTGTCACTCATGATATAAAAAGCATCCACTCCACCAGCTCCCGAGTGCTGCTTATATCATCCTATAACCATGTGCTAGCGCATGATATAAGAACCATCTCCGTCACTGTTGCTTATATCATGATATAACTGCGCCTTATATCATTCCGTAACCATGACGAAGCCCAGTGCTGTTTATACCATCCTATAACCATGCGCTAGCGCATGATATAAGAATCATCCCCGCCCCTGCTGCTTATATCATGATACAACTATGCCTTATATTATTCGATAACCATTGCGAAGCGATCTAATGCTTATATCATCCTACAACTGGCCTTTATATCATGATGTAATCATACGTATGTTTGTATCATGATATAGCGCGTAGTTATATCATCCTATAAGAATGTCATTCTATAATCATGCGCTACAGCATGATATAACCATCCCCTACAGCATGATATAAAAAGCAGCCTCCCAGGTGATGATATAAGCATGCCTTGATGTCATCCTACAATCATCACTTCTTCACACTCCGCGTAATTTAAGCACCTTTTATCGGCGTGCCTCTACCCGTTTTTAACCCCTATGTGCTATAGATTTTTCATCACAAAGTACCTATACTTGTATGTATGAGTAATAAAAAATTAGACAACGCAATCTCTCGTTTGGAGCGCCACAAGAAGGCGCGTGATGAGGCCGAGAAGGCCATGGAAGCCGAGCGGGAAAAGGTACTAAAACAAATGGGCGAAGTCCTCTTTGCCGCAGCGACGAAACCACGCTCTAAATGGTCTAAGTATCTAGACCTTCCACTGCGTGAACTGCTGACTGAATTGGGGTTCAAATCTGCTCCGCAGAACATTCAATCCACTGCCCGACAAGTGGCAAATGGACCCCATCAACCCCAGCAGAATAACGCACCCCAGGGCAACAACTCCCCGTTCTAGATGTGGAAATAAAATCGTGACTTCTCCACGCTTCAGAATCGCTGAGTTGGCCCCTAGATCTCGCCGTTTCATCCTGCATCCTTGCAGGGTACGGCGAGCGGAATATCAAGCAGAGCACCACCATGAGATCACATTAAGGTGCTCTAGCGAAGATATTCCAAGCAGGGGTCCAGGGGCGGCACGCCCCGGCCAGCTCACATTGCACCCCGGAAGGGGTGCTTAATGTGATGCTGGCCCCGCCCCTACATCTGAAAAAAATTCCTATTTTGAAGGGGCGGTCTGTAAAGCGGCGTGGTGGGCCTGGGTTTCCCAGGCCTAAGGCCTAGATTCCATAAGGCGGTTGTGGAGAGGTCCTATAGACGTAAAAACTGAAGAATGATAAAATGGTTTTTAATAAAAATAGATCTCCACGTGTAGGTGGGGATAAACGGCTCGGGGATAAGAAGTTGTGTAGGTATTTCGACCCGAAGAAGGTAGGTGATTAATGGCCGCGAAGACGTATCGGTTTACCCTGCGATTAGACGAGGAACAAGAAAAGTTCGTCAAGGAGGTAGCCGAACGACTAGATATGACGGTTCCCGAAGTGGTTCGCGGGGCGGTAGATAACCTAGCGATGACCCTGCCTGTTGGGTGGGAAAACAAGCTCAATGAACTGCCGCCAGAGACGTTGAAAACGTTGAATCAATTCACCGAACAGATCCGCCGAATCGGGGTGAATTTGAACGGGGCGACGAGGACACTTTTCCGCATGGAACGTCAGTTTGAAAGAACGGATTATCGACTCTCCCGTGAGCTGGACCCGAACACGCTGCTTGCCGTAGCCGAGGATCTGGAAGCCATGGCGAGAGACGTTGCTCAGATTGTGGAGCGGACATGTCGATCACGACGGTAACGAGATCCAAGGATGCAGTCGCGGCTGCGACTTACGTTCTCTACGGCTCGAAGAGTGGGCCGGGTGAAGGGGCGGATGGCACACGTGCGCTGCGCGCAGCCCGCGCCTCCGTCATAGGCCCGCGACCCGGCTTTGATCTCGACACCTTTGGCCGCGATACCCGAGAGCTAATCCGCAAGCATCCAAGCCGGGTTAATCACGTCATCTCGATCGTTCAATCTTTCTCACCAGAAGAACTTGATAAGCGCTCAGCTGCCGATGTGGAAATGGCGCATTATGCGGGATACCGTTTAGCCGAGATTGTGGCCCCCCACTCCCCTGCGTTAGTAGCCACGCACACCGACAGCAAATCAGGTGCAGTCCACAATCACATCTTGCTTGCTAATCATGACTTCGCGACCGACAAGACACCCCGCCTAGCCGGTAACTGGCACTCGGTTCGCGAGGAGAACGACAAGCTCATGAGAGACCTGGGTTTGCAGGTTCTTGAGCGTGGTTCTAGAGAGCTTTCTCGTGCCGAGCGATTTGCCAAGGCTCAAGGTCGCCAGATTGATGCCGCAGGCTTAAAACTCAACGACCTAACCGGCGATACCTGGCGCAGCTTCATGCGAGCCAGAGTGGAGGATCTTTTCCAGGATGATCGCGTGCGATCTGCCCAAGGTGTTAAAGCTGGCTTGAAGGTTGCTGCCGAGATTGCTGGCGAGCACAATTTAGCGTTTGGCTTTCGTAAAAACACCTCGCCCAAAGCCAAAGAAAAGCACGCCACGGTGTACGCGCTCAAAGACGATGATGGTGAGTTTTTTAAATATCCCACCAAGCGTGGCAAGCGCAAGGCAGCAACGACGGGATCGCGCTTAGGCAGTGACTACGAACTTAAGCCCGTGATGGACTACATTCACCAGCTCCAGCAGCGCTATCAGATGGAAGAAGCGGTGAGACAACGTGCACTGGAAAAGGAACGTATCCGCCAGCAGCGACAAGCAGAATTTGACGCTGAATTTGAGGATTACGATGCCCACAACAAACTGCCGCGTGTTAGCCCGCCACCACGAGCTCCACGGGTCCACGACCCGATGGAAGAGCGGATACGCAACCTCACCATCGACCAGTTCAGGAAACCCAAGCGATACGGCTCGCGACCTCGGGTGCAGGAGGAAGAGTTTGGCCCCGAGTTTTAGATGATGACCAGCTATTTAGACGTGTGTAATACGACGAAAAATGATTGTTAGCCCACTACCCTTGAAAAAGAATCTCCTATGAGCGAAAGAGAAAACTCAACTCACATGACAACCCCAGACGTTGCAAAGCCCTTGACCGCGCAGACCTCAGCGACTGCTAATAGCCTCAACGCGGCTATCTGGCAGACTGCCGACGATTATCTGCGCCTCATCCTCCCTGGCGAGAACTATGGCGACTACATCCTGCCATTTACCGTTTTGCGCCGTCTAGAAGGCCGTCTGGAAGCCTCAAAGGATGCTTTGCTAGCCCCCTAGTCCAGGAAGAGACTTCAAAGGCTACAGAAGCGACGTTAATTAGTCTTAAAATTCAACAGCGCTTCGGTCTGCGCTTCTGGAACACCTCGCCGCTGTCGTTGAAGCGACTGGCAGCATCAGATGATGCGCTCGCAGCGGGCCTTAAGCAGTACATCAATTGGGTAAAAAGAAAGCGCCCCGTAGGGCGCGAGTCTTCCGTGTTCTGCTTAGTTGAGTTCGGGGCGTGGTGGTTTCTGTTGAACTGATGGGGTGGTTCTGGTGACGGTTACTCCGTCCGTGTTGGCTTCGATGTCGTCGCTAGGCCACACTGTTTTTAGCTCCTGGACAGCCTTTTTCATTTCTTTGCGGAAGTTCTGTCGCGCGTCGGTGGAATGCTGCTTTATCGCGGGCGTGAGATGCCGCAGTTGGGTCACGCTTCGCTTCGAAGCGCACCCAGGCTGCGGAGCCTACCCGAGATTTAGATTTTTCTGATTTTGGCTACTTAGTCCACCTTTATAGGTGCGCAACTAGCTTGATGAACTTTGGGGATTGCGACAGCTCTCTAGCACTTAGGTGTTTCGTTTGCTCCGGAATTAGCCCATTTCTGGATTCGTTCATTGGCAGGAAAGAACGCATATGCAATAAGCGGAATTAGCAAAGTGGTCAAAGTAAGCCCATGATTCCAATATCCGATAATGCTAGGTACGTAACTGAGTAAAAGAGGGAAAAACGACCGGTTCATGAAAAGCAGTGGTTTTTCTGTCGAATGCTGCTGAATGAAAAAGATGAGGGAACCAAAAAGAATTAGTGAAGAGGTGAACCCTAGTGCTATGGAGAGCATGCCTTTGCTTGCAGAAATACAGGAATAGATATTTGCGACGCTAGGAAGCGCTAAGACCACAAGCCAGAAAACGTTAAGGGTTTTTTCTCGTTTAGTTAGCATTTTATTTCCTCAGAGCTAGGCACACCCATTGGTGTAGTGCTCAGGTGAGACGCCAATGGAAGGAGGATTCCAGCCTCCAGTTACGCCCACCTTGAGCGCGAGACATTTATTCTGAGCGATTGCTGCTGCAGACCAAGCTGAGATTTCGGAAGCATGTGCTCCCCACCATACTCCGAGGACTTCTCCTACTGGAGGCGGAACGAGCACCCAAAAAGGCGTAACTGCGAAGGCCGCAGCTGTACTAGCGCCCATTCGGCGAGTTTCTTCTTTACTGAAATAGATGTGCCCGCTAATCTTTCCCCAATTTACACGGGGATCAGCAGTAATAGGGTATGCAGATTTGCTTGGTGCGGGTTCTACATATTGAGTAAAGGTGTCACCATCAACTTCATAGTGGGTAGCGAGGTCTTCCCCATTTGCTCCATGCGCCCACGGAGCGTCAATCAGTGCCTGGGTCTCACCGTCTACGTTGACAGTGAGCGCTCCGCTGGTTTCGTCAACTGCTAGTTGCACATCTCCAGAAGCTTTTACTTTGAAAGAGCTCTGGTGGCTCGATTCGGGAGTTTGGATAGACCACTCAAATTGGCTTCCGTTGGGGGTTTCGATTTCCCTCTCGATTCCGTCCTCAGAGAGCGGCTGGATGGAAATGCTTTCAAGGTGTGGCGTGCCCAGACTGTTCTCTGATTTGTTTGACACTACATATTCGGTACGTTCCTCAGCGAGGGCAATTGAAGAGCTAGTCCCGAGGACTGATGCTGAAACACACAGTGTTACTACAGTTCTGAATATGGCTTTTCTCATGGAGTTTTCCTTTTTATGAAGTGATGGGCCTGGCCCCGGACAGTGGACACGTCGGGGGTTAGCTATGCTGCTTTGGTCAGTGTAGCTGATGTGAGTGCTTCGAAGTCATCGGGGCCCTCGGGGTGCAGGCCGCACGTAGTGACAGCGGCAGTATGACACGGGACACAACGCCCTGCAACTGCTAGGAAAAATAAACCCCTGCCAGACAGTTTAAAAGGCTGCTAGCAGGGGTTTTATTTAGTAGATCTGATAGACAAACACACCAAGCTCATCCTCATAGACCACTTCACGCGGGTAGTAGGTTTCCTTGAGCTTGAGCGATAGCGCCTTGAAGTCGATGCTGCCATCGTCTTTGCGTGGAATCTCGTCCTCATCCATGTAGCGCAGTTTCTCACCCATAAACTCCCGCCAGGTCTCATAAAAGCCCTGGTAGGCATCCTGAAAGTCGCTCACACATGGAATACCAAAAGCATCGATGATGCACTGCGAGAAGCTTGACCACACATAGTACGGATGCCAATCTTCATGGCCGACTTCCTCGTAGGCTTCAGCCCAGCGAACGGCTTGAGCAAGGGTGAAGGGCTCACCGTGATTGGGAATGTTGTACGTGTCCATGACCAGCACGTTCTTGCACCCTTCCGGGAATTTGGATGCTGGAAAGATGTCATGCACGGTATCGCTCGTGATTTCAACAACCATACCGCTGTCAATGCAGTCGAACCAGGCTCCCAGTGGCGTGCCGTGGCGCATGCAGCCAATCCAAATCTGCGGGATGTCGAGCTTGGGGCCTTTTTCAGAGTAGGTATCTTGTGCAGCAGGTACAGCCATGACGGCCTCCTTGAAAAAGTGAGAGTGTAGATATCACCTCATGTCTCGGTGGCCAGGGCCCTGGCCACCTTCACACACATGGGAAGAAGGGGTGTTAGCGTGCTGCCTTGCGGGCAAGCTCCATTGTGCGAGTACCTGCGTGTTGGTAGCGCATCGCAGCCTGGATGGTGGAGTGACCAAGATAGCTTTGAATCTCAGCCAGAGAAGCACCACTTTGTTGGGCATAGCGAGTACCTGCATAGTGCCTTAGGTCATGAAAGCGCAGGCCCGGCTGATCAATAGCCTTGCGCGCTTTGACCCAATGCGGGCGAAATGTGTGGTAGGACAGCGGATTGTGCGGTTTCGTTGGCGACGACCACAGGCGCGTGCCTGCTGGTGTATCAAACGCTTTAGCAGCAATAAAGGGCGCATCTTTGCCAAAGATGTACACTTCGCGAATACCAGCAGCACTCTTGGGCGGGCTTTTTACCCAGCCTTCTGCTGGTGAGTACGTCCATTCTTTGGCGACACGGATAATAACGCCATCAACGTTCTCAGTAGGCTGACCGGTGTCATCAAGCTCGTAGAGAATCTCAATATCCTCGCGCTCAAGGGCAATGATTTCCCCGAAGCGCAAGCCACCACCAGCGGCAATGCGCACGATATCGCGGTAGCGCGGGATGATGAGCTCAATAATGTCGTCGATCTCTTTATCAGTGGGAAAGACGGTTTCACGGTTACTAGAAGCTTTTGAACCGCCCGGAACCGTACACGGGTTGGATTCAATAAGACCGTCCTCAACAGCGGTTTTGAGCACGGACTTTAAAAAGTCATACACCCGCGCTGTTTGTGTGGCGGCTTGTCGGCTGGATTCGGCATACCACTGGCGAATTTTCGCTGAAGTAAACTCATCCAGCGGGGTATCGCGAAAGCAGGCAAGCCTGCCGGTGGTGATATAGCGCTCGTATTCCACGCGAGTGCGCATCTTTAAGTGCTGGCCATCACTACGTGTGCGCTCGAAGATCCATGTGTGAGCAAAATCATAAAAGCTTGGTAGCTCTTTTTTAGGCTTTACCTCTAGACGCTCTTTAGGATGTGTCCATTTACCGCTGGCAATCAGTGTTTGCTCGCTGGCAAGCCAACTATTGGCGGCAGCTATCGTAGGAAAGCTTTGGGGAGCTGAGATCCTCACGCGATTAGAGCGTGTGGAGTAGGGCGCGTTATAGCGCGCTTGGAACCTTCCGTTTTTGAGTTTTCGGATCGTTCCAAAGGAGCGAGAATTTTTGTCTGGCATAGCGGGTCTACCTCCTAGTGACAGATCGCGTGGCCACCCGGTGGCCACATGTTGTTACAATCCGTCAATTTCTGGCTATTTCTGTCTTAACTTAAAGCGTCTACCTGCATAAACGCTCGTTAACCAGTATATACAAACTGGTTCGAGCCCAGTTGGAGGAGCAAATAAACCGCCTGGTTGAGGGCGGTTTTTTGCTTTGCTCTGGCACACCAGATCCGGCTTAAGGGACATTTCGTGTGGATTTGCGGCGTGTCGCATTAAGGGACATTTCGTGTGGATTTGCGGCGTGTCACATTAGGGCCCCTGGTGTGAAGATGAAAGTTCCTACACAGCCATCTAAACCCACCAGGAACCCGTACTGTGAAGCCTACTGGAAACCTCGTCGCCGACACCATCGGCCGTACCGCGGAAATCGGGCTTGCCATCACCGGTGCCGCTGATGCCGGACCGCTGACCATCATCGAGGCCACACCCGTAGCCGTTAGCGGCGCGTGCCCGGACTGCGGACAGCCAGGAAAGCTGC
>NZ_KV818293.1:0-541 GCF_001814885.1 Corynebacterium sp. HMSC068G04 | reverse complement strand
CTGCGGACAGCCAGGAAAGCTGCGCGACCACACCACCCGTCAACTCGTTGATCTTCCTGTTGTTGGATTCCCCACTAGGCTGCACGTAACAGTCCCTAGATTCCGGTGCACAGCCGCCTCATGTAAGAGAAGGATCTTCCAGGCCGCCTTGGCTTGCGCTGATGATGGCTCCAAGCTCACCTACCGGGTCACCCGCTGGATCTTGCAACGCCTCGCTATTGACCGGATGAGTGTGTCAGCGACCGCCAAAGCACTCGGTGTGGGCTGGGACAAGGTCGCACTGGACGCCTGCCGCCAGCTTGTCTACGGCGATCCCTGTCGCCTAGACGGGGTTCACGTCCTCGGAGTCGATGAACATGTATGGAAACACACCAGAAAACCAGGCCAGGCATCAAACCTGGTGACCATACTCGTTGACCTCACCCCGCTGGTGGACGGGCGTGGGCCTGCACGTTTGTTAGACATGCGACCGGGCAGGTCCGCCCACGTGCTCAGCGGGTGGCTTAAAGTGTTGCGACCGGCTATTTGGTAGCAGTGTCGT
>NZ_KV818292.1:0-7361 GCF_001814885.1 Corynebacterium sp. HMSC068G04 | reverse complement strand
CGACACTGCTACCAAATAGCCGGTCGCAACAGGCCGATGGAGATGTTGGTTCGGTGGCAAAGCTCTTCTCAATGGAACACAGAACGGTGAGGTTACGCGCAACCTCTTCCGCGCTTTCCTTAAAGCCGCGGACTTCCTCCTTTTGGGCGAGTTCCGCGAGGACAGCCTTGTCGACGTTGGGTGCAATACCTTCAATGCGTGAGGAAGAAATCGCCTCAGAACGCATGAGTAAGCGGGCCACAGACTCCAACTGGCCAGAAGCAGCATGACGGTTGAGATCCAATATCTCTCGCTCGATACGTGCTGCCCGGCTGGTGAGCTCTGGGGAAAACTCCATGCCTTACTTACAAGATGGTCAGGGACATAGACCTAAAAAGGGCCTCCGGCCTTATCGCGCCGGGGAGTGCCGGAGCCTGATTCGGGGATCCAGCTCTCGGTAACGTAGTGAGGCTTGTAGAGGCTATCCATTCGTCAGACAGCAAATGAGTGGTTGGATAACTCGTATCCAACCACTCATTGCGGTTTATGCGCTAGATAAAGCTTAAACATACGGGGTTTCAGGGCCATAATTTGGCCTCAATGAGAATGTCAATGACACCTCAATGGGAAGATCAATGAGAACTCTTGTCATTGAAGAGGAATGAAGTTAGCATTGAGCCGTCATTGTTAACATTGAGGGCGGGTATTCATCGTGAACAATTGGTCCGAGAATCAGCTGAGAGAGCTATTGGCTGAGCTTGAGTTGCGCGGCGGTGATTCAACAACAGTCGAGGTCAAAACCGCTCAAGGGGGCATTCCGGACTCTCTACCGCAGACATTGTGCGCGTTCGCAAACATGCCGAGTGGCGGCCTTATCATTCTCGGTGTCAATGAGAAGGAAGGATTCATTGTCACTGGCATTGAGAATCCTTCGGAGATGGAGGCTGCTCTGGCCTCGCAGGCGCGTCATGCCATCACCCCTCCAGTCACAGTGCATACCGACAGTGTGGCAATAGATGGCACGCATGTCGTGATTGCGGAGGTTACGGGTCTTCCGATTATTGATAAGCCTGCTATCTACAGGGGAGAAGCGTATCTTCGAATGGCTGATGGGGACTACCGTATGAGTGCCTCGGAGCTGCGCATGATGGACGTGGCAAAGCTGCATGCCGAAGAGGCAGTGTCCTATGACACGACGATTGTGGAAGGCACGAGCCTTGCAGACCTAGATAGCGACGTGGTGCAAGATTTCTTGGTTCAGGCGCGGAAAAAGAATCGGCGACTATCGGGACTTACTCAAGATGAGGACGTCTTACGGGCGCTAGCGGTGACGACCGCGACTGGAGAGCTGACGCTTGCTGGCCTGTATGCGCTGGGTTTCTATCCCCAAGGGCATTTTCCCTCCTTAGCAGTAACGGTGGCGCAAAGGCTACCAAATGGTTCGAAGCACGGGCGAGTGTTGGGGTTGGAGACCTTTGAGGGGCCCGTTCCGGTGCTGTTGAACTCGGTAATGGGATGGGTAAGGCAACGTTTAGCCGCCGTACGGCGATATCGAGAGGACGGATCAATGGTGGAAGTTCCTGAACTTCCCCTTCCGGCCATTCGAGAGGCCGTGGCTAATGCATTGGTGCACCGTGATCTTGGGCCAAATACGTTGGGTGCGGGTAAATCGATTGATGTCCGCCTATTACCGGACAAGATGGTTATCTCCAGTCCAGGAGGCCTACGGGATCTGACGGTTGAACAGCTCAAGTCGAGAGATCTGGCGCGCCAGGAGATTAACCAGCGGCTCTATAGACTGTGCCGATATCTCAAAGCAGACGATGGCTCTTTTGTTATTGAGGGCGAAGGCGGCGGCGTGCAGCTCATGCTGGATGCCGCGCGAGAGCAAGGACTACCGGAGCCTGACCTGATAGATTCTGGCGTGCAATTTACGGTGAAAATGTGGCGGCCGGACACTCGTGGAGAGGCCCGTATCTGGGAGCCACTACGCAAGGAGGAATCAGGCACCGGCCCGGAACGACGAGTGGATGCACCAGTGACCTTGGAACGCCTGGGTGTTAACGCCCCGCGCGTAGCGGAGGCGCTGCGTACGGCGGCACAACCGCTGTCTATCGGCGAAATAGAAACAGCCACAAACCTTACTCGAGCGCAGGTCCGATATGCGCTGAAGTCACTGGTGAAGGCACGATTCGTGCGTATGGATGGCACGCGCGGTTCACAAGCGACAACCTATGAATGGCTAGCTAACCGCGGGGCTGCAGGCGCTTAACCAGCTGATCGTGGTGGACTGGGGCCAGGCAGCCGGCGTCGACGACGCGCCGGGCTAGCTCCTTGTCCCCCATCTTGGCGGCGAAGGCCATGCCCATGGTGATGTCATGGTCGGGGCGGCCGATAAGCGTAATCTCATCGCCGGGATTGATGCGGCCCGGCTCGATGATGCGAAGGTAGGAGCCGCAATCGCCGCGCTCAGTGAAGGACTTGAGCCAGCCGGGCTCGTCCATCCAGCCGGAGAAGGTAGCGCAAGGCTGGCGCGGGATAGAGACCTCGAGCACGCACTCCCCCACCTGAATGCGCTGGTTGATGAGCATATTCGGCCAGGAAATACCCTCGGTGGTGAGGTTCTCCCCAAAGTAGCCGTCACGCAGAACGCGGTTGAGCGTGCCCTCCCAGTAGTTAAGCTCCTCGCGGGCATAGGCGTAGACGGCTTTCTCGGCTCCGCCGTGGTGGGCGTGGTCACCGATGGAATCCCCCACCACGCCGGAGCCGTCACCGTAGGCGGGCCCGGGGACCTCCAAGTCGAGGAAGGGGCGCGGCTGCTTATCGATGCCCGTGTACTCGTGCCGTCCGTGCGGCTCGGGGCGGCGGACAGCGACGTTCGTGGAGATAACCTTCATGTTCACTCATTGTGGCACACCTCACGCGCTTATACGTCGCGATCGCGGAAGAGAGCTTCGGCGGTCACGAGGTCGTAGAAGAAGAGGCGGGGGGCGAGAGGGAGGACGTCGGCAAGCATGGGCATGTCCTCCTTGAGCAGGGGGCTTTCCATGATGATGTCGTTCGCCGCGGCGCGAGACGCCAGGGCGAAGGCATAGGAGATGTAAGGCATCCACGCAGCGGCATTGAGCTCATCAGCCGTATTTCCGCTGGCAAAGGCGCCCAGCGCGATGAGGGTGTGGCTGACGGACATGTCAACGCCCGCGTTTTGCACCAGCGAGGCCAGTGCGGTGGCGTCCTTGCGCAGGTGCTCGATGGTGCCCAGCGCATCGAGTGCGCCGTTGTTGGCAAAGCACTCGCGCAGAGCGGCGACGCGGCCAGCCTCCCCCATCAGGTCATCGACGGGCGGCGTGGGGCTGTGAATGGTCGCTGCATTCAGCAGCATCGGGCGGGTCAGGCCATCGGCGCCGGATTCACGCACGGCGTTCAGCTCCGCGTTCTCGCTGGCGGAAGGATCGAGCAGAAGATCCAGGTAGCTATCGGCGCTCGACTCGGCGGTGGGCTCCAGCGGCGAGTGGAACAAGCGCGTGCGCGCAAGCGAGCGGGCCTGCTGGTTCACGCTAACGCCAGTGCGCGCTAGTGCGTGGAGCGCGTCCTCCGGTTGGGCGCGCAGGCGGTCGATTGTGCTGTCGAACATCGCCTGCAGCTTCGGGTTCGGGCTGCGCTGTGAGAGCACGTGAAGGGCGCGGAAGGTGCCCCACAGCTGTTCCGGAGTCCAGTCCTTTGAGGCGAGCGCCGCCGGTGAGCCTTCCGGTGTGATCACAATGGAGGCGCTGGAGGGGCGTGCAGGGGCGGCGAGGTTGGAGGAGGCGCGAAGCTCGCGGACGTCGACAAGCAATGAGCCCTGCTCAGCGAGGTCTGCGGGCAGTTCGAAGCCGTCCTCGGTTGCGGTGAGCTGGGTCGGTGCAACTGTTGGTTCAGCCAATGGCCAGGCCCAACCCACTACTTCTGCTGGCGGCTCAGCGTTCTGTTCGATAACGATGTTGGCATCGGCATCGAGGAGGCCGCGGCTGACGAAGGGAGACTTGCGGATGGTTGCCAGCGCCGCGTAAATCAGGCTGGTGGACGCGGAAGCTTCATACTCCACGATGCGCCGCTCCAAGCTGCGGGCCTGGTGGGCCGCGCGCTCCTCCGCCGGAAGGGAGTCCAGGTAGTCCTCATAGGACAGCGTGGACCACATGAGGAAAAGCTCCGCCGTTGGCTGCTTGCGCACGGCGTTGGCCAGCGCGGCATTGGGCACGGCGAGGCTGGTGACCGCTTGCGTCGTCTTCGACGTGCGGGCCAGCTCCTTGATCTTCTGGCGGCCGTCAATGGTGACGAACTTGGCCAGCGGGAGCGGGCGCGGGGAGTGGACGGTGAACATGTCATCTTGATCAAGCTGGCCCGCAAAAATCACCGGCTTATCGGAGTGCTCGGTGGGCTCCAGGCCGATGCGCTTGACGCGGCTGAACAGGGCCTCGGGCCAGACATCGAATTCCAGCTCATAGCCGGCGTCACTGGCCACCACCTCGCGGCGCGAGACCTCGGTGTCCTCGAGGGTGCGCAGGCCCTTCTCCAACGCGATGGGTTTCTTCGGCGGGGAGGCTAACGTGTAGCTGAAGGCCGAGTGCGCGCCGAGAGCATCGATGATGCGGAAATCCATGCCGCGCGGACCGTCGTTGGTGGCGCGCATGTGGAGGCCCTCGGCGAGGGAGATGAAGCGGACGTCGACAAGCTCCTCGTCGTGCCACAGCGACACCTTGTAGCGGCCCACCCACGGGTCTTCGTAGAGGTCACCCGGGAAAGGCTCGGCGATGCCCGCGTCGAAGGTCTGCTCCGAAATCTCCTCCTGTTCGCCGCCGAGGGGCGCATAGGTGAGATCGATGCGCCACTCCCCTTCCGCAATGAGGTGCACGCGCGGCGACTTGGTGAACACGGGCTCGTTGTCGAGGCCCCGGGCGTTGGGCAGGGTGGCGACGTCGAAGTCCCACTCGAAATCGCCGTGCTTGGCGACGTCCACCGGTTCCCTCTGCGGTACCCTCACCTGATCCGGTAGCGGTCCCACTTCCCAGCCGGCCCAGATGCCGAGGGGCTCGGCATCCTCGAGCGTGCCCTGCGGCGCGATGAGGGTGGTGCGGTCATAGACGATGAAGGGTGCTTCATCGGTGATGCCGGTGAAGGTGACGGTCTCGATGAGGTCCTCATCGCCATCGCGCAGGGTTACCTCGATGCGGGTAAAAGGCCCGGGGATGCCGACTTCCAGCGGCTCTTCGGTGGCGAATTCACGCACCGAGTGGGGGCGATCGATGAAATGGGACTTGACTACCCATCGTGGGTCCGTCAGGTCCGCTTCAGGGTAGGTAGCCGGCAGCTCCAGCATGAGGATGTTGCTCCCCCGGCGCAGTGAAATCCGGGGACCCTGCTCGGCGATGTCGGTAGTGACCAACGGCGTTGTGGGAAGTGAATAAATCTCCGCGCTCATTTGCTTCATCATAGGACACCGTGGGGCCCTGTTGCCATGTCGCTGGTAGGCGGCCTGACTGTCCTATGAGTAGGACAGATGTCCTATCGATAGGACGGCTAGCTATAGTAGGGCCATGGACCCAGTACAACTCCTCAAGAAAAGCCCGCTGAGCCTTAGCGAAATCTCGCGGCGCTCGGGAGTGTCACGAAATACGCTCAATCTGTGGTTGCGTGGGGCAGCTCAACCAAGCTTGGCCGGGTTGGAGAAGGTAATGCGCGTGCTCGGATACGAGGTTTCCGTACAGGTACACCGCATGAGCGATGCCGCCGCCGCGACAGCCGCCCGAGTTCTCCTGGGGGAGCTCAGCAGCGAAGAACCAGACGTTAAAGCCTGGATTGACCGCTTTGTGCAGTGGGGTGACGCTGCGGCCGTCGGTGGCAGCTACCAGGCTCTCATGGAACGGGCCGCGTGGGCCTCCAACCCATATGGCCGCCACGGGTCTCTCCACTTCTTACCGTCAAATCCAATAACGCTTGCCTCAGCGGTTGATGCGAGCGGGCAACCATGGGCGCTGTCGGGTGCATTTGCAGCGCAACGAGTCGCGGGGCAGATCGCAGGTGAAGAAGAACCTCAATCAACATTGATCTGGTGCACAAATCCAGCAGACATCGTGCCCTCGTTGCCCACTCGGATTCGCGCGAGTGCTGAGCACGTATCCGGAGGAATCACCCTCGTGCCTGTCGCTGGTGAAGAGCTAACGGGCGCAACAAAAGAATCAGGAATACACTACGTGTCACCGCACCAGCTTGCTATCGATGCGTGCGCAGAAAACTATGTGGGAGGGGCATAGGTGATGAGAAGAGCAACGAGCCGAGTGAGCTGGGAACACCATGAGCGGCCGCACGTTTCGGAGTTGGGGACCGACCGTGCGTTATTTCGATTAACCAAGCAACTTCCTGACTTGGTGTGGAATGCCGCCGCGCTGGAAGGAAACACGTTTACCCTCCCAGAAGTCCGTACGTTGCTCGATGGCGTCACGGTGGGTGGAAAGGCGCTTGCTGAACAGCAACAGATCTTGGACTTGTCAGAAGCTTTCAACCTGCTCCATGAGCTGGTCCTCAAAGAGGAATGTGCGGTGGATAAAGCCACCAGTAACGCACTCCATGCCGTGCTAGCAAGGAACGAGGCCCTGGACGCTGGTCTTTTCCGTGGTGAAGGCCATGTGGAGGGAGATGGCGGTGGAGTGCGGCTCATGGATGGCGGGTTCATCCCTTTCGACCCTGCTGATGAATTGGGTGAAGCTCATGCCGATTTGCTGGTCTCCCTTCAAGGTCTTGAAAACCCAGTCGAGCAAGCGTTGGCCTATTTCTGCTCTGCCACGCGTAGCCAGTTTTACTTCGATGGAAACAAGCGAACCGCACGGCTTGTGGCGTCAGGTCTCTTGATGAGCAATGGCTACGCAGCACTTAATATCCCTAATGCGAGAAGGCTGGAATTCAACCTTGCCCTCGATGAACTGTTCCGATCCGATGACGCTACGACCTTGATGGACTTCCTGGATGACTGCCTAGAGGAGTCCTCCCAGTAAGCGCAGTAGGCCCTCCGCTTCCGAAGCGGAGGGCCTACGTGGGGGCTGAATGCTCAGCGCATCCTTTAGTGCATAGTGCTGTAGTGCTTAGCGGAACATCTTCTGCAGAGCGGAGAAGTCAGCCTTGACCACGCCGACAGACTGCAGGAATGCGGCGATGGCGCCGAGCAGGGCAGCCACAACGCCTGCGCCCAAGAAGCCGGCGCCGACGGGGTGGCGTGGCTAAAAGGAACAGAGTTGACGACACCAGCGGACTTGTTGTGGTCAATTGCCTGCTCGGAGATTTCTTCAGGGAGTGGCCGTATGGGGACTTGCCCAGAACACGGGCCTGGCCCCCGGAAAGTAGACACGTCG
>NZ_KV818291.1:194713-218235 GCF_001814885.1 Corynebacterium sp. HMSC068G04 | reverse complement strand
GGTGGTGTGTTCCCTTCTGTTTTGCACTCTTAGGTGCCGCAGTAGGTGAGATACCCCTCCGTGCCACCGGGCTGTTCATAGTCCGGTGCGGGGTCGAAGGGGTGGGTCGTGGCCTGGAGAAGGCGGGAGAACTCATCAAGATCGCCCAGCGCGGCTTCGACCAGACGCGGGCGGGGAATCACACGCGGCACGCTTCGCTCGAGTCGCGCAACGTCGGGGCCACTCGCGCAGTAGGCGTCAACGAACTGCGTGCCCGCGAACGCCTCATAAGCGGCTGCCGGTGTACCTGCCGCGGCGCTGACGAGAGCTCGGTGGGCCTGAGTGAGGTCTGGGCTCGCCTCAGTGAGTGCGGTGCTGTAGTCCCGAAAAAGCTCTTCAGGCATCTGCAAGCGCTGCAGTGCTTCGGCTCGCCGTGCTTTCTCGAAGCGTTCCGCAAAGGAATTGATGGCTTCCTGGGCCCAAGCGAGGGCGGAGTCAGGGGAGTCGTCGAGAAGCGGCAGCAGGGATTCAGCGAGCCGCGCGAGGTTCCATCCCACCATGTCGGGCTGGCGGCCAAAGCGGTAGCGGCCCTGCGTATCGATGGAACTAAACCAGGTATCGGGATCATAGTTTTCCAGGAATGCGCAGGGGCCGTAGTCGATGGTCTCGCCCGATAGCGTGGTGTTATCCGTATTCATCACGCCGTGGATAAAGCCCAGCTGCATCCATCCGGCGACCGTAGCGGCTTGCGCATCCATGGCACGGATGAACAATTCCTGATAGTCGGCACCGGGGTAGTGGCGTTCAATGGTGTAGTCAGCGAGCTGTTCGAGCAATCCGGGCCGCTGAGACTGCGCGGCGAAGTGAAAGGAGCCGACGCGAATGTGGCTTGCGGCCACGCGCACCAGCACGCCCGCCTCCTCCACCACTTGGCGTTGAATGGGGCGGCCGGTGGCAAGGACCGCGAGGGGCCGAGTAGTGGGTACCCCCAGGGCATGCATCGACTCGGAGAAGAGATACTCGCGCAGCATCGAGCGCAGTGTGCCACGACCATCAGAGCCGAAGCGCGAGTACGGTGTGGGTCCCGTCCCCTTGGCGTGCAGATCCCACAGACCTGCCGGGTTATGGGGAGCGGTGGGGCCTGTGACCTCTCCCAGTAGGAGAGCGCGGCCATCACCCATGGATGGGTTGTACTGCCCGAACTGAAAGCCGGCGTAGGCCATGGCGTGGGGAGCGATGGGGCCGCGGCCGAGGAGAAACTCCACGCCTTCGTCGCTGCGCAGCCAGTCTGGGTCGAGCCCGAGCGCAGAAGCCAGCTGTTCATTGAGCACCACGATCCGCGCCGCGGGCTGTTCCTCCCCTCGGGCCTCGGAGACGAAGTGGGGCAGGCGGTGGGCGAACTCAGTGTGCAGCTCGAAGGGAAGGGAAGGTTTAGGCATCGCAGGACTCCAGAGTGCCGCGAACGCGCACGTGGACGTTGCCGCCCACCCAGATGTTCCCGCCGTCGTCATCGATGAAGACTCGACCAGCGCGTCCTACCTGGCGACCTTGGGCCGCGGTGTAGCGAGCAGGAACTGCATTCTTGGCGCGGAGGAATTGGGCAGCCCCGCCGTTGAAGGACCCGGTGACGGGATCCTCGAAGTGCCCGGTAATGGCTCGTACTTCATACGCGGGGGCATCACCACCGGTGAGGCCGACCACGCCGACCTTCACGCCAGGCGTGGGTGTGGGGTTGAGTTCGCGTACTGCCTCGGCGGAATCCAGCTGGATGAGGCGCCATCCGGGGCCGTTGTCTACCCAGCCGGAGTCAACGATGCGGTCGACGTCAACTCCGAGAACTGCAGCTGCATCGGCTCGTTCGGCATCGCTGAGAGCCCCCTCGCGCACCAAGGGTGGGGTAGCGAAGGCGAAGCGTCCGTCCTCCTGGCGCACGGTGACCAGGCCTACACCGCATTCCTGAATTAAGGTGCCGCTTTTTTCAAGCAGCTCTGCTGCCACCCGGGCGGTGCCCAGCGTGGGGTGGCCGGCGAAAGGAAACTCTTCGTAGGGGGTAAAGATCCTCACCCGGTAGTCCGCGCGTGGATCCGTAGGCGAGCACAGGAACGTCGTCTCAGAGAAATTGGTCCAGTGCGCGATGCGCTGCATCTCTTCGGTGCTCAAGTCATCGGCATCCGCGACCACGGCGAGGGGATTTCCGCTGAACGGACCAGTGGCGAAGACATCTACTTCAAAGAATCGGTGCTGCATGGACCCCAAGCCTAGTCGCACCGGTGGGTGCGGAGGTCTACGCTGGGCTGCATGAGCGAAGCACTCTTTAGCCGCGTCGAGCCCATCCAAACCATGGCTGATGGGACCGTCAAGCAGGTCAACCCCTTCTCCGGAACGGAGGTGTGGACGGTGCCTGGCCGCGGCAACCGCCCGCTCGCGCATCCAGCACAGGACCCACAACCGCTGGCGGCCGATGCTTTCACGCACACCTGCGCCTTTTGCTCAGGCCGCATGCTGGATACCCCACCGGAAAAGTCCCGTATTCTGGCTTCGGGGGAGATTCAGCGCGGCCTCCTTCCTCACGAGCTGGATGAGTCCGTACCAGACTTTCGCCGCGTGCCCAACCTTTTTGAGATCGTGTCCTATGACTATTGGCACGAGAACTATGGCTTCACCATGGACCCCGACGTGGCCCGCCACAAGGAGCGCTACGAGTCCGACGAAGCTGGGCGCCTGCATGTGCTCAATGTGGTGCGCACCAAGCTCAAGGCGGCGGGGAAGGATGCCGCGCTGGACGACGAATCCCTGCTCGCCCTCGCCGATGGCTTCTTCGGAGGTGGCCACGACGTCATCATTTCTTCGCGCCACTTTGTGGAGGGTGCGGTCGATGATAGTCAGCTCGCGTCCTCCGGCACGCTGAGCCCCGATGAGCACTTCCTGCTGACAACATTCACTGCGGAATCGACGCGCGAGCTCTACCAGCGCAACCGCTATGCCTCTTATGTCGCCGTGTTCCAGAACTGGCTAGCACCGGCGGGCGCGTCCTTCGATCACCTGCACAAGCAGCTCGTCGCTATTGACGCCTTAGGTATGGCTGCCCACCAAGAAAACGCGATTCTGCGGGCGCACCCGAATATGTACAACGATTGGGCGGTTGGCTACGCGGCAAAGCGCAACCTCGTTATCGCCGAAAACGACTATGCGGTTCTCTTCGCCGGCTTTGGCCACCGCTATCCCACACTGGAGATCTTCTCCAAGTCGCCGCGCTGTGAGCCCTGGGAGCAGACCCCCGGTGAGGTTCGCGGGATGTCGGACCTTATCCACGCAGCGCATGCCGCTGTGGGTCCGGATGTGGCCTGCAATGAAGAGTGGCACCACCGCCCGCCCAGCGTGGATCTGCCGCAGCCGTGGCGTGTGATGATCAAGCTCAGGGTATCGACCCTGGCCGGTTTTGAGGGCGGCACGAAGGTGTACATCAACACCATCGATCCCTGGGGATTGCGCGATCGCATCGTGGATGCCATGTTCCGCCTGCGCGAGCGCGGCAAGATTGCCTCCGGTATCGCGATTGCCACTGAGTGCGAGCTCAAGCGCAACAGCTTGCGCTATAACCCATTGGTTTGAATGGCCCCGCTTCTCCGGAGGCAGATAAATTGATAAATAGATAAATCAGACCACGAGCACCAGCTCGGAACCGCGCAATTCGGTGCTCATGCCTGCCTCCTGCGCAGCACTGGCCGCATCCTTGAGGGAGGAGACGCCTTCACCGTGGAGGGCCAGCACGCGTGCGAGCTCCCCTTTGTAGTGCTTGTTGAAGTGAGAGACCACCTTGCGGGAGCCATCCTCTTGCACCGTCTCCACGCGCACGGTGGCGGCGTCCTTGAGCTTGCCCAGTTGCTGGTAGGTGCCCGAGCGCATATCGAGGAGGAACTCGTCGGCGTCGACAAGCGCGCGCAGCTCCTCCGTAATGGCCGTACCCCAGCGCGACTTCAGCGTCCGCCCGCCCAGTTTCGTACTACCGGAGAGTCGGTAGTGCGGGATGAGGTCATCGGCGCGCACCAGACCAAATAGTGCATCGCCCACGGCGAGGTAGCTCCGCGCTTCCGAGGGAAGGGTGGGGGCGTCGAGGACGTCGTACAGCACGCCGGTGAAACGCTCCAGCGCGGGCATGGTCGGGGAGGATGTTAGCTCGCGGTTAGACTCGGCCTCCCCGCGCAGCTTCTCTGAGAGCTTGAGTACTTTAAGCGCCTCCTCGACGTCGAGGGAAGACAATTCTGCAGCGATTTCTTGGCGGATCGGATTCAACGCGGGAAACGAAAGCTCGTCCCAATTCAGGGCCGCGCCGCTGCCGCCATGTGCTTTGGTCTCAGAAGGAGGGAGGATGATCAGCATGGCTACATGCTAGCGATGTAAACTGAGCAACCATGATTACACGTCTTTCTGAGCTTTTCCTCCGCACTCTTCGTGAGGATCCGGCTGATGCCGAAGTCCCCAGCCACAAGCTTCTCGTCCGCGCAGGTTATGTGCGCCGCGTCGCGCCGGGTGTGTACACCTGGCTGCCACTGGGGCTGCGCGCCATGCGCAAGATTGAAGACGTAATCCGGCAGGAGATGAACGCCATCGGCGGCCAGGAGATGCTCTTCCCGGCGCTGCTGCCGCGCGAGCCTTACGAGCAGTCGAACCGCTGGACGGAGTACGGAGATAACCTCTTCCGCCTCAAGGATCGTAAGGGCGCTGACATGCTGCTTGGCCCGACCCATGAGGAGATGTTCACCACCGCAGTGAAGGATATGTACTCCTCGTACAAGGATTTCCCGGTCACGCTGTATCAGATCCAGACGAAGTACCGTGATGAGGAGCGCCCGCGCGCCGGCGTGCTGCGCGGCCGCGAGTTCACCATGAAGGATTCCTATTCCTTCGACATGACGGATGAGGGGCTCGATGAGTCCTATGCCCGCCACCGCAAGGCTTACCAGAACATCTTCGATCGCCTAGAGATTGATTACGCGATTTGTAAGGCCACCTCCGGCGCGATGGGTGGCTCGGCCTCTGAGGAGTTCCTCGCCGTGTCTGAGGTAGGCGAAGATACCTTCGTGCGGGCCACCGAGGGCGATTACGCCGCCAACGTGGAAGCAGTGGTGACCCAGGCACCGGAGGAGATTCCCTTCGACGGCCTGCCGGAGGCACAGGAGCATGAGACTCCGAAATCCGAGACCATCGAAACGCTGGTGGAGTGGGCTAACAGCGCCGGCATTACGGTCGCCGGCCGCGAAGTCACCGCAGCGGACACCCTCAAGTGCATGATGATCAAGGTGGCAGCCCCCGCAGCTACGGAGGAAGAGAAGGAATGGGAGCTCGCGGCCGTCCTCATTCCGGGCGACCGCGCGTTGGATGAAAAGCGCTTGGAGGCCTCTCTCGAACCGGCCGAGTTCGAGCTCGCCAGCGATGAGGATTTCAAGAAGACCGACTTCCTGGTCAAGGGCTACGTTGGCCCGCGTGCCCTCAACGCTCACGACGTGAAGGTTTATGCCGACCCGCGCGTGGTTTCCGGCACCTCCTGGATTACCGGTGCCGATGCCCCGCAGCGTCACGTCGTCGGTTTGGTGGCTGGCCGTGACTTCACCGTGGATGAGTTTATCGAGGCCGCCGAGGTCAAGGAAGGGGACCCGGCACCGAACGGCCAGGGCACTCTGACGCTGGAGCGCGGTATCGAGTTAGGGCACATCTTCCAGTTGGGCCGCAAGTACACCGAGGCTTTCGACGTCCAGATTCTGGATGAGAACGGCAAGCGCGCCGTGCCGACCATGGGTTCCTATGGCATTGGTGTTACGCGCATGCTCGCGGTGCTGGCGGAGCAGCGCCACGATGAGAAGGGCCTCAACTGGCCGGTGGCTGTGGCCCCGTACCAGGTGCACGTGGCCGTAGCGAACAAGGATGCCGCTGCCCTCGAGGCAGGCCAGAAGCTGGTGGAGGATCTGGACCGTGCGGGCGTGGAGGTGCTTTTCGACGATCGCCCCAAGGTCTCCCCAGGCGTGAAGTTCAAGGATGCAGAGCTTCTGGGAATGCCGTTCATCGCCATCCTGGGCCGTGCCTTTGCTGACGGCATCATCGAGCTGCGCATCCGCGGCGGCGAGACCCGCGAGGTCCCCGCCGATCAGATCGTGGAGACGCTCACCGAGCTCATCCGCGGCTAGAGTTCTTCGGCTAGGCGGCGTGGAAGCGGTGTGACTGCGCCGCGACCGCGATGAGCCAGCGCTGCCACGGGGTTGACGGTTCAGCCGAGGTGGCAGCATCGGTCCACTTCAGTGTGTCGTTGTGCGCGGCCTCGTCGATGAATGCGAGCGCTGAGTCGGCGTCCGTCGGCAGGCTTCCTGCCGGTGAATCGTATGCGGGCGCGGCCTGCGGCACGGCGCCGAGCTTTTCCAATTGCCCCTGAAGCTGCAGGACTCGGTGCTCATGCATACGCAAAAGCTCATCAACGTGAGCCTCCTGGTCGGGGGACACATAAGAGCGCGCGAAATCGAGGGCATAGACCTGTTGGTACTCCCATTCCAAGAGAGCAGCGGCGGTATCGCGTTCCTCCTCGGTGAGCTCGGGGGCTTCAGCAAGCTCATCATCGTTCCACGCAGCGAGCGCAATAGCTTGTGCTACTACAAGAGCGCGGGATTCCTCAGGAACGCTGCTGATGTTCTCTTCTGAGGAAGAGGAAGCGTCGTGAAGCACGGCGGCGACGTCAGCGGAATCACGAGGGACAACCTCACGGTCGACTGCGCAAGAGCGAGGAGCATTTCCTTCCTCATCACGGCCGCATAGACGCTCGATTTCGTCATAAAGCTGCTCAGCCTGCTCCGCGCGTAGGGCCGCGGCATCCGCATCAAGCTCTTCCAAGGTGAGAGCATCCGCGCTGGCGGCTTGAGCAAGTGACGTGAGGGAGGAGTCCGCGTGGGGGCCAAAATAGTCCACGATCGCGTCGGTGGCTTGGCAGCCGCCCAACCATGGGGCGGCGCAGACAAGGAGGGCGGGCACAACTACTCGGCGGTTCACGCGATAGACCCTACCCGTGTGACCTAGTCTAGAGCGCATGGCATTCCCAACACCCGCACAACTGACCGAAATCCTCCAGCCTGTTGCCGCCGCACGCGGCCTCGACATCGAAGATGTGAAGACTACACGAGCTGGTAAAAAGTCGCAGGTCATCATCCGTATTGATTGTGATGAGCGTCCGAGCTCCGATCTCATCGAAGAACTTTCGCAGGAGATTTCCGAGTTTTTTGATGCACAGGAGGAAGCGGGCACTCTTAACTTTGGGGCAGGCTACACCCTAGAGGTCTCGACCCCCGGCGTGGATTTTCCGCTCAGCGCACCACGCCATTGGCGTCGGAACCAAGGAAGGCTGGTCGGCTATGCGTTGAGCGACGAGCCCGGCACCACCCGTGTCGCCAGAATCGGTGCTCTCTCCGCGGACGAAGAATCAGTGGCGCTCATCACGGCCGTGAAGAAGGAGGTGCGCTATCAGGTCGAGCGATTGGAAAATGTGAGCCGTGCAGTGGTAGAAATTGAATTTGCTCAACCTTCAGCACAGGAGCTGGAGGCGGCAATGCAGACGTTCGACTTCGCCGAGCAGAACTCGGCAACCCGAGAGGACTAACAAGTGAATATTGATCTAGAGGCACTCCGCACGATTCAGCGCGAGCGAGGCGTCCCGGTGAAGGACTTGCTCGAGGCAATCGCGGGTGCCCTTTTGTATTCCTACCTGGATCACCGTGCTGAGTCCGCTGAGACGAAGGCGGAGGGGACAAAGTCCCGCGTGGATATCGACGCCGATACCGGCGCCGTTGCCGTCATCGTGACGGAAAGCGATCTGGAGACCGGAGAGGTCGTCAGCGAGTACGACGACACCCCGGATAACTTTGGGCGCATCGGCGCCCAGGCTGTCCGCGATGCCATCCTGCGCAAGCTGCGCGAAAACGAAGCGGAGCGGACCTATGATTCCTATTCAGAATTGATCGGCACGGTGGTGTCGGGCGTCGTCCAGCGCGATATCCACGCCAACAAGCGCGGCGTTATCGTGGTGCAATTGGGTACCGAGCACGATTCGCAGGATGCTTTCCTGTTGCCGGCCGAGCAGCTGCCGGGGGAGAAGCTCGAGCACGGTGACCGCGTTAAGGCTTATGTCGTGGGGGTAAACCGCAACGGGGCGAAGGTGCAGATTACGCTGTCGCGTACCCACCCAGAGCTGGTTCGCGGCCTCTTCGAGCTGGAGGTCCCAGAGGTGGCCGACGGCGCAGTCGAGATCATCGCCATCGCCCGTGAGGCTGGACACCGCTCCAAGATCTCCGTTCGCGGCCACGCCAAGGGCCTCAACGCCAAGGGTGCATGCATCGGCCCGAAGGGTTCCCGCGTCAGCAACGTGATGCGTGAGCTCGGCGGTGAAAAGATTGACATCATCGATTACAACGAAGACCCAGCCGTCTACGTGGGTAATGCTCTCGCACCGTCGAAGGTCGTGCGCGTAGAAATCCTCGACGAGGAAGCACAGGTAGCCAAGGTAACCGTGCCGGATTACCAGCTCTCGCTCGCTATCGGCAAGGAAGGGCAGAACGCTCGCCTCGCAGCTCGCCTGACCGGATGGAAGATTGATATTCACTCCGATGCCGCTCGTGACTAGCTTTCCAACCTGCCTGCGGTGGGATTAAAGGTTTGTCCTATTTTCGCGTAGACTAGACAACGGCCCACATGCAGGAATGCTGTGGCGTAGTAGTAGTGGTGATTCGACGTAAGGAGTGGGATGTCTCAGGGACAGCGACTCCGCACCTGTATCGCCACGCGTCAAAAGCATCCCGACACGGAATTGCTCAGGATTGTCGCCGATAGGGACGATCCCACAGGAAGCCGTGTTGTTCCGGATCCGCGCCGCCGCCTCCCCGGCAGGGGAGCGTGGATTAGGCCAGATCTGGAGGCAGTAGAGCTGGCGGAGCGAACCCGTGCCTTCAGGCGCGCGCTCCGATTGTCCACAGACGTGGACACAGGTCACGTACGTGAGTACCTCGCTGCTCGGCAGCAGGTGCAGTCGGCGGGCAACAGCCCGTGCGACCCAGAGTTAAAAAGGAAGACCGAACACTGATGAGCGCACAACCATGAAGCAGCATCAGCGATGAAAGTCCATAGCCATTAACTAGGGGTCAAGCCGTATTCCGCGGCCTTGGCTCCTAGAAAGATTAAAGAGGAGACAAGTGCCCGGAAAGCTACGTGTACACGAGTTGGCAAAGCAGCTCGGCGTAACCAGCAAGGAACTACTCGCCACGCTGAAGGAACAAGGCGAGTTCGTCAAGACCGCATCCTCGACCATCGAACCGCCGGTGGTCAAGAAGATGCGCGCACATTATGAAGCTAAGGGTGGCAACGACAAGCCGGCGGAGAAAACCGCGCCGGCAGCCTCCCCGGCTTCTGCTGCCAAAAAGGCGGCAGAGAAGAAACCAGCAGAGAAGCAGCCGGCTACCGCCGCTAAGCCTGGTCCGAAGCCGGGGGCAGCGCCGAAGCCGGGTGCCGCTCCCAAGCCGGGCGGCGCCCCGAAGCCGGGAACTGCGCCTAAGCCGGGCGGTGCCCCGAAGCCGGGTGCACAGCGCAAGAATGCGGACAAGCCTGGCGAGCGCGCAGTTACACCGCGCTCCATGCCGAAGCCTGGTGGTACCCGTCGCGTCGCCAATAACCCGTTCTCCACGGGCGGCTCGAGCGATCGCCCCAGCCCCGGACCACGTCCGGGCGGCAGCAAGGGGCAGCGCTCCGCCGGCAAGCCTGGTGATAACCGCGGTGGCAAGGGCGGAGCACGCCCGCAGGGTGATGGCAATCGCAGCGGCGGACGCCGCCCATCGCCGGCCATGATGCCTTCGCATCCGAACCCGGCCAGCATGCCGTCGAAGGCCGCAGGCAGCGGCGGTGGCGGTCGCGGCCGAGGTGGTCGTGGCGGCGGACCGGGCCAGGGTGGCCCAGGCCACGGTGGTTTCCGTGGCGGACGCGGCGGTCGCCGCGGTGGTACCGCTGGTGCATTCGGTCGCCCTGGTGGCGCACCGCGTCGCGGCAAGAAGTCGAAGCGTCAGAAGCGCCACGAGTTTGAAGAGCAGCAGAAGCATGAGGTAGGCGGCGTACGCCTGCCTGACGGCGGCGGCAAGGTAGTTCGCCTGCGCCGCGGTGCTTCCCTGGCTGACTTTGCCGAGAAGATCGGTGCGGATCCCGCAGCATTGGTTCAGGCATTGTTCAACCTCGGCGAGATGGTGACGGCTACGGCCTCCGTATCCGAGGACACCCTGCAGCTTTTGGGCTCGGAGATTAATTACGAGGTCCAGGTTGTCTCACCGGAGGACGAGGACCGTGAGCTGCTCGAGTCCTTCGACCTGCAGTTCGGTGAGGACGAGGGCGGCGAAGAAGCCCTTGAGAAGCGCCCGCCAGTCGTTACCGTGATGGGTCACGTTGACCACGGTAAGACCCGCCTTCTGGACACCATTCGTAAGACCAACGAAGGTGCGGGTGAGGCCGGTGGCATTACCCAGGGCATCGGTGCCTACCAGACCACGGTGAATCTCGAGGATGGCCCGCGTACCATCACCTTCCTGGATACACCGGGCCACGAGGCGTTTACCGCCATGCGTGCCCGTGGTGCCAAGTCCACCGACTTGGCCATCCTGGTGGTCGCCGCTGATGACGGCGTGATGCCGCAGACGATTGAGGCGATTAACCACGCGAAGGCAGCGGACATCCCGGTCGTCGTCGCGGTCAACAAGATTGATAAGCCGGAAGCTTCCCCGGATAAGATCCGTGGTCAGCTCACTGAGTACGGTCTGGTGCCGGAGGAATACGGCGGCGACACGATGTTCGTGGACATCTCCGCGAAGAACAACATCAACATCGACGAGTTGCTGGAGGCTGTCATCCTGACGGCGGACGCTGCACTCGAGCTCACCGCTAACCCGGATATGGATGCGCAGGGTTCTGCGATCGAGGCTCACCTCGACCGTGGCCGCGGTCCGGTGGCAACCGTCATCATTCAGCGCGGTACGCTGCGCATTGGTGATTCCATCGTGGTTGGCGATGCGCATGGACGTGTGCGTCGTATGCTCGATGAGTTTGGCAACGACGTGGAGGAGGCCGGCCCGTCCCGCCCGGTCCAGGTGCAGGGTCTCAACGGCGTGCCTGGTGCCGGCGACAACCTCTTGGTTGTCGAAGATGACCGCGTCGCTCGCCAGATTGCCGCACAGCGTGACGCGCGTAAGCGTTCTGCTCTGCAGGCCAAGGCCCGCAAGCGCGTCTCCCTCGAGGATCTGGATGCAGTGCTCAAGGAAACTTCGACGCTCAACCTCATCCTCAAGGGCGACAATGCCGGTTCCGTCGAAGCTCTGGAAGATGCCCTGCTGGACATCGAGGTCGACGACGAGGTTCAGCTCAACATCATCGACCGTGGCGTCGGTGCTGTGACGCAGACCAACGTCAGCCTGGCTGCGGCTTCCGACGCCGTCATCATCGCCTTCAACGTTCGCGCTGAAGGCAAGGCGACGGAGGAAGCGAATGCCGAGGGCGTTGACATCCGCTACTACACCGTGATTTACCGCGTCATCGAAGAGGTTGAGGCAGCTCTCAAGGGCATGCTCAAGCCCATCTACGAGGAGCGGGATACCGGTGCGGCGGAGATCCGCGCGCTGTTCAAGTCCTCCGCCGTCGGCACCATTGCCGGTTGTATGGTCACCGAGGGCAAGGTCAAGCGCAACGGCAAGGTTCGCCTCGTGCGCGACGGAAACGTCATCGTCTCCGATGCCAAGATCGAGTCCCTGCGCCATGAGAAGGATGACGCAAACGAGATCAACGCCGGCTACGAGTGCGGTATGGTCCTGTCCTACCCGGACATCCAGGTAGGCGATATCATCCAGGCCTACGAGGAAGTCGAGGTCCCGCGCGACTAATTACATCTGAGCTCTCCGCTCACTAAGAGCGCTCAGATAACAAAGCCCAGCCAGGAAAGTTTCCTGGCTGGGCTTTAATCATTTCGGCCGAAAGGTGCAGAATCGGTATCCTAGACTAGTTGCCAGTACCCGTACGCAAAGGAGCTTCACCATGGTTGATCACGCACGCGCCGCGCGCATGGCAAAGCGCATTCAGACAATCGTTGCCAGCGCTATTGAACGCCAGATTAAGGATCGTCGCCTTGAGCTTGTGACCATCACGGATGCCCGCGTTACGGGTGACCTGCACGATGCCACCGTGTACTACACGGTGCGCGGCGCGGATATCGAATCCGAGCCGGATTACGATCAGGCTGCCGAGGCTCTCACGCGAGCTAAGGGGCAGTTGCGCAAGATCGTGGGCGACGAACTGTCGGTTCGCTTTACGCCGACGCTGTCCTTTGAGCTTGACACTGTCCCCGAGGCGTCCGCTCACATGGAGGATTTGCTCGCCCGCGCCCGTGCCCGCGATGCGGAGTTGGCCAAGTTGAAGGAAGGCGCGCAGCCGGCTGGTGATGCGAATCCGTACAAGACCTCGGATAAGGAAGAGGACTAAGTGTCACGAACCAACTACGAAGCCGCAGTTGATGCGCTGGTGCAGGCCAGCAGTATTTGCATTATCACGCACTTGCGCCCAGACGCCGATGCTGTCGGCTCTGCGGCGGCCCTCACCTTGGCGCTGCGCCAGCGCGGGAAGCAGACCCGCACCGTGATCGGGCAGCGCCGCGATATTTCCGCCAACCTATTCTCCATTCCTACCGTGGACGAGATTGAGCTGGTGGATGAGCTTCCGCAGGGCTACGACCTTTATGTCACTGTGGACTGTGGCTCGATAGAACGGACAGGTTCGGTAGCGCAGGGGCTCGAGAAAATGGCCGCCGTCGGCCGCGTCCTATGTATCGATCACCATGCTTCTAACGACGGCTTCGGCGCCATCAACGTGGTGGATCCAGTGTGTGAGTCCACCACGGTGGTTCTGCTCGATATCCTGGATAGGCTTTCCATCCAGATCGATCGCGTCATCGCGCACTGCCTGTACGCGGGCCTTGTCACCGATACTGGTAACTTCCGGTGGGGCCGCCCAGCCATGCATGATATCGCTGCGCGCCTGATGCTCTATGGGCTCGACACCAAGCAGATTGCGCTGGAACTCATGGATTCCAGCACGGCCGATGACCTGCAGATGATCGGACGCGTGCTCTCAGGCCTCAGGATTGAGGAAGCAGGGGAGCACCGACTGGCTGTTCTCTACGTGCCGCATGAGGAAGTCGCGTCTCATGCCGATTCCGCTATTGAGTCTTTTGTCGACTATGTCCGCGCATTGAAGGGCACTGACATTGGAGTGGTCTTCAAGGAACAGGCGCCCAATGTGTGGGCAGTATCTTTGCGTTCCTCTGCGGTCAACTGCGCCGAAGTGGCCCTCACCTTCGGCGGCGGTGGGCATGTTCCGGCCGCTGGCTATACCGCGCACGGAACGCCCGAGGAGGTTATCGCGCAGCTGGTAGGTGCGTTGTCCTAAATGGCTTCCGAGCAACCAGTCAAGGTATCTGCCGCGGAGGTTTTCCGCCTCGCTGTGCCCGCTCTGGGCGTTCTCGCGGCGATGCCGCTTTATTTGCTCCTGGATACCGCGGTGGTGGGCCGGCTTGGAGCGGAGGATTTGGCCTCGCTGGGAGCTGCGGCCACGCTACATTCCGTGGTCACGACCCAGCTGACCTTCTTGTCTTATGGCACGACCGCGCGAGCCTCTCGTTTATTCGGTGCGGGTAAGCGGGAAGAGGCTGTGGCGGAGGGCGTGCAAGCAACGTGGGTTGCCGTGGGCGTGGGGTTGGTGCTCGCTATCATCATGTGGCTCTTTGCCGGCGTCTTTGCGCTGTGGTTGACTGGCAATCCAGATACGGCGCGGGGGACAGCACAGTGGCTGCGAATCGCGGCCGTCGCTATTCCTTTTACCCTCATCAACATGGCTGGCAACGGCTGGATGCGCGGTGTTCAAAACACCCGCAAGCCTCTCTACTTCACCCTTGCAGGTATGGTTCCTGGCGCCATCGCGGTGCCTATTTTCGTGCACTTCTGGGGTCTGCCGGGCTCAGCTCTGGCCACGGTGCTGGGCATGGGGATCATCGCGGCGTTCTTCGTGGCGGAGCTGCGCCGCGAGCATGCCGGTTCGTGGGAGGTCCGCTGGAGCGTTGTGCGTCGGCAGCTCGTGTTGGGGCGTGACCTCATCGTGCGTTCGTTGAGTTTCCAAGTGGCATTTTTGTCGGCGGCAGCGGTGGCCTCGCGTATCGGAACTGCCCAGTTGGCTGCGCATCAAATCATGATGCAGATGTGGAACTTCCTGTCCCTCGTTCTGGATTCCCTCGCTATCGCTGCCCAAGCATTGACCGGCGCGGCATTGGGGGCAGGGTCAGCGCGCTATGCCCGCACGGTGGGAACCAAGGTGACGCTCTACTCGACGTCTTTCTCCCTCGCGCTCGCAGCGGTACTAGGCCTCGGCGCCGGTGTCATTCCGCAGATTTTTACTACGAGCCCGGAGGTCCTCGAGGTCATTTCCGGCCCGTGGTGGGTTATGACTTTCCTCGTCATTATTGGCGGCGTCGTTTTCGCCCTAGACGGCGTTCTCCTAGGCGCTGGGGACGCAGCCTTCCTCCGCACGCTCACCCTCGCATCGGTGCTCTTGGGCTTCCTCCCCGGTGTCTGGTTGGCCCTGGTTTTCGGCACCGGCCTGACCGGGGTGTGGGGCGGAATCGCCGCGTTCATCCTCATCCGCATGGTGGGCGTGGTGTGGCGCTTCTACTCAATGCGGTGGGCGCAGGTTTAGCCCTGTGGTAAAAGTAGAGAGAATGTTTGTGTGAAGGAGGCGCTATGACCACGTTGTGGGCTGTCTCCGATCTCCACGCGGCGGTGCGAGTCAACGGGGACCGTATCGAGGAACTCGTTCCGCCGAATCCGAATGACTGGTTGATTGTGGCGGGCGATGTGGCCGAGCGCATTGACCTTGTCATCAACACCTTGGCGCGGCTGAAAAACCGCTACGCCACCGTGATCTGGGTGCCCGGCAATCACGAACTCTTTTCCCGCGGCCAGGACGCGTATCAGGGACGTGAAAAATACGATCGGCTCGTGGAGGGCTGCCGGGAGATTGGCGTGGTTACCCCAGAAGACCCTTTCCCGGTTTTTGGAGGGGTTACTGTCGTCCCGCTTTTTACGCTGTATGACTACAGTTTTCGTCCGCCGGGAACAACGGTAGAGCAGGCGCTCGCGAGCGCGAAGCAGAAGCAGATCATCATGACCGATGAATTTGCTATCGCCCCGTTCGTCGATGTCCGCGCGTGGTGCTGGGACCGCTTGGCGTATTCCATCAAGCGCCTATCACGGGTTGAGGGCGAGACCGTCCTGATCAATCACTGGCCACTGGTGCAGGAGCCAACCTTGTACCTGCGCTGGCCCGAGGTGGCGTTGTGGTGTGGAACCCGCCACACGCGTTCCTGGCCGCGGCGCTACAACGCCAAGGCGGTCATCTACGGTCACCTCCATATGCCTAACCGAGCCAACATTGATGGAGTAGACCACATTGAGGTGTCTTTGGGCTATCCGCGTGAGTGGCAAGCGCACGGACATCTCCAGCCGTGGCCATATCCGGTGCTGAGTATCGATGCGAAGACAGGGAGGGCAGAGCATGCTTGAGCCTTCCCTCTTCCCGGAGTCAGCGCGATATTGCTATGTGCGTACAGACGAGTCGATGACCGATCTGCTCAATTACAACCACCTATCCCCGGAGGAGCGCTCCGTGGTCTCCCAAGCCGTGGACGTGCGCAAGTCCGAATTTGGGGATGCACGCTGGTGTGCCCACCAAGCCTTGAAGGAGCTCAACTACACCGACAATGAGCCGATTCTGCGCGGCGAGCGAGGCATGCCGCTGTGGCCGGAGGGCTATACCGGATCGATGACGCACACCGAAGGCCTGCGTGCAGCGGTAGCAGCGCCAACCACCCACGTGCGCTCGATGGGGCTGGATGCCGAACCCGCGGAGCCTTTGCCGGAGCATGTGCTGACGATGATCGCTCGGCCGGGGGAGATGCCGCAGCTGGCTCAGTTACAAGCGGCGGGTATTTCCTGCCCGGACCGCCTGTTGTTCTGTGCCAAGGAGGCCACCTACAAGACCTGGTTTCCCATGACCCGGCGGTGGCTTGATTTTGACCAAGCGGAAATTGACCTGCGCCTAGACGGAACGCTCGTCTCTTACCTCTTGGCACGGCCGACTCCAGTGCCGTTTATTACGGGGCACTGGATCATCCGGGATGGCTATGTCATCGTTTCTGCTGCCGTTCCAGCGCTCAATTTTGACAGGTAAACCGGGTCACTAAAGCGTCGAGGGCCGCGCGACGAAAACCGTGGCTAAGCGCTTTCCTTTCTCCTTGACCAGGGCAATTGACCGTCCCTGCGGATCGACGGCCGCGTACGTGCCTTTCAGCCCACGCGGCTCCAGCCATTTGCCCATAGCCAGAGCCTGGGCCTCATCATCGGTGACTTCTAAAACCGGATAGCTGCGAGTGAGAGCCTCATCGAGACTCAGGGACAGCGTCGGGGAGTCCTCGAGAGCAGAGAGGGGGAGGGCGTCGTCAAGCGTGAAAGGGCCCACCTCCGTGCGGCGCAGCGTGGTAAGGTGCCCGCCGACGCCGAGGGCTTCACCCAGATCCCGAGCCAGCGAGCGGATGTAGGTTCCCGAAGAACACGCGACCGACACGTCTAAATCTACGAATTCGCCGCAGCGCCGCGTATCGAGGATATCGAAGCGGCTGACCGTTACTGGGCGCGCGGGGATCTCAACCTCTTCGCCTGCCCGCACCCTTTCGTGCGCGCGTTTACCATCGATCTTGATAGCGGAGACCGCTGCCGGCCGCTGCAGAATATCGCCGGTCAGCGCAGCAACCTCGTGCGCAATGGCAGAATCTTCCACACTGGTTGCCGGTTTGCCCCACGTAGCTTCACCTTCCGCATCGTCGGTGTGGGTAGCCATGCCGAGGCGAATCGTGGCGTCGTAGGCCTTGGTGGAGGCCACCATGTGCGCGAGGAACTTGGTGCCACGTTCGAGGCCTACAACGAGCACTCCCGTGGCCATCGGATCAAGCGTGCCCGCGTGGCCCACCTTGCGGGTGCGGAAGAAGCGGCGGAGTTTTCCCACGACGTCGTGCGAGGTCATGCCGGCGGGTTTGTCGACGACCACGAGGCCGGAACGTTCGAGCGGATCAGTCATGCCCTGCAGTCTAGGGCACCGGCCGCAGTGGGATAGCATGGTGCCCGTGGATATTTGGTACGGAATCGATAGCATCCCCACTGACCTTGGCCCGACCTCGGTGACAATTGGTGTCTTCGACGGCCTGCACCGCGGGCACCAACAGCTCGTGAGGAAGGCCGTTGAGCACGCACACAGACATGGACAGCGCGCGGTCATGGTGACCTTCGATCCGCACCCTGTTTCCGTCTTCTTGCCGGAGCGCGCGCCGCTCTCCGTGATTACTTTTGAACGCCGCATGCAACTGGCGGAAGACATGGGCATCGAGGCCGTGCTCGTCATCGACTTCACCGAAGAACTACGGGGCGTTGAGCCACGCGAGTACGTGACGGACCTCCTTGTGGGGCGCTTGCACGCAGAACACGTCGTGGTGGGGGAGAACTTCACCTTCGGCGCAGGCGCGTCCGGCACCGCGGAGGCGCTAGCGAAATTCGGTACCGAGTTCGGGTTCGACGTTGGCATTGTGCCTTTGCTTGACGACGACGGCGAGCGCATCTGCTCCACCAACATCCGCGCCGCTCTTGCCAAGGGCGATATCGCGCGCGCCAATTGGGCGCTGGGACGCCACTTTACGGTGACCGGTCCCGTTGTGCGTGGCGCAGGACGGGGTGGAAAGGAGCTTGGTTTCCCGACCGCCAACCAGTATTTCCCGGAATCCGTCGCCATTCCAGCCGATGGCGTCTACGCGGGCTGGTTCGTGGTCGAGCCCACCGGCGCCCCTTTGGAAGGAGACATGGAGCCCGGCGTTCCTTATCCGGCCGCTATCTCGGTGGGCACGAACCCTACCTTTGGCGATGAGGAGCGCTCTGTGGAGTCCTTCGTGTTGGACCGCGATGCCGACCTTTACGGCCACGAAGCCACCGTGCATTTCGTCGACCACGTGCGTGACATGGAGAAATTCAATTCCGTGGAGGAACTCCTGACAGCTATGGAACGAGACGTTGCTCGAGTTCGTGAGATTCTGGCACGCGAGGCTTAAATGAAGATCATCCTCGACCTCGACACCGGAATCGACGATGCCCTCGCTCTCGCCTATGCCGTAGCGCACCCTGATCTCGAGTTGATCGGGGTCACCGGCACCTATGGCAATGTGCCGGTGGCGCTGGGCGTGCGTAACTCGCTGGCGTTGCTCGAGCTTCTCGACGCCGAAGATGTCCCCGTCTTCACCGGCCCGACGCGGACGGGCTTTAGCGTTGCCCCCATTTCAGCTTTCATCCATGGCCGCAATGGCCTTGGGGAAGTACTTCTGCCTCCTCCGCGCCGCAAAGCACACGAGGATGCAGTGGGCTTTCTGATCCGTTCGGTCCGTGAGCATGGTGAGGATTTGGTCATCGTGCCGACGGGACCGTCGACAAGCATTGCAGCCGCCATGCGCAAAGACCCGGACTTCGCCCGCAACGCCCGCATCGTCATGATGGGCGGCGCCCTGACCGTGCCCGGGAACGTCACGCCCTATGCCGAGGCGAATGTCTTTCAGGATCCCGAAGCCACGGACTATGTATTCCGCCATGCTCACGACCTCACGATGGTGGGGCTCGATGTCACGCTGCGCACGTTGCTCACCAGGGAGCATACGAAGCAATGGCGCGGTACACCCACTGGCCGTATCTACGCGGACATCGTGGACTACTACATTCGTGCCTATAAGACGACCTCGCCGCACCTTGGCGGTTGCGGGCTCCACGACCCTTTGGCGGTAGCAGTAGCAGCCGATCCTTCGCTGGTTACATGCCTCGACCTCAACCTGCGGTGTGAGGACAGTGGGCGCACGATCGGCGATCCGGAACGCCTAGATAACCCCACCACTCGCGTGGCCGTTGCAGTGGATGACGGTCGTTTCGTTGATGATTTGATGTCGAAGCTCGGCAGCCTCTATACTTCTACTTCGGCTTGCTGACTGCGGTCCACAGTAGTCACGGGCAGCGCCTCATGGCGCAACATTTCATGTGGACTGAAATACAATAGGAGATTCTCCATGGCTTTGAGCACCGAGAAGAAGGCTGAAATCCTCAAGGAGTACGGCCTGCACGAGACCGATACCGGTTCCCCGGAGGCACAGGTTGCCCTGCTGACCTCCCGCATCAACAACCTGACCGAGCACCTCAAGGATCACAAGCACGATCACCACTCCCGCCGTGGTCTGCTTCTCATGGTTGGTCGTCGCCGCGGCCTGCTGAAGTACCTGGCAGCCAACGACGTTGACCGTTACCGCGACCTGATTTCTCGCCTGGGTCTGCGCCGCTAAGCGCTTAACTTTTCAACCCCCGCACTGCGTGCGGGGGTTTTCTTATCTCATCTGCTAATATTCTTGGGCGTTGTCAGAAAACATCGAAGAAGAGGCGGCACCGAAGATCGCCATGACAGCTCCAAGGAGAGTTACATCCATGAGCGCTAAGAACGCTAAAAAGCAACCGAACAATTCCGTCGAGTTTCTTATCGACGACGATTACGGCATCACCGAGGCCATCGCCACCCTGGACAACGGCGATTTCGGCACTCGCACCATCCGTTTTGAGACAGGCCAGCTGGCTCGCCAGGCCGGTGGCTCCGTGACCACTTACCTGGACGAGGACACCATGCTGCTGTCCACGACCACCGCTTCTAACCAGCCGCGCGAAGGCTTCGACTTCTTCCCGCTGACCGTGGACGTCGAGGAGCGCATGTATGCCGCAGGTAAGATTCCGGGCTCCTTCTTCCGCCGCGAGGGGCGTCCCTCTACTGAAGCGATTCTGGCGTGCCGCCTCATTGACCGCCCGCTGCGCCCGACCTTTGTCAAGGGTCTGCGCAACGAGGTTCAGGTTGTTGTCACGGTCCTCTCCATGGATCCGGAGGAGTACTACGATGTCGTCGCTATCAACGGCGCTTCTGCCTCCACACAGCTCTCTGGCCTGCCTGTATCCGGCCCGGTGGGCGGCGTGCGCATGGCGCTGATTGCTGATGATAAGCACCCGAAGGGCCAGTGGGTGGCCTTCCCGAACAACGAACAGCACGAGCGTGCTCTCTTCGAGATGGTCGTTGCCGGCCGCATCGTGAAGAAGGGCCGCAAGGACGACGTTGCCATCATGATGGTGGAGGCAGGCGCCGGCGTGAACGTGGCTGAACGCATCAAGGAAGGCGCCCCGGCACCCCAGGAATCCACCGTGGCCGAGGGCTTGGAAGCTGCCAAGCCCTTCATTAAGACGCTGTGTGAGGCTCAGGCAGGTTTGGCTGAGCGCGCCGCGAAGGAGACACAGGAGTTCCCGCTCTTCCCGGCCTACAGCGAGGATGTATACGAGGCAGTGGAGAAGGCAGCCTCCAAGAAGCTGCAGAAGCTGCTCACCATCCCGGGTAAGCAAGACCGTGATGATGCAACGAACGAGTACATGGAGCAGATTGAAGCCGATCTCCTTGACGAGTTCGATGACCTTGAGGAGGCGGATGCCTCCAAGCAGATCCGTAACGCCTTCAACGCTGTGATGAAGGATATCGTCCGTAACAAGATCCTCACTGAAGGCTTCCGCATTGATGGTCGTGGTGTTACTGACCTGCGTGACCTCGGCGTGGAGGTGGATCTCATCCCGCGTGCCCACGGCTCCTCCCTATTTGAGCGTGGCGAGACTCAGATCCTAGGTGTCACCACCCTGGACATGCTCAAGATGGAGCAGCAGATTGACTCCCTGACCCCGGTGGAGTCCAAGCGCTACATGCACCACTACAACTTCCCGCCATACTCCACGGGTGAGACCGGCCGCGTGGGTTCCCCGAAGCGCCGCGAGATTGGTCATGGTGCGCTGGCTGAGCGTGCTTTGCTGCCGGTTATCCCGTCCCGTGAGGACTTCCCGTACGCTATCCGCCAGGTCTCCGAGGCTCTGGGTTCCAACGGTTCAACTTCCATGGGTTCGGTGTGTGCCTCCACCTTGTCCCTGTACAACGCAGGTGTTCCGCTCAAGGCTCCGGTGGCGGGCATCGCCATGGGCCTTGTCTCCGGTGAGGTTAAAGGTAAGGAGAAGTTCGTTGCGCTGACCGATATCCTCGGCGCCGAGGACGCTTTCGGCGACATGGACTTTAAGGTCGCAGGTACCTCCGAATTCATCACCGCTTTGCAGCTGGACACCAAGCTGGATGGCATTCCTTCGCACGTGCTTGCCGACGCCCTCGAACAGGCCCGCGACGCCCGTGCCGCCATCCTCGACACGATGTCTGAGGTCATCGAGGGTCCAGACGAGATGTCTGGCCTTGCCCCGCGTATTACCTCGGTGACGATCCCTGTCAACAAGATTGGTGAGCTCATTGGTCCGAAGGGCAAGACCATCAACGCCATCACGGAGGAAACCGGTGCCGATGTTTCCATCGAAGAAGACGGCACGGTTTATATCTCTGCGGCTACTGGTGAGGCTGCTGAGGCCGCAATCGACCGCGTGAATAGCATCGCTAACCCGCAGCTGCCGAAGGTGGGCGAGCGCTTCCTTGGCACCGTGGTGAAGACCGTAGCCTTTGGTGCCTTCGTCTCCCTGACCCCGGGCCGCGATGGCCTTGTGCACATCTCGAAGCTGGGTGGCGACGAGCGCATCGAAAAGGTCGAGGACGTCGTCAATGTTGGCGATAAGATTCAAGTGGAAATCGCCGACATCGATAACCGCGGGAAGATCTCCCTGGTTCCGGTTGAGGAGGACTAATCCTCAGACTAGCTAGGACTACTAGGACCTCCTAGAACAAGGGCCCTGTAACCCAGGAATTAGCTGGGGGGCAGGGCCCTTATCGTTTCACCACACGTCAATCCTGGAAGTCGAGAACTAGGCGTTTAGGGGCCTCCAGGAAAGTCACTGAGTACGGCGTCTTCTTCTGTAGTCCAATGATCAATTGGGTTTGTGCCTCGAATGAGGCCGTGTATACGACTTCTCTCACCACACCGGTGCCAGGAGTAGTTCCCGGCTTCATATATTTTTCTTCGAGTTTGGGGGTGGAAGGCCACGGAGTACCTTCGATCCCCAGATTGAGAAAAGTGTTTCCCTTTACTTCGACTGGATGACCTGATGCCTGCTGACGAGGATCGTCGGTATAAGCGGTGAACCAGCCGGGCTCACCTTCTCCTTCGAGGTCAACCACCACCCGCGTGAAACCGTCATGAGCACCTACGCGCACGCCCGTCGGAATGAGGCCGCCCAACCGATCTGGCATGTGGTGTTGGTCATCAATCGCAGCCGTCCCCATACCCGCAAAGGCAGCAACATTGGCATCCTGTTGTGAGGGAGCAGCCTGCGTGTCTCTGGACGGCGGCTCCGGCCCATCGATAGCAGCGGAGCTAGACGGAATTGCATTGAACTGCGGCGTCGGAGTCGTGTCTGACCCACGCTCCGCGCATGCAGTGAGAGGCATTACGCATACGGCGCTAACGGCTGCGAGGATAGCGACGGAAGAAGGTAAGTGTGACATTTTTTATTCTCTATTTCTTGAGCTGTACCAGTTGGATGAGGTTTCCTACGGTGTCATCGAAGACGGCGATGATGGAGGGGCCGACGTCGGTAGGCACCATAGTGAAATGCACTCCCTTTTCAGTGAGCTCGCTATATTCCCTCTCCACGTCTGCGGATAGGAACTGGGTGACAGGGATACCGTCAGCGAAGTCGTGAGCGAGGGCAACATCATCGACGGGTACTGAGGCAATGTAGATCTGCGTTCACTCCATCCTAACCGGCATCACTAAGTCCAGCCGGTCCCAATGGCAACAGTTGGGGCGAGCCTGACTGGGCTTCGGCAGTGCAGTCGTCGTCTGTGACGACGGTGGTTGTGTTCCTGGTTTCTTGGGTTTCCTTTCTGCTGGATTGGTGTCGTCGTTTTATTCGACGGCGGGGTTTAGAAGGGGATGTCGTCGGTGCCTGCGTCTGTGACGGTGTTGCCCTCGGCTTCGGCTTCGGCTTTGGCTTGGGTTTGTTGTTGTGCGTAGTCGTCGAGTTCTTGTTTCAATTGTTGGGCTTGCTCGCGTACGCGTTTTCTGGTGTTGGTGATGTGTTGGGCGACTGTTTGCGCCCAGCGTTTCTGCTTGGGCGCTAATGGCCCGTCGGCTTCGGTAATTGTCCAGGTGCCGTCTTCGTAGAGCCAGATGACATCCCCGCTGTAGGGGTCCAGCAGGTATTTGAGGGTGCCATCGGTTTTCATGTTGTGATGGCCTTGGCATAAACACGCTAGGTTCTTCGGGTGGGTTGGCCCGCCTTCGGCCCAGTTGTGCCGATGATCCAATTGGCTTAGGAAAGCCGGTTTGTTGCATCCGCCGACCCGGCAGGTACCGTCGCGGC
>NZ_KV818291.1:194044-194613 GCF_001814885.1 Corynebacterium sp. HMSC068G04 | reverse complement strand
TCCTCAATATCGCAGGCCTGGTAGGTGTGGAGCACCACCTCAGCTGGTGGCTTTATCTCACCGGAAAGCAGTTTGATGACTGCCTCAGCGACAGTGATGTCTTCCTTGGCGGCGGTCTGGTGGATGAAGGCATCGAGTTTAATGCCGGTGTCTTCTTCAACCTGCAGTTCCAACCACGCTGAGGTGCCGTTAGAGGAAAACCGGTAGGTATCTTTAGGGCGGGTATCTTGGTAGGCGATGGAATCATCCAGTGTTTTACATATATCGCGGACTTTGCGCCTGATTTGACTACGTGTAGGAAAAGCTTGGTTCGGTTTAGAAGGGGTGAAGAAGTCAGCCAGGAGGGTGTCGATAAAGTCCAGGGTTTCATCAGTCAAGGCTGTCAGTGCTGACATGGGTTGATCGATAGCAATGAGGGATTCAATGTCGAGCAGGCAGTGGGTGTCTTGTATGGCTTTGACTTTCGGCAGACTTTCTAGCCGGTGGATAGCACGCAGGCCGGATTTGATGTGGCCTTCCGGCAGTGACCAGGCGGCGACTAGGGATAGTGCGGTGGTGTTGATATCGGC
>NZ_KV818291.1:106526-193944 GCF_001814885.1 Corynebacterium sp. HMSC068G04 | reverse complement strand
ATGGCCCCGACCCAGGTTTTATAGGTGGCTCTTCGTGCTTGAGCACGGGCCATCGCGTGTGGATTATTAGGGTTGGTGGTGGAAAAGAAAAAGGTAGGCGGGCGTGTAGCGGTGGTGGTCATGGGTATCTCCCCCGAGATAAACCTGTATTAGAAGAAATGTTCTAAACATAATCCTAGCGGCCACCGCCACGCATGGCTATAGCCAGTGGTAAATTCCCGTCAAGTCGTTACTATAAACGGGGGTAGCCACCATGGGTTAGCCAGGACATTCGATGCTGAATGATTTGAGTGGCGTCGCCTGTGTCCGCAACGAAAGGAAGAAAATGCGTATCAAAGGCGGCCTTTTGAGCCCTGTCTGAAACCACGCCGGTGTCAGGGATAGACTGGGCACAGTTAACCGCACGAACACGTATGAAGGGATTGTCAATGACTATCAAGGTAGGCGTCTTGGGGGCTAAAGGGCGCGTGGGCCAAGCAATCGTGGAAGGCGTTAATGCGGCAGAGGATTTGGAGCTAGTTGCTTCCATCGACCGCGAGACCCCGTTGGAGAAGCTGGTTGAATCGGGTGCCGAGGTCGCCGTCGACTTCACCCAGCCGGCATCGGTCATGGACAATCTAGAGTTTTGCATCGCACATGGCATCCACGCTGTTGTGGGTACCACGGGGTTCGATGCAGGACGCCTAGCCAAGGTGGAGGAGTGGACTAAGAAAGAGGGCGCCGGCAACGTTCTCATTGCCCCGAACTTCGCTATTTCAGCTGTACTGACCATGGTGTTTGCCGCGCAGGCGGCGAAGTTCTTCGACAGTGCCGAGGTAGTTGAATACCATCACCCGAACAAGCTCGATGCGCCGTCCGGTACCGCGGTTCACACTGCGCAGGGTATTGCGAAGGCTCGCCAGGAGGCAGGCTTGGACGCTATGCCGGACAAGACCGAGCAGTCTCTCGATGGAGCGCGCGGCGCAGACGTCGATGGTGTTCACGTCCACGCAGTCCGTATGCAGGGAATGGTGGCTCATGAAGAAGTTATCTTCGGCACTCAAGGCCAGTCCTTGACCATCCGTCAGGATTCCTATGACCGCTCTTCCTTTACCCCCGGTGTTCTGCTGGGTGTACGAGAAATCGCATCCCACCCAGGCTTGACCGTGGGACTTGAGAAGTACTTGGGGCTGTAATGGCAAAGGTCTCTGAGCTTGATGTCCAGCTCATTGCGGCAACCGCATTCCATGCGCCGCGAGGAGTGGACTGGGAGGTTGATGAGGGGGCGTCGGAAAGCGAGGCTCTAGTCGAATTTGCCGGACGCGCCTGTTATGAGTCCTTCGACAAGCCGAATCCCCGTACCGCCTCAAATCAGGCCTATCTGCACCACATTCTGGAGGTAGGCCACGATGCATTGCTGGAGCATGCTACGGCGACGCTCTATATACGGGGACTATCGCGGTCGGCGTCGCATGAGCTGGTTCGCCACCGTCATTTCTCCTTCTCGCAGCTCTCGCAACGTTTCGTGCATTCCGAGGAGGCGGAGGTAGTCCTGCCCAAATTCATTGCGGAAGATGAACAGCTAACGCGGTTGACCCTCCAGGCGGCCGACGAAGCGAGGTTTGTCTACGAGGAGCTCCTCGACGCTCTCGAGTCCAAGTTGGAAGAGGAGCCAAATGCATTGCTGCGCAAGAAACAGGCTCGACAAGCAGCGCGTGCGGTATTACCTAATCTCACGGAATCCCGCATCGTCGTGACGGGAAACTATCGCGCGTGGCGTCACTTTATTGGCGCGCGGGCGACTGAACAAGCCGATACAGAGATGCGCCAGCTCGCCGTCACGTGCTTGAAGCTGTTGCGGGAGCAATCGCCGGTGCTTTTCGACGACTTCCATATCACCACCCTGGCTGACGGCACCGAAATGGCTTCGAGCCCGTACGCTTAAAGGCTTTGCAGGAGACTCGCGCACGACCCCGATGCGGCCAATAGGGGCGAAAGCAGGTAATCTTGACGCCTATGAGCACAGGTATGACAGCACAGGCAGGCGTCGACACCTTCGGACGCGTAGGCGTAGCTATGGTCACTCCATTTGACCAGGACGGCGCCTTGGACGTGTCCGCTGGTCGTCGCCTAGCAGCTCATTTGGTTGATAACGGCGTTGATTCGCTCATTTTGTCTGGAACCACGGGCGAATCACCGACGACGTCGTTGGATGAGAAACTGGAGCTGTTCGCAGCTGTAAAGGAAGAGGTAGGCGGCCGCGCTAAGTTGTGCGCTGGTGCGGGAACTAATAACACCGCCACCAGTATTGAGGCCGCGCGCGCTTTCGCTGATGCGGGAGCAGACAGCCTTCTGGTCGTGACCCCGTATTACTCCAAGCCTTCCCAGGCTGGTGTGTACGCGCACTTTACTGCTGTGGCTGACGCCGTGGACCTCCCCATTTGTCTGTACGACATCCCTGGCCGCTCGGGCATTCCGATTGAGACGGAGACCCTTCTTCGCCTCGCGGAGGTGCCGAACATCAAGGCTGTTAAGGACGCCAAGGGCGACCTTGTAGCAGCCGCACCGCTTATCCAGGAAACCGGTTTGGCATGGTACTCCGGAGATGACGGACTGAACTTGCCGTGGCTGGCCCTCGGTGCTTCGGGCGTTATTTCCGTGATTGGTCACCTCGCTCCGCGCGCCCTGGCTGATCTCTACGTGGCCTTCGATGAAGGCGATATTGCACGTGCACGAGAGATTAACGCGAAAACTTTGTTCCCGCTCGTCGAGGCGCAAGGCCGCCTCGGAGGAGCAACTCTTGTTAAGGCTGCCCTGCGCCTGCAGGGTATTGAAGTTGGAGATCCCCGCCTCCCAGTTTCCGCGGCTGACGCGGAGGAGATCGAGGCTCTCCGTCACGATTTGGAAAAGGCTGGAGTCCTTTAAGAATGACTGAATCCCGTAATCGCTCCCGCAAGGTAACCCGTAAGGCGGGTCCGCCTTCGGAGACTGAGACCGCCTCGAATGAGGCGGCTTCGCCGGTTTTTCAAGCGCCGAACGAATCGGCTGCATCCGGCAATAATTCGAACGAGTCTAATAACTCGAATTCTGAGGACGGCAACCGCCGTTCTCGCTCCCGTGGTTCCCGTGGCGGCCGTGGTCGCGGTCGCGGCGGCAACAACAACCACAACAACGGTGGCCGCAACAACAATCGCAACCGTAATAACAACCGTGGCCGCCGCAACGTTCCCAAGTCCATGCAGGGCGCGGATCTGACGAAGCGTCTGCCGGAGCCGCCGAAGCAGCAGAAGGATTCGCTGCGTATTTATGCCCTGGGCGGTATTTCTGAGATCGGTCGTAACATGACCGTCTTCGAGTACCAGGACGAGATGCTCATCATCGACTGTGGCGTGCTCTTCCCGTCCTCCGGTGAGCCTGGCGTTGACCTGATCCTGCCGGACTTTGGCCCGATCGAGAAGAAGATTCACAAGGTCAAGGCTCTCGTTGTAACCCACGCTCACGAGGACCACATTGGTGCTATCCCGTGGCTGCTGAAGCTGCGCCCGGATATTCCAATCGTGGCATCGCGCTTTACCATCGCGCTGATTGCGGCGAAGTGTAAGGAGCACCGCCAGAAGCCGAAGTTCGTTGAGGTCAACGAGAAGTCGGATGTGAACTACGGTTCGTTCCGCTGCCGTTTTTGGGCAGTTAACCACTCCGTTCCGGATGCACTGGGCATCATGCTGGGCACCCCGGCTGGCAATATCATCCACACCGGTGACATCAAGCTGGACCAGACCCCGCTGGATAACCGTCCGACCGACCTTCCGGCGCTATCTCGCTACGGTGATGAGGGCGTCGACCTGATGCTCTGCGAATCCACCAACGCGAACATCCCGGGCGTTTCCGCATCCGAGGGAGATATCCCGGCTACCTTCCGCCGCCTGGTGTCCAATGCTAAGCAGCGCGTCATCATCGCAACCTTCGCGTCCAACGTGTACCGTGTACAGGCAGCTATCGACGCCGCCGTTTATGCTGGCCGCAAGGTTGCCTTCAACGGCCGCTCGATGATGCGCAACATGGAAATCGCCGAGAAGATGGGCTTCCTGAAGGTTCCGCGCGGAACCATCATCTCGATCGACGAGGCTGCCAAGATGGCACCGCACAAGGTCTTGCTCATCACCACCGGTACCCAGGGCGAGCCAATGGCTGCGTTGTCACGCATGGCACGCCGTGAGCACCGTCAGATCACCGTCCGCGACGGCGACCTCATCATCTTCTCCTCGTCCCTGATTCCGGGCAACGAAGAGGCCGTTTACGGTGTCATGAACATGCTCTCCCAGATTGGTGCTGAAGTTATCACCAACAAGGAAGCCAAGGTTCACGCCTCCGGCCACGGCTACGGCGGCGAGCTGCTCTTCCTGTACAACGCTGCGCGTCCGAAGAACGTTATGCCGGTCCACGGCGAGTGGCGTCACCTGCGTGCAAACAAGGAACTGGCAGTCTCCACTGGCGTTGACCGCGACCGCGTGGTTCTGGCACAGAACGGCGTTGTCGTTGATCTGCGCAACGGCCGTGCAGAGGTTGTTGGCCAGATTACCGTGGGTAACCTCTACGTCGATGGCGTCTCCATGGGTGACGTCGACGCAGATACCCTGGCAGACCGCACCAACCTCGGCTCTGGCGGCGTCGTTTCCATCACCTGTGTGATTGATAACCGCACGTCCCGGCTGCTTGAGCATCCGGCTGTATCCACCACTGGTTTCTCTGACGATGACCGCGGCATCGTGCCGGAGGTTGCCAAGTTGGTTGAGTCCACGATGAACGATCTCGCCGCTGAGGGCGAGAACGATACCTACCGCATGGTGCAGAAGCTGCGCCGCAAGGTATCCAAGCTCATGGATTCCAAGTACAAGCGCGAGCCGGTCATTCTGCCGACCATCGTGCCGACGAACTCGGATGTCCTGATGCCTGACGACGATGAAGTTCACGCCTCCCGTGAATCGCTCTAACGTCTAGGTAGACAGTGCCCCAGCGTTCCTGCTTCTGGTAGGTATGCTGGGGCGCATGTCGTTTTCCTCAGCAGAACGCGCCAAGATGGTGGCGTTATTCCGTGAACTTGGTCCCGATGCTCCAACGTTGTGCGAAGGGTGGACGGCCCGCGACCTCGTGTCGCACCTCTGGATCCGCGAAAACCGGCCCGACGTCGTCATCAGTTCTTTTGTTCCAGCGCTGACTTCCCATGCGGACAGCATCATGGAGGAAGTCCGTGCGCGAGATTTTGAGGAACTGGTGGATGACTGGGGTAGGGGATTGGGAAAGCTCAACCCTCTGCGCTACGTGGATTCAGTGCTCAACACCGCAGAGCATTTTGTGCACCACGAAGACCTACGCCGGGCCAATGCGCACAGCGAACCGCGTGATTTCTCGCTAGCGGTGCAGAAGGAGTTGCTCGCACCGCTAAAGTTTCTCGGGTTAAGGCTGTTGGCGCACTCTCGCCTCCCGGTAGTGCTGGAGCCGGCTGGGTTTGCGCCACTCGTCGCGGCGGATAAACATCGTGTGGCAGCGAAGGGGGACAACGTGGTGCGGGTCCGTGGGGCAGTTTCCGAGTTGCTCCTATGGGCGTTCGGCCGCGAGGCGGCTCGCGTTGAGATTGACGGGGATTCATCCGCCGTCGTTAGGTCAAGTCTGTAGGCTGAACTGTCTAAAATCTTCAGTGCACGCGTGTGGCGCATGTTGTTAATGGTGTGTTTGCTACTAAAGTGGCAGGCATGTCTGTCAAGAACGCTCCGTCTCGCGCCTCCGGCCGAGGTCGCACCGCCAATCGGTCGCGGCCGTCCGGCCGCACAAGCTATTCGCTGACCTCCGCAACCCGCGCTGCCGAGACCTCCGAAGAGAGGACCGGCAGCGCCTTTCGCGCCGTTGGCCGAGGACTGGGAACCGTTTTTGGCGCTACCGCCCGAGGCGTGGGAAGCATGGCGCGAGGGGTCGGGCACGGCCTTGCCGGTCTCAAGCCGGTAGATGCGGGGAGTCGAGATGACGACCTCTATGACTCCGCCTACGATGCTGCTCATGACGAGGGTGCCTACGATGATTACGACGAGTTGAGGGAGCCAGGGGAAATTTCTGGACGCGCGAAGAACAAGAAAAAGAGCAACAAGGCCGATAGCGCTGTTCCGGCAAAGAGCAAGGTAACGCGAGCACGCGACGTCGACAGTGAGATGCCGACGACGGTCATGGGGCGTCCAGCTCACACTGAGAAGAGCATCCGCGTCTCCAATCCAGATGCGGTGGCTCTTGTGCTTATCGGCGTGGCCATCATCCTTGCTTGCGCGACGTGGTTCCAGGTGGCCGGCATTATCGGTGAGTACCTCACCAACGCTGTGCGCTATGTGATTGGCGCGGGCGCCTATGTTCTTCCCGTTGCGCTGGTCGCCGTCGCCATTGCGCTCATGATGGATCTGTCCGGTCCGGCGGGCCATTTCAAGCCACGAGTGGTGGGCGGCACGGCCCTCATCGTCGTGTGCATGCTGAGCCTCATTCACATCTTTGCCGGTCTTCCGAAGCTGACCTGGAATAACAACGCCGCCGGGGAGGCAGGCGGTGCCATCGGCTTTGGAGTCGGCGAGCTGCTGGTGGCGGCCTTTTCTAGTTATGTCGCGGTGCCTTTGCTTTTCTTGCTCATTGTGTATGGGGCACTCAATATCACGGGCATCACCCTGCGTGAAGCATATGATTTTGTGGCCGCGCAATGTGCGGCGCTCGTCGGCGGCCTGCGTGACAGGAAGAATCGTTCAGATCAGGAGCTGCTTGACGACGCCCCCGCGGACGACTACGACTACGTCAGCGATGACATCGACGCCATCGCCGAGGGGCGTGAGCGTCCTGTGCGCCCGGCATACACTTCGCGACCGCGCCCGAAGCAGACACCGAAGCCGATGCCAAAGCAGATTCTGGATGACAATGCCACCGTCTCTTTCGACTCGGCAGCTCAGCCAGTAAGCCAGGAGCCCGTACAGCACGGCCGCCCGAGCTTTGATAGCCGCGCGGATGATACCGACGAGTTCCCCGTCGTACCGGATCCTGAGCCAGCCCCGCAGCCAACTCCGCAACCGGAGCAGAAAGTCGAACCAAAGCCAGAGCCCAAGCCAACACCGATGAAGCGTCCCCGCGTGGACGTCGGCGGTGCCGCCGGTGCAGCACTGGGAGCGGCGGCTGCCGAGGCGTCGGCAAGCGCAGCGTCGGCTGGCTCAGCGGGAGAGGACGTGGTCTCCGCCGCTCATTCCGAGGCAGTGCGCATGTTCCAGGAACGATCCGGACGTGATGCGCGAACGGGTGCCAAGATTGAGGATGAAGCCCAGAGCGTAGCCGAAGAAGCACCCGCAGCCCCGAGTGGTGCGGAAGACACTGCCCTGGGCGGCGGCTACGATGTGCCGACGACGGACCTGCTCACCGCCGGCAAACCTGCGAAGGCACGCACGGAGGCTAACGATCGCATCATCGAGGCCATCACCGAGGTCTTCGAGGAGTTCAAAGTCGATGCCCAGGTCACCGGTTTTAGCCGTGGTCCGACAGTCACGCGCTATGAGATCGAGCTGGGCCCTGGCGTCAAGGTCTCGAAGATTACGAACCTGCAGTCCAACCTGGCCTACGCCGTCGCGACGGATAACTTGCGCCTGCTCACCCCGATTCCAGGCAAGTCCGCAGTCGGCATTGAGGTGCCCAATGCGGACCGAGAGATGGTGCGTCTGCGCGACGTCCTGGATTCCCCGGCACTGCGTGCCGACCATGACCCCATGCTGATTGGCTTGGGCAAGGATATCGAAGGCGAGTACACCTCCTTCTCCGTGAAGAAGATGCCGCACCTGCTCGTGGCCGGCGCAACCGGTTCGGGTAAATCGGCGTTCGTGAACTCCATGCTGGTCTCGCTGTTGACCCGCGCGACTCCGGAAGACGTCCGCCTCATCCTCGTCGACCCGAAGATGGTGGAGCTCACCCCGTACGAAGGTATCCCGCACCTCATCACCCCCATCATCACGCAGCCGAAGAAGGCTGCGGCGGCCCTGCAGTGGCTGGTGGAGGAGATGGAGCAGCGCTACATGGACATGCAGGCTGCCCGCGTGCGCAAGATCGAGGACTTCAACCGGAAGGTCCGCAGTGGCGAATACCAGGCTCCTGCCGGCTCCCAACGAGAGATGCGCCCGTACCCGTACATCGTGTGCGTCGTGGATGAGCTCGCGGACCTCATGATGACGGCGCCGAAGGAAATTGAGGATTCCATCGTTCGCATTACTCAAAAGGCACGTGCGGCCGGTATCCACTTGGTGCTGGCAACGCAGCGCCCGTCCGTGGACGTTGTGACCGGTCTTATTAAGACCAACGTTCCTTCTCGTCTGGCTTTTGCGACGTCCTCGCTTACGGACTCTCGAGTCATCCTGGATCAGGGTGGAGCCGAGAAGCTCATCGGTATGGGCGATGGCCTCTTCATCCCGCAGGGCGGCCGCCCGGTGCGTATGCAGGGTGCGTTCGTCTCCGACGAGGAGGTGCAGGCGGTTGTCGACGCCGCGAAGGCACAGGGCTCGCCGAACTACACGGAAGGCGTGACGGACGATAAGGCCTCGGAGGCGAAGAAGGAGATCGACGAGGAGATCGGCAAGGATATGGACGATCTCTTGGAGGCCGTCGACCTTGTGGTCACCTCCCAGTTGGGCTCGACGTCGATGCTCCAGCGCAAGCTGCGCATCGGCTTTGCCAAGGCCGGTCGACTCATGGACCTCATGGAGTCGCGCGGTGTTGTCGGGCCTTCCGAAGGCTCCAAGGCACGTGAGGTTCTGGTCAAGCCGGAGGAGCTCGACACTATCATCTGGATGATCAAGGGCGCTGACCCAGCAGAGGCCCCGAAGGAGGTCCAAGACGCCGAAGGTGCCGGCGGGGTAGACGACGCTGAAGCCGATACCCGCACCGTTGAAATCTCCGCTAACCCCTCCACAGGTGCGTTCTAAGTTCCGTGTAGGATAGGACGAGTCTTGGAGGGGAGTACCCCAATCCACGGCGTCGATCGTCAACACGGCAACTGCGGTACAGTTCCCGGTCGCGTCGGCTAGCGAGGCTGTGACATCGGCTTGCTAGCGGGGGAGACCTCCGGTCTTTATTGTCGTGTCGACCGGAGGGATAACTCATTATGCATGTGCCACTATGGGTCTGGGCCATCACCATCGCGGTGATCCTAGGCTTCTTCATCTTCGACTTCTACAGTCATGTTCGTTCACCACATGAGCCGACCATTAAGGAATCCGGCGGCTGGACCCTGTTTTACATGGCGATGGCCGTTGTCTTTGGCGGAGTTGTGTGGGTGCTGTGGGACAGCGAACACGCAGCGCAGTTCTACACCGGTTGGGTAACGGAACAGGCGCTGAGTGTGGACAACCTGTTTGTCTTCTCTCTCATCATGGGATCCTTCAAAATCCCGCGCAGTTATCAGCAGAAGGTGCTGCTCATTGGCATCGTGCTGGCGTTGATCTTCCGTCTGGCCTTCATTCTGATGGGCGCAGCTATCATCGCTGCATGGTCTGATGTCTTCTACATCTTCGCAATCTTCCTCATCTACACCGCAGTCAAGCTGCTCATTGATGAGATTAATGGCACGCCTGAGACCGATCCCAATGACATGCTGGTGGTCAAGTGGCTGCGCAAGGTGGTCCACGTAACCCCGCGCTACCACGGTGACAAGCTCACTCACCGTGAAGAGTCAGGTGAAAAGAAGGGCAAGTTTGCCCTGACCCCGCTTTTTATTGCGTTGGCGGCCATCGGGCTTATCGACGTCATGTTTGCCTTCGACTCCATCCCAGCTATCTACGGCATTACCTCGGAGCCTTTCCTGGTCTTTACCACCAACGCCTTCGCTCTCATGGGTCTGCGCCAGATGTTCTTCCTCATCGATGGTCTGTTGGATCGCTTGGTTTACCTGCCTTATGGCCTGGGTATCATCTTGCTGTTCATCGGTGTCAAGCTGCTCTTCCACGCTTTGCATGAGAACAACGTGCCCTTCATCAACGGCGGCGAGAATGTCAGTGCGGTACCGGAAATTACGACCATGGTGTCGCTGCTGGTCATCGTTGGCGTCCTCCTCGTGACGGTGTTGTTGTCGGTGTGGAAGGACAAACGCGACCAAGCCCAGGGTGGTGTGGTGATTTCCCACAACCACTACGACTGGGACGATTATGGCAACAAGATCGTTCGCAACAAGGAGGGTGAGCTCGTCGGCAAGGCGGACGAGCTTCCCAAGTCCGAGCTGCCCTAAACTCGGGCAGCGGGGTTTAGAAGGAATTGATAACGGGATTCCACTCGCGGAAGGCGCGCCCAGTGACAGCGCCTTCGGTGTAGAAGGGATCCTGGTCCATGAGGGCGATGACATCGGCCACCTTTACGGACTCATCCTCAAATTGCAGGACGATGAGCGCCCCGCCCTTGGAATCGGTGTAGGGGCCAGAGCCACAGATCTGGCCCTTGTCGTGGAGTGCGCCGATGAATTCGCGGTGCTTCGGGCGAACCTCAGCAATGACCGGGTTGGATGGATTGTATTCATAGGAGACTGCGAAGTACTTCATAATGACCATGGTAGTGCTCGCCCGAGTGGCAGGGAGGCCACGGTAGGATGAAGAGCGTGAATGATTCTCAGGCTGCGCACAACCAATCTCGAACCACGGATGTAAACCCCGAGGTCTCCAATTGGAACCTGCCCAACATCCTGACTAGTTTGCGCATCCTCTTTATCCCGCTGTTTGCCTGGCTGGTGCTCGGCGGGCAGGAGTGGTGGGCCTTCGGCTGCTTCGCGCTCCTCATGCTCACCGACAAATTGGATGGCGATATCGCGCGCTCGCGCGGGCTGATTACCAACTTTGGCAAGATTGCGGATCCGATCGCGGATAAGGCTCTGATGACCGCGGCTCTCGTGTGTCTCAACATCACTGGTGCTTTGCCCGTGTGGATTACCGTCGTCATTTTGTTCCGCGAGTTCGGTATTACCATCTGGCGCTTCTACTTGCTCCGCCAAGGCAAGGTAGTTCCGGCCTCCCAAGGCGGCAAACTCAAGACAGCTCTGCAGACGCTAGCGGTGGCGCTGTACCTGTGCCCACTTCCAGGATGGATGGACACCCCCAGCTTGCTCGTTATGCTGGCGGCTGTCGTCGTTACCGTAGTGACCGGTATTCAGTACCTCATCGATGGCCACAGGGAGAACAAGTGACTAGGCCCGCAAATGCTGAAGAACAGCTCGTGGCGAAGCTTCGCGAACGCGGCGAGACGGTGGCCTTTTGCGAGTCCCTCACAGCTGGATTGGCGGCAGCCACCGTCGCCAACGTGCCGGGTGCTTCCACGGTATTGCGTGGTGGGCTCGTCACCTATGCCACTGAGGTTAAGGCGCAGTTCCTCAACACCACCGTGGATTCGCTAGAGGCGCAGGGAGTGGTGTCGGCTGCCACCGCGGCGGAGATGGCGGAGGCGGCGCTCGTGGAGATGCGAGCTGACTGGGGGATTGGGCTTACCGGCGTGGCCGGTCCGGACCTCCAAGAAGGCAAACCTGCGGGCACGGTGTACGTGGGCTTGTGCGGGAGAGTCGGCGGGGACGTCGCTAAGCGTGGCGTTCTCTATGAACTTCCAGATGAAGGGCGCAACGCGATTCGCGCTGCTGCGGTTCAGGCGGCATTGAGCCTTCTCCTATCAACTCTTGAAGAAAAGTAGCTGTTTGTGGGAACAAGTAGGGGCGCTGAGCCGTTATACGGAGTGATGAACACTTCAGTTGCACTACTTGATAAGCCCACTCAGACCACGGCGCGATCGACGCGGACTCCGGAGCCGCTTTTGCGCGAGGCCCTCGGATTGACGCTTCGTGCCTTCCGTGCGGATAAGGGAGTAACACTTCGCGAACTCGCCGCCGCGGCGCGTGTGTCCCCAGGATATCTGTCGGAGTTGGAGCGCGGCCGCAAGGAGGTTTCCTCCGAGCTTCTGGCTTCCGTGTGTCATGCCCTTGACGCCAGTGTTTCCGATGTCCTTATTGAGGCGGCTGGATACATGGCACTGCCGTCGATGGATGAGGAGCTCGCATCCACCGCACCCGCTGCATCGGAACTATAGAACCGCAACGGAATACTGTCTGCTTCGCTACTATTAGGCAGGCAGGAAATATTCTTGTTACACACCTTATTGACACAACAAACTGCTGAGAAAGGCACCTCCTGTTATGGCGAACCCATTCGTAAAAGCCTGGAAGTACTTGATGGCTCTCTTCGATTCCAAGATCGAGGAGAACGCCGACCCAAAGGTTCAGATTGAGCAGGCTATCGAGGAGGCGCAGCGCCAGCACCAGGAGCTGTCACAGCAGGCCGCTGCGGTTATTGGTAATCAGCGCCAGCTGGAGATGCAGCTGAACCGTCGTTTGAGCGAGATTGAAAAGCTGCAGCAGAATACCCGTAACGCCCTAAGCCTTGCGGACAAGGCCCGTGCCGAAGGCGATGCACAGAAGGCGACCGAGTACGAGAATGCGGCTGAAGCCTTCGCCGCCCAGTTGGTTACCGCTGAGCAGTCTGTTGAGGACACTAAGAAGCTCCACGATCAGGCTCTACAGCAGGCGGAGCAGGCCAAGAAGGCCGTTGAACGCAACGGCATGGCGCTTCGTGAGAAGGTCAACGAGCGCTCCAAGCTGCTGTCGCAGCTCGAGCAGGCCAAGATGCAGGAGAAGGTCTCCGAGTCCCTCAACTCGATGAACGAGCTCTCCGCAAACGGTAACTCGCCTTCCCTGGATGCTGTGCGTGACAAGATTGAGCGCCGCTACTCCAAGGCCCTGGGCCAGGCAGAGCTCGCCGAGAACTCAGTGTCTAACCGCATGCAGGAGATCGAGCAGGCTGGCGTGCAACTGGCTGGCCACTCCCGTCTCGAGCAGATCCGTGCGGAGATGAATAACCCGAAGGCAGTGGAGGGAAACTCCCAGCAGGCAATCGGTTCGGCAGAGGCTAAGGCTCAGCCGAACGTGCAGGACGATGCCGTCCAGGCTCGCCTACGCGAGTTGCGCGGAGAATAAGGCTTAGTCGCCGACGCCGCGGGCTTGAAGTGCCTCACCCATCGCGCGTGCTCGGCGGATTGAGCGAATGATAACCGGGGTGCCAAAGGCAGTTAGAGATGCCGTGGCACCCCGGGCTTTTCGTGCGTCCAGTACCTCGACGACTGTTCCCAGCATGAGCGGGAGCAGACGAATGGTGAGAGACATGGCCAGCGTGATGTTCTCAACAGGGACGCCCAGCCGCCCTAGGGGCGCGAGGGCGCGGTCGAGGGAGTCCATCATCTCCGACACCTTCGTTGTCAGCGTCAGCAGCACCGCCGCGCTGATCGCTGCGTAGATGGTGAGAAACATGATCGCGGCCGACAGCAAATCCTTCTGCCACCACTGAAAAGCTGCGAGCGCAACGAGGAGGTAGAGCGGAGGAACAAGCTGTCCGAGTGCGACGCGAAACGGGATGCGGGCGACGGGAAAGAGCACGAGTGGGAGGAAGAGGCTGGCCGCCGCCCAAGGAAGCGTGTGCACGGCCAGCGAGGTCACGAGGATGAAGCCGATGAGCACGAGGAATTTCACCGCGGCCGGTATGCGATGAATGATGGTATCGGCGTCGACGTAGTAGCCGAGGGGGATGTTTTTAGGCATGACTCTAGAGCGGGCGGGATTTCATGAGTTCGGTGTAGAAGGAAATGACCTTGTCGGGAGATCCGTCGGCTACGACGTGGTGGTTATCGATGCACAGAACGCGATCGAAATCAGAGATAAAGTCAAGGTCATGGGTAACCACGATGAGTTGCTGTTCGAGCTGCGCAAATTCGCGGCGAATGCGATCGCGGTTGCGCAGATCTAGCAAGGTCGTGGGTTCGTCAGCGATGATGACGGTGGGTTCCATGACAAGCACTGCCGCCAACGCGAGGAGCTGCTTCTGCCCGCCGGAGAGAGTGTGCGGGGACTGCTCAGCTAGCGGCGTCAGGCCGAAGCGCTCGAGAACGGCGTCGACGCGCGCGGTGCGCTCCTCACGAGACAGCTTGAGCCGGCGAAGGGAGAATTCCACGTCATCGCGCACGTGCGGCATGACGATCTGGTTCTCCGCATCAGAAAACACGAAGCCCACCTGGCGGCGAATCTCCTTGCCGTGCTTGGCGACGTCCACGTTATCCACCAAGACCTCACCACGTGAAGGTTCACCAAGACCGTTGATGAGCCGGACGAGAGTGGATTTCCCGCCACCATTGGCACCGATGATGCCGATGCGCTGTTCGCTTAATGAGAGGGAAATATCCTTGAGCACCGTTGTTTCGTCAAAGGTGACGGAAACGTTGCGGAAGTCAATCTGCGGCACTGGTGCTACTTTGCCTTGGTGCGGCGACCCATTAGGTCGGGGAATGCTGCGTGGACACCGACGGCGATGACAACCATCACGGCGACCTTAATGAGATCGGGGATGACGAACGGGCCCTGAGCCACGGCGGCCGCCCCGAAGGACATGTCAGAGCGGACCATCAGGCCAACAATGCCGCACAAGTACTGCACGGCCAGGCCGACGACGCCGGCGATGGCGAGGACTACCGTCATGCCTCCTTTGCTTCTCGGCGCGCGGTAGGCGATGAGGCCGGCGATGGCGGGTGAGACGACGTAGCCGACAAGGTAGCCCACGGTGGGGCCGGCAATGGCGCTCAGGGCGCTGCGGCCGCCGGCAAGGATGGGAAGGCCGACGAGGCCGAGAGCTATGAAGAGTAGACCGACGAAGAAGCCCCGGCGGCCACCAAGGACGAGGCCGCCCAGGATGATGACGGCGTTTTGAAGAACGATGGGCACGCCCACGGTAGGCGTAGGGATAGAGACGAATGCAAAGACTATGATGAGCGCGGTGAAGACCGCGACGTACGCGATATCAGTCGCGACGGAATTCTTTTTCATGGGCCAAAGTTTATCTAGTAGCTTAATAATGCAGCAAATAGGTACTTTTGAACAGTGTTCAAGCACGGCTTTCAGGGCTTGAAACTACCCCGAACGGGGTAATCTCGAGGCATGGCAAATAGAAAGAAGATGGAGCATGTCTTAGGGCTTGCTCGTGTCAGTGTGGTAGCGCTTCTTTCCGGTATCGCGCTGGGGAGCGTGGCTGGATGTTCGTTGATAGGTTCCGCGAATGTCATCGAAAATATCGAAGAAGCGGCCGGGGTGGAGGAAGGGGAGCCTGGCAGCGTCGACATGCGCGTCGGCGACATCTTCGATTCCGAATATCACCGCGTGATCTTTATCTGCCCTGGGGCTGTCGAGGAGGATGTCATAAACGCTAGTGGAGGAACCTGGCAGGGCGGTACCGACGAGGATGATGAATGGGTGCCGCCAAGCTCGGGGAGTGTTGAGATTTATCGGGATGCGCAGGGGCGTGGAGCGTCGAAGTATGTGAGCAGCAGGGCCTCTCTTGATGAGCTGGATGTCTGTAGCGCGCTGGGCGGGGTAGTTGCCGTACTGCCTGCCGATGAGCAGGTGTCTTTCGTCCGTGCAGAGCAGGGCGGTCCGTGGAAACTTCACTAGGCGGCGAGGCGTTGGATTAGGTCTCAGACACGCGCGTTGCTCGAATGGGCAATCGAACACTTGTGTGTGTATTGTGGGTTGTGGTCTGGTGGAAACGTTAGGGTACTTTCGTGGCATGTGATGGAACCGGGACGATGCCGGAAAACACAATGCGACGGGCCTGGGAACCGAAGTTGCTTCATGGCAGTCTAACTAGGTGCCCCCATTTAATGACATACAGCACTACACACTAACTGACGCACGATAGTGAGGAAATAAATGGCTACGAAGAAGAAGTCCTCGGCGGCTAGCAAGGGCGATGATCGTCAGAAAGCCCTCGATGCCGCAATGGCGATGATTGAGAAGGATTTTGGCAAAGGAGCCGTCATGCGTCTTGGTGACGATGACCGCCCGCCGATCCAGGCCATTTCCTCCGGTAATACGGCCATCGACATTGCGCTGGGCGTCGGTGGCTTCCCGCGCGGTCGCATCGTAGAGATTTATGGACCTGAATCTTCGGGTAAAACCACCGTTGCTCTGCATGCTATCGCATCGGCGCAGAAGACCGGTGGCATCGCGGCGTTTATCGATGCGGAGCACGCGCTCGATCCTGAGTATGCGCGTCTGCTTGGCGTGGACACGGATAACCTCTTGGTTTCCCAGCCGGATACCGGTGAGCAGGCTCTGGAAATCGCAGATATGCTCGTGCGCTCTGGCGCCATCGACATCATCGTGATTGACTCCGTAGCCGCCTTGACGCCCAAGGCGGAAATTGAGGGTGAGATGGGAGATAGCCACGTTGGCCTCCAAGCCCGTCTCATGTCCCAAGCGCTGCGCAAGATGACGGGTGCTCTGTACAACTCCGGGACTACCGCCATCTTCATCAACCAGCTGCGTGAAAAGATCGGCGTGATGTTTGGCTCACCGGAAACGACCACGGGTGGTAAGGCGCTGAAGTTCTATGCCTCTGTGCGCTGCGATATCCGCCGAATCCAAACCTTGAAGGACGGCCAGGATGCCATTGGTAACCGCACCAAGCTCAAGGTGGTGAAGAACAAGGTGTCCCCGCCGTTCAAGATCGCTGAGTTCGACATCATGTACGGCGAAGGCATTTCGCGCGAGTCTTCCATCATTGACTTGGGTGTCGAACACGGGTTCATTAAGAAGTCTGGCTCGTGGTTTACCTACGAAGGCGATCAGCTGGGGCAGGGCAAGGAAAAGGCCCGCAACTTCCTCAAGGACAACCCCGATCTAGCGGATGAGATTGAGAAGAAGATCTTCGTCAAGCTCGGCGTGGGTGCTGCCGCAGCCGAAGCTGGTGAGGACGTCGCCATGGATGTGCCGGGTGCAGACGATCCGCTGACGGATGAGGCTGTGGATCTGGTACCGAACGTTGATTTCGACGACGACTAAACAGGCGCAATGGCACAACCTTCACCAGAGAAGCTAGAGAAGCTACGTCAAGCTCTCGAAGCCTACGAGGCGGGCGACGCCGGTGGGCAGCTTGTTGATGCGAATGCTGAAGCAGCGAAGGCGCCCGTGCGCTCCCGAGCATTAGGCTTGCTAGATCAACGTGCACGTTCCCGCAAGGAACTGCGTGACCGGCTTGTCGCGGCGGACTTTGAGCCCGATGTGGTCGAGGACGTGGTCGATGACCTTGCAGGGGTGGGGCTCGTTGATGATGAAACCTTCGCCAAGGAGTGGGTGCGCCAGCGCCACGCGCGGCGCGGTAAGTCGGCCCGTGCCCTCAATGTGGAACTCAAGGAGAAGGGCGTTGAGGCCGCCGATCGCGCAGCGGCCCTAGAGCAGATTACCGAGGAATCTGAGGAGGCCGTAGCGCGCCGCGTAGCGGAGAAGAAGGCGCGAACCTTGAAGAGTGTTCCCGCCGACCGCCATGAGAGGGACAAATTCCTGCGTCGCATTGTAGGAACACTCGCGCGGCGCGGCTATCGCCAGGAGCTGGTGATGCGTATTTCCATCGAAGTGCTGGATGCGCGCATCGCCGAGCTCTCCTAGCTGTTTCTATTCGTCCGGGTTGCGGATTTCTGTATAGCTTTCTGAGTGCCAATCAACGTTGACCTGGTCTTTGGTGTCCAAGCCTTGGTCTGGTTGCTCCGGAACTTTAGCGATGATGTTCCGGCGCGCACGGCCCGCTCGAAGCTGACGTTCGATGCGTTCGGCTAGGAGGCCCAGCCCCCAGTTGATGAGGATCATGATGATCGCAACGACGATGAGCGAGGCCAGGTAATTCTTGTTGTAGGACGCCGATTGGATACCGGAGCGCACCACCTCGACATAGCCAATCTGGTAGCCCAACGCAGAGTCCTTGAGCGCAATAACCATCTGGGCGATGAGGGCCGGAAGCATTGCGGCTACTGCTTGCGGGAGCAGGATGGTACGCATTGTTTGCCCATGCGACAGCCCCAGCGCGCGGGCGGCTTCAGTTTGCCCCTTGGGCAGCGACTTGATTCCGGAGCGCAGAATCTCTGCGACGACAGAGCCGTTGTAGAGGGTCAACGCGAAGACCACGGCGCTAAACGCCAGCTGCTTCGACGGAACTACGTTATAGATGGCGAAAAGCTGGTAGGCAAAAATCATGAGCAGCAGGACGGGGATGGCGCGGAAGAATTCCACGACCACACCACATACGCCGCGTACGATGACGTTCTCGCTCAATCGGCCTAGGCCGAAGATGACGCCGAACACGATGGCCAAGATGATGGATGCTACAGCGGAAAGGATCGTTCCGCGCAGGCCAGGGAGCAGGTACGTGGTCCACGTTTGGCTGTTAAGAAAAGGGGTCCATAACGCGGAGTCGAGTTGCCCGCGCTCACCCAATGTAGACAGCACCCAATACAGTGCAGCTAGCGAGAGAACGACGGTGATGACGGTATAGATGAGATTGCGCCGCTTGCCCTTGGGGCCGGGGGCGTCATAAAGCACGGTTGCGCGTACAGCCATTATTTCTTCACCGCCACAGTTTCGGAGAGTTTGCCTAGGCCTAAGCCCATGGGCAAGGTCAGGATGATGAAGCCCAGCGCGAAGATAAAGAAGATGACAAAGAGCTGGCTCGCATGCATCTCAATGGTGGATTTCATCAGTAGGGAAGCTTCCGCCACACCGATTGCGGAGGCGATCGTGGTGTTCTTGGTCAACGCGATGAGCGTATTTCCCAGGGGGACGATTGCCGCACGTACCGCCTGAGGGAAGACGATCGTGCTAAAGGTCTGTGAGAAGCTCAAACCCAGCGATCGTGCGGCCTCGGCTTGACCGAAGTCCACGGTGTTGATTCCCGAGCGCAAGGATTCCGCAACGAATGCCGAGGTGTACAAGATGAACCCGACGATGGCGAGGCGGAAGTTGTTATCCACTAGGAAGGTCGCAGAGTCCCGGCTAGCAAGCGTGAGCCCTAGGTTCTGGTACAGGCCAAAAGAACAGAAGAGGATAATGAGAGTCAAGGGAGTATTGCGCACCGTCGTGATGTACGTCGTGGCAATCCACCGCAGGATTCTTACGGGGGAGACACGCATGGCAGTGAGGATGGTGCCGAGGATCATTGCGCCGATGGCAGACCAGAACGTCAGCTGGATGGTGAGCCAAAAGGCTGGCCATAGTTCGGGGCCTAGTGCGGCCCACATGGATTCCATAGAAATCTCCTACTAACAGGCCTGCGCCGAGGCTGAATGTCCTCGGCGCAGGCTAGGTGGGGGCTAATCGAGCGTTTAGGAGTTGAGGAAGGAGAGGTCACCGACGGTGGCCTCGTCGATGCCCTCGCCCTTGTCCAAGTTCTTGGCTACGAGGTTGTCGAACTCGCCGGAGGAATGAAGCTCTTCCAGGGCCTTGTTGACAGCGTCTGTCGCCTCTTGATCATCCTTCTTCAGACCCGCGCCGTAGTACTCATCGGTGAAGGGCTTGCCGTCCTTCTCCAACTCGACGACTTGGAACTTGCCAGGATTCTGGGCGGCGTAGCCGTTAAGAATCGTCGCGTCGGTAGTCATGGCGTCGACGTTGCCCTGGCTCAGTGCCTCCACACAGGAGGAGTAGGTGTCGTACTCCTGCAGCTGCACACTGGGCAGAGCTTCCTTCACCTTCTGTGCCGGGGTGGAGCCGGTGACAGAGCACAGGATCTTGCCGTCGAGGCCCTCGAGCCCGGTGATCTCCTTGTTATCAGCCTGGGTAAGAAGCGCTTGGTGGGTGATGAGGTACGGACCAGCGAAATTGACCTTTTCCGCGCGGGAAGCGTTGATGGAGTACGTTGCGGTGATGAGGTCAACCTCGCCGTTCTCGATCAGAGTTTCACGCTGCGCGGACGGAGTCTCGCGCCACTCGATCTCCGGCTCCTCCCACCCCTTATCCTTGGCAATGTGGTTGACCACGTAGGTGGCAATGTCAACGTCGAGGCCGGTCATAGAACCATCGCCCTCGCGCAGGCCCAGACCCGGCTGGTCGAACTTGGTGCCTAGGGTGACAGAGCCAGACTCGATAGCGCCGAGAAGGCCCTCGCCTCCGCTGGCGGAATCAGAAGAATCACCACACGCAACGAGCAGAGCGCTGGATGCGGCGATGGCGGCGGCGGTGGCAGTAATGCGGTTGAAAGTGCGGGACATGAGATTCTCCTTGATGAGGTGAGTGGAAAATGAATGAAGGTAGAGAAAAGAGGTGAACTGGTAGCCGTTTAGTGCTGCAGGATCTTGCCCAAGAAGTCCTTTGCTCGTTCTGATTGTGGGTTGGTGAAGAAGGATTCCGGGTCGGTGTCCTCGACGATGGCCCCGTCGGCCATGAAGAGGATGCGGTCGGCCGCGCGCCTGGCGAAGCCCATCTCGTGGGTCACCACGACCATGGTCATGCCTTCTTTGGCCAAATCCGTCATGACGTCAAGCACCTCGTTGACCATCTCAGGGTCGAGAGCTGAGGTAGGTTCGTCGAAGAGCATGACTTTCGGGCGCATAGCCAAGGCACGTGCAATGGCGACACGTTGTTGCTGGCCGCCGGAGAGCTGTGCAGGGTACTTTTCTGATTGATTAGCAATTCCAACGCGGTCAAGCAGTTGCATCGCACGCTCTTCGGCCTCGGACTTCTTCATCCTGCGGACTTTGATAGGCCCCAGAGTGACGTTGTCCTTGATGGTCTTGTGTGGAAAGAGATTGAATTGCTGGAACACCATGCCCACGTCCGCACGCAGCTTGGCTAGCTCGCGTCCCTCTTCAGGAAGGGGAGTGCCGTCGATCGCGATGGAACCCTCGTCGATGGTTTCAAGCCGGTTGATGGTGCGGCACAGGGTGGACTTGCCGGAGCCGGACGGACCGAGAACAACGACGACATCGCCGCGGCCAATCTCCAAGTTGATATCGCGGAGAGCGTGATAGTCACCGAAGTACTTATTGACTCCGTCCATCTTGATCATCGGACCGGAATGTTCGGTCACATCACACCTCCTTAGATAGAGTGAGCTGAATCATATGTAGAACAATAGGCGTGTGGATAGTGGAGGCGGGGAGGTTTGTGTAACAAATCCATAACTCTTATATGCGGTCGCGGCATTATGAGTAGTGCGGCCGCCCAGTTAGAATGTCCCCACGTGAGCTCCCCCGTAACTAATAACCAGCCCCGCACCTATGAGGTGCGGACCTTTGGCTGCCAGATGAACGTTCATGATTCCGAGCGCATTTCCGGCCTGCTCGAGGAGGCCGGCTACTCGGCGGCGCCGGATGGCGCCGAGCCTGACCTCATCGTTTTCAATACCTGTGCCGTGCGCGAGAACGCCGACAAGCGCCTGTACGGCACCCTGGGTGCGCTGAAGAAGACGAAAGAAAACCATCCCGGCATGCAGATCGCGGTTGGCGGCTGCTTGGCGCAGAAGGATAAGGACACCGTCTTGGACCACGCGCCGTGGGTGGATGCGGTTTTCGGCACCCATAACATGGCGGCGCTGCCGGCACTGCTTGAGCGTGCACGTCACAACAATGAAGCGCAGGTGGAAATCGTCGATGCCCTCGAGGCTTTCCCCTCCGTACTGCCGGCAAAGCGCGAATCCGCCTATGCCGGGTGGGTCTCGGTCTCCGTGGGCTGTAATAACACCTGTACTTTCTGCATCGTCCCTTCGCTGCGTGGCAAAGAGGAAGACCGCCGCCCCGGCGATATCCTCGCAGAAGTTCAGGCCTTGGTAGATCAAGGCGTGTCCGAAGTGACCCTATTGGGGCAGAACGTCAACGCCTATGGCGTCAACTTCGCGGACCCAGACCTGCCGCGTGATCGCTTCGCCTTTTCCAAGTTGCTGCGCGAGGTAGGCAAGATTGAGGGCCTCGAGCGCTTGCGTTTTACCTCGCCGCACCCGGCCGAGTTCACCTCCGACGTTATTGATGCCATGGCGGAGACATCGGCTGTGTGCCCGCAGCTGCATATGCCGCTGCAGTCTGGGTCTGACAAGGTCCTCAAGGACATGCGCCGTTCCTATCGCACGAAAAAGTTCCTGGGGATTCTCGACGAGGTCCGTGAGAAGATGCCACACGCGGCAATTACCACCGACATCATCGTGGGCTTCCCAGGCGAGACCGAGGAGGATTTCGAAGCCACGATGGACGTGGTTCGCCGCGCACGTTTCGCCTCCGCTTTCACTTTCCAGTACTCGCCGCGCCCCGGCACCCCGGCCGCAGAAATGGATAACCAAATCCCCAAGGAAGTTGTGCAGGAGCGCTTCGAGCGCCTCGTCGCCTTGCAGGATTCCATTCAGGCAGAGGAAAACGCCAAGCTTGTCGGCACTGATGTAGAGCTGTTGGTGCAGGCGGAAGGCGGCCGCAAGGCCGCCGAGACCCACCGCCTCACCGGACGCGCGCGTGATGGTCGCCTTGTTCACTTTGCACCAGTCGATGCCGCGGGCAAGGACATCTCTGCGGAGATTCGCCCCGGTGATGTTGTGCACGCTACCGTGACGGATGCAGGCTCCTTCTTCCTGGTGGCTGATTCCGGCGTGAGCGAGCACCGTCGCACGAAGGCCGGTGATATGTCGGCGGCGGGGCAGACGCCCACGACGGCACCAATTGGGGTGGGTCTGGGTCTGCCGGGCGTCGGCAAGCCCAGTGCTCCTGCCGATTCCTGCGGCTGCTAAAAGGGGGTAGGCTCCGTTTTATGAGTGATGACTTAAAGTCCGTTCACGATGCCGTTGCTGCTGAGAAGCGCGCAGCGCAGACCCTCGAGTTGGGAAAGCACAAATATGCGCTCATCGTGTCCGTCGTGGCGTGGGTTGCTTACTTGGTTTTGCCCTATGCCGGTGATGCCCGCGGCTGGGAAGCTCTCTTCGTCGGTGGAACGGCCGAGGGCGTGCGTATCTCCCTCATGGAAACCGTCAGCGCATGGCTAGCGCTGGGTGGGGTGGGGATCTTAACCACCGCCACGATCATCACTCGCCGGACCAAGCTGGCTCTCGTAGCGTGGATGATGACGACGATCTCTTTCTTCGCTAACCTGTGGGGATTTTGGTACAGGGACAGCGCCTCGGATGGCGCTGCCATAGGTATGTACGTGGGCGTCTTCTCAACGTTGGTCGCCTTTCTTGTGTACTGCCAGGTAGCACTGCGCCGCAGTCCCGAGCAGTTGGCCGCCGCAGAACGCGTGCGGGAAGTCGCCGGCCAGCTCGATCACGTGGGAGTCCTGCAGACCGAAGCCGCTACCGAGCTGCCGGCAGAACAGAATCCGCTGCTTATCGACGACCGCCGCTCCCGCGCGGCCTCCCGCCACCGGCGCCAGCAGGACGAGGAATAAGCGCTACGAGATTCGTGTTGTGGAGTGCATGACTACACTCTTCGACTCACTTGAATTGGGACGACTGACCCTGCCAAACCGCGTGACCATGGCAGCGTTGACCCGCTCACGGGCAGGCCGTGACGGTGTCCCCACGCATTTGCACGAGACGTACTACACGCAGCGCGCTTCCCTGGGTCTTATCGTGACGGAGGGCGTTTTCCCCGCAGTGACCAGCCGCGCTTTCCCTGGCCAGCCCGGTATCGAAACTCCAGAACAGATTTCCGGCTGGCGGCGAGTGGCCGATTCCGTCCACGAAGCTGGCGGACGCATTTTCATGCAGGTGATGAACGGCGGGCGCCTTTCTCATGCCAGCCTCCTCGAGGGTGCAGAACCGGTGGCACCCTCTGCGCTGGCATCGGGCACTGCGGTCCGAGATTTCGAATCCCGCAAGGAGTGCCCGGTGCCCCGCGCCCTCGACATCGAGGAGCTACCGCGCATTGTCGATGAGTTCCGCCAAGCTGCCCGCAATGCCATCGATGCTGGGATGGATGGCGTGGAGCTTCATGGTGCGAACGGTTATCTGCTGCACCAGTTCCTTTCTCCGAGCTCGAATCACCGAGAGGATGCCTACGGCGGAACCCCGGAGAAGCGCTACCGCCTAGTAGTGGAGATCCTGCGTGCCGTGGCCAAGGAGATCGGAGCCGACCGCGTAGCGCTGCGCCTGTCCCCGCAGCACAATATTCAGGGCATTGAGGAAACCGACGCTGCGGATGTGCGTGCCACCTATGGTGGGTTGCTGCGCGCTGTCGCAGACCTTGGTTTGGCCTACGTCTCCTTCCTGCATGCAGCGCCTACGGGTGAGCTCATTACTGAGCTGAGCGCCGAAGCGCGTGCTAACGGGCGTACCCGTGTCATCCTGAACTCGGGGTTTGGACAGGTGACCCAGCGCGCGGAAGCCGAGGATCTAGTACACCACGGTGATGCCGTGGCCGTGGGCCGGTTGGCCATCTCTAACCCGGATCTCGTTCGCCGCTGGCAGGAGGAGCTTCCTGTTACTGCGCCGGATGAGACCACATTCTATACGGGTGGAGCGCACGGCTACACCGACTATCCGTTCTCCACGGTCAACTCGTAGGCGCTGCTCGCCGAGATGACGTGCGCGCCGAGGCGCTTGTAGAGCGCATTCATCGCCGGATCCGCCTGGGCGACTGAGCAGTAAGCCCGGCGGACGTCGGGCCAGTGGTGCGCCACCGCATACTGGGCATGCTGCTTGGCACGTGTAGCCAGGCCACGACGGCGCTGTTCGCGGTCTGTCACGGTAAGAGTCCACTCGCATACCTCAGGGTCCGCATCGCCGTGGCGGGAGAGCTCGGTGAGTGCGACGACGCGTCCCTGTTCAACAATGCCGACGAGGAGCGTATGCGCTTTGCGCGAGCGCAGCCGTGCGTGCGCTTCATTCAGGCGCTGTCGTGTCCACACGATGGGCTCGACGCTTAAGTCACCGTAGACCGCGTCGGTGGAGGCTAGGGTGAGCAGGCGCAGGACATCATCAAGCAGCTCTTCCGGGATGTCGTAGTCGGGCCACACCTGCGCTCCAACCACCGGAGGAGTGGGGGCTATTTCGACGAACATTTGGCGCTCGGCATGTTTGCGACGAAAACCGAGCTCAAGGTAGGCTTGCGACATTGGGTCATAGGTATGGTCCGCGTCTGGCGGGTACAGCATGCCAACCTGGGCAGTCGTGCGACCCAGCTGGCGGGTAAGCCGGAGTGCCTCGCGGGCGAGGGATCGGGTAACGTCGAGAGCCTCTGGCTCTAGTTCCTCCCCAGGCAGGGGCAGGAGATCCGCGGCGAGGACGCATTCGATATCGGCGTTCTCCGTTTCTTCCAAGAGCGGAAGGGAGATGTGGATGAAGCCATCGAAATCGATTTCGGGGCTGGGCTCTGCCGCTGAGATAACGGGTAGACCCAGCTCACCAGCCCGCCCCAAGGCGGAGTCAGTCAGCCCAAAGAGATAGGTGCGAGACTCTGTGGAGCCTTGCAGGCGCTGAAGCACACGGCGCGGGGAACCGCTGGCAGCGGGATCGCCACTGGCCTCTTGGGCGGCGAGGTTGGCGTCGAAAACGAAGCTGCGCAGGCAATCCGCCGGCTCAGCTGAGGCCGAACCCGGTGGCGCGACAATCTGAACGAACACTCAGACTAGGGTGCTACTTGTCGTTGACAGCAGCCGCTGCGGCATCGGCGAATTCCTGCCACTGTTTGGCCTGGGCACGCAGTTCTTCCGCCTTCTTGGTGTTGCCCTTGGCCTCGGCAGCTTCTGCCTGCGCGGTGAAATCATCGACCTTGGACTGGAACTGGGCCACGCGGGCCTGGGCCTCTGGGTCCGTCCGGCGCCATTGTGAATCCTCGGCGTCACTCACGCGCTTTTCCAGCGCCGAGATCTTGGCCTCGTACTCGCGCACCTGGTTGCGCGGAACGAAACCGATCTCCTCCCACTTTTCCTGCAGCTCCCGCAGCTTGGCTTTCGCCGAGTCGATCGACTTGGTGGGATCAATCAGGGAGTCATATTCCGCAATGAGCGCATCCTTGGCGGCGGCGTTCTCTGCGAACTGCTTGTCCCGCTCGTCATTGACGGCGTTGCGGGCGTTGAAGAAGTGATCCTGGGCGGCGCGGAAACGGGCCCAGAGCTTGTCGTCGATCTCACGAGGGGCACGGCCCGCAGCCTTCCACTCCGTCATGAGATCACGGTACGCGCGCGCCGTTTCGCCCCAGTTGGTGGAGTCCTGAATAGCTTCTGCGCGCTCTACCAGCTCTTCCTTCTTGGCGCGGGCGGCCGCGCGGTTGCGATCCAGTTCGGCGAAGTGGGAGCCGCGGCGGCGGTTGAAGGAGTCACGGGCGCGGGAGTAGCGCTTCCACAGGGCATCATCCGTCTGGCGGTCGATGCCACGGATCTGCTTCCATTCCTCCAAGATGGCGCGGATACGGTCGCCGGCGGCCTTCCACTCCGTCGAGTTGGCGGCGATGTCCTCGGCCTCGGCAGCGAGCTTTTCCTTTTTGGCAATGGCTTCTTCGCGGCGACGAGCCTTGTCAGCCTGTGCTTGCTCACCGGCTTCCACGGAGTGTTCGATGATAGTGGCTAGGCGCTTGTCCAGTGCCGCGATATCACCAATTACTGCCTGTGTAGGTAGGGACTCTCGCAGTTCCGCAGCAGTCGCCTTGATCGACGCAGCATCGCCCGGATGGGCTGTGAGGCGGGATTCTAGCAGTTCGATCTCGGTGGACAGATCGTCATAGCGTGCACCAAAGTGCGCCAAGCCCTCTTCCGGGGTGCCGGCCTGCCACTCGCCGATTTTGCGTTCGCCTTCGGGGGCCTTGACGAATACCGATCCATCAGCATCAACGCGGCCCCACTGGGCCGGATCGTTTTTTGCGGGCTGCACGGGACGTGCTGCCGGGGCAGAGGAAGACGGGCCGGGACGAGCGCCCTTGCGAGGCATGGCTCCAGGGGAAGGAATAGCGGACATGCTAAGAAACCACCTTCGGTATTATCGCGCCGCGCGACACGGCTGCCAGAACTTATGTGACACAACACTACCGTTTCCGCCGCGCAGCCGCGTGTTAACCCCGAAAAACTAACCTTATAGGATGGGAGTTGATGCAAAATCTCATGGTTATGCCAGCCTCACCGGCCTTGGCGGAAGAATTGTCACCGAGCGATGACGCTTCGCGCGCGCTCCTTAGCGCCGCCTGCGAGCTCGCACGTGATGCCGCACGCGTCAACGGTAGGGCACCGCTTAAGGTCGACATCGTGGGATCGCGCGATGCGCGCTGGCGTACCGAGCGCACGGGAAGTTTGAGAGCGTGGGGCGCACCCCAGGTCGACGTCGGCGGCGGAAACTACCTGCCCGAAATCATGGCCCGCTACGTACTCACTAGCGCGCTCGGGGCAGAAAGCAGTCACCACGCCTTCACGGTGGAAGACTCCCGCGCCTCCCTAGGGGAAGTGCGTTCCGGACGGTTCACAATAGTGTGCGTTGATGGCTCTGCAGGCTTGACAGAGCGCGCGCCGCTCGCCCTCGTCGAGGGTGCGCGGGACACTCACCTGTGGTGCGAGAGCGTGCTGGCCGGCGCGGAGGAAGACTGTGACGAAGAGCTGCTCCATTCGACGGGAGTGCTCGAAACGGCACTGTGGGCGCAGCTAGCAGGCGTGCACCCGCATCATGCAGAACTCCGGGCTGCAGATTCGACGTTGGGCGTGGGCCGCTATGTGGCGGGGTGGCAGTGCTAATGCCAGAGACTCTCAGTAGCGGCCCAACCCCGATTGCCGTCGTAGGGCCGACGGCCTCCGGAAAATCAGCACTCGGAGTCGCCTTGGCGCACGAGCTTGACGGGGAAGTAGTCAACGTCGATTCGATGCAGCTTTACCGGGGCATGGACATCGGCACGGCCAAGCTGACGATGGAGGAGCGCGAAGGTATCCCGCACCACCAGCTCGATGTGTGGGACGTGACGGAAACGGCGTCAGTAGCCCGCTACCAGTCCTCCGCCATCGCGGATATAGACAGCATTCGTGGCCGTGGCAAAACCCCGATCCTCGTCGGTGGATCCATGCTCTACGTCCAATCGCTCGTGGACAACTGGCAATTCCCACCCACTGATGCGCAGGTGCGCGCTCGCTGGGAAGCCCGGCGTCAAGAGATCGGCACCGATGCCTTGCACGCAGAACTTGCCAGCGTGGACCCGGCAGCCGCAGCCATCATCGAAGACAAGGACCCACGCCGTACCGTGCGCGCGCTGGAGGTCATTGAGCTCACGGGCAAGCCGTTCAAGGCCAGCCAGCCGCCGAAGAACGCACCGCCCCGGTGGGGTACAAGAATCCTTGGGCTGCGCACGGACTCCAGTTGGCTGAATCCGCGAATCGAGCTGCGCAGTCGCCTCATGTTCGACAAGGGGTTGGTCGAAGAGGTCGAGAACCTTCAGGCGCACGGCCTGAAGGCTGACTCGACGGCGGGGCGGGCCATCGGTTATGCCCAAGTCCTCCAAGCCCAGTGTGGAGAGCTCACCTGGGAAGAAGCGGTGGAGCGTACCATCACTGGAACCCGTCGTTATGTGCGTCGCCAGCGTGCCTGGTTTAACCGTGATAAGCGCATCCACTGGCTGGATGCCGCGGCTGATACGACAACGCAGGCTTTGCGTGTCCTCGAAGAGAGTTAGACTCTACTCCTATGAAGTTTGCTAAAGGCCACGGAACGGAAAACGACTTCGTCATTGTGGAAGGAACCGAGTCGCTACCGCCGGAAAAGGTAGTGGCACTGTGTGATCGCCGCGCAGGGATCGGCGCCGACGGCGTCTTGCGCGTCATACGTGCAGGTGACTTGCTCGCCTCTGGAGAAATCGATGAGCTCGCGCCGGGTATTAACACCGATGACTGGTTCATGGACTACCGCAACGCGGACGGTTCGGTGGCGGAAATGTGCGGCAATGGTACCCGCGTTTTCGCGCATTGGGTGCGCTCCCGTGGGCTGGTGAACACCGATACTTTCACCGTCGGCACGCGCGCTGGGGCCAAGCAGGTCACCGTCCACTCCTTCAACGAGACTGAAGCCGAAGTCAGCGTGGAGATGGGACCTGCACAGGTGCTCGGTGTCTCCACCGCTTCGATGGCGGGGGAGAGCTTCGCCGGGCTCGGGGTAGATATGGGAAACCCTCACCTAGCGGCCGTTATCCCGGGACTGACCGCGGAGGATTTGGCGGCGAAGCGCCTTGAGCAGCCCGTCTTCGATACTGACTTCTTCCCGGCAGGCGTCAACGTGGAGCTGGTTACTCCGCTGCACGATGGCGTGATTCACATGCGCGTCTTCGAGCGCGGCTCAGGGGAGACACGTTCGTGCGGTACCGGAACGGTGGCCGCAGCGTGCGCCGCGCTTGCCGACGCCTCCCACACCACCGGCCGCGTCCGCGTCGTCGTCCCCGGCGGCGAGGTCCAGGTAGAAATCACTGAGGACGGATCTACGCTGACGGGGCCTTCGCGCATCGTAGCCACAGGCGAAACCTCACTATAGGGTTTTCGGGACGGCGTTTAGCGTCCGTCCCCCTTTTTGTAGTTGGTCCCTAGCGCCAAGGCGGCGCGGCGGGCAGCGAGCCACGACTCCTTGAGCTCGGCGGCCCGATCATCGGCCACCTTGAGCAAGGATTCGAGTTCGCTGGTGCCAGTATCTGGCGAGTTAACCCGCGCATCGAGGCGGCGCAAGAAACGCTGCGCGCCATGCATTTCATAGTGGAACGCTTCGATAGTGGGGTTCGTGCAGTCGACGTCGGCAAGCGCTGGGCGGTGGAGCGTGCGGTCCGCCAATGCTTCAGCGTCGTCGCTCGTAGCAAATGTGGCGTAGTCCTCGAGGACGCCCGTGATGTCTTCCACCGTGAGCGCAATGGAAGCCCGCAGCGCCGCATGTTCCGAGGCATCGGGGCGGGCGCCGACAAACAGCCATAGCGCCCCGCAGATAAAGATGGCGAGAATAACTCCCGGCAGCTTCAGCGTCAGAACCAGTACCGTAGCGGTAACCCCGGCAAGGAGCAGGGCAAAACCCTGACGCTGAGATGCGGAAAAACTCATGTTTACAACTCTACGGTATGCCTAGTGGCCGCCGCAGCCTCCAGAGCCGCAGGCGCAGCCGCCCTCGCCGCCACAGCCGCCGGTGGGCAGCGCGATAGAGGCGGTCAGCATCGCCGAACCTGCAAGCACGGAATCCTTCGGCGGCAGCTCGCCAAAGCTCTCCGGCAGACACAGATCGAAGGGGAAGGTGCCATCCATGACGAGGTGCATGAAGCGCTCACCGGTGAGCTGGTTGTGGCGCCACTCGGACTCCATAACCCGAGCGGAAAAAGTGCAGCCCGGGGTAGGGGATTCGGCGCCGGAACCGGCCGCAACAACTGCCGCACCGGTGGATTCAAACGTGGCTGGGTAGGTGCCCTTCTCGGCTTCGTAGGCATCTGCGTTGTCGAACGCGGTGACATCGAGACCCATCGCAGTAAGCTCTACCTGCTGCCACTGCTGGGTGTCCTCATCAGCCAAGAGCGGGCCCTGCGCCAAGTTCGCCGTCGCTTGCGCGAGAACGTTTCCGAAAGGATCGATGATGTCCAGGTAAGCCAAGACATCGTTGATCATAGAGACGTGGGCGAAGCCTTGGGTGACGCCCTCAAACCCAATGAAGGTGGCGAAAGGTTCGACGGCAAGGATATTGAGTTGCGCCCCGGAAGGATCCGAGAACTGAATGAGTTGTCCTCCGCGAACCTCCCCCGTGACTGCCAGCTGGTTGGTCGAAATGGCTGCTTCGACGGCGTCCTGCCAGCGCTCGTAGTTGAGGCCAATGGCCTGCATCTCTGGGTGAGTGGTCTCTTTGACGGTCATGCGGCCCATTGTATCTGGCGCCGCGATGACTCAAAAATGTTGTCGGTGAGCCTTGCCGCCGGGATCGGCACAAGGTCGTGTGCAACGGAGATTCCCTGTTAAGAGGCGTGACGTGCAAGAATAGAAAGCATATGACAAAAGAAACCCATGATGATCTCCTCGCGCAGGCTTTTGGTGAGCCCGCGCCCACCTCACCGGAGCCGACTACCGGTGATCTCGACCTAGCTGAGCGCAACGCCTTCCGCCGAGTAACCCGCGAGACCACCATTCGCGCAGAAGACACCACCGACGGCTACGAAGTGGAGTACCGCAAGCTGCGCCTTGAACAAGTAGTCCTCGTAGGAGTGTGGACTGAAGGCACCGTGGCCGAGGTTGAGGCCACGATGTCGGAGCTCGCGGCGCTCACGGAAACCGCGGGAGCCGAAGTAGTAGAAGCCCTGTATCAAAAGCGCGATAAGCCGGACCCGGGTACCTATATCGGCTCCGGCAAAGTGAACGAGCTCAAGGATATCGTGGCTGCCACTGGCGCGGATACCGTGGTGTGCGACGGCGAGCTAACCCCCGGCCAGCTCTCTGCCTTGGAACGCGCTCTCAACACCAAAGTTATCGACCGCACCATGCTCATCTTGGATATTTTTGCGCAGCACGCCAAGTCCAAGGAAGGCAAAGCCCAAGTCTCGCTCGCGCAGTTGGAATACCTCTATACGCATACCCGTGGTTGGGGCGGCAACCTCTCGCGCCAGGCGGGCGGCCGTGCTGGTTCCAACGGCGGCGTCGGTCTGCGCGGCCCCGGTGAAACCAAGATTGAGACGGACCGTCGGCGTATCCGCACGCAGATGGCGCTGCTGCGGAAGGAGCTTAAGGCGATGAAGACGGCGCGTGAGATTAAGCGCTCGCGCCGTGCGTCATCGACGATCCCGCAGATTGCGATCGCCGGCTACACCAACGCTGGTAAGTCTTCGCTCATCAACGCAATGACGGGCGCTGGCGTGCTGGTGGAGGATGCGCTGTTCGCTACCTTGGACCCCACCACCCGGCGCGCCGAGCTTGCTGATGGCCGCCAGGTCGTCTTCACCGATACCGTTGGTTTCGTCCGCCACCTTCCCACACAGTTGGTGGAGGCCTTCAAGTCCACCTTGGAGGAGGTCCTCGCAGCAGACTTGATGCTGCACGTCGTGGACGGCTCAGATCCCTTCCCGCTGAAGCAAATTGAGGCGGTTAATGCGGTCATCTATGACATCGTGAAGGAAACCGGCGAGGAGGCCCCGCCGGAGATCATCGTCATCAACAAGATAGACCAGGCCGATCCGCTGGTGCTGGCGGAGCTTCGCCACGCCCTTGACCGTGACAACGTGGTGTATGTCTCCGCCAAGACGGGGGAGGGCATCGATGAGCTCACCACGCGCGTGGAGCTCTTCCTCAATTCCCAGGACGAGCATGTGCAGTTGCTCATTCCTTTTACCCGCGGAGACGTGGTCGATCGCATCCATACCCAGGGCACCGTGCGTAGCGAGGAGTACACGGGGGAGGGCACGCTTGTCGACGTTCGCCTGCCCGCCTCCATTGCCGCCGAACTCAGGGAATTTCGCGTGGCCGGTGAGGACGCTTAGGTTTCGGTGCTCCCGTGAGCCATAATTATGGTTCGTGAGTAATTTTGGCTGGGCCGTCCACGGGGACGGAAAAACGATTAAGCCGGGCGCGGTCGTCGCACCCGAAGAACGATTGAGCTGGGGCCGCACCATCGGCATCGGCATGCAGCACGTCGTGGCCATGTTCGGCGCGACACTGCTGGTGCCCACCCTGACCGGATTCCCGGTCAATACGACGTTGCTGTTTTCAGGCCTGGGAACAATCCTATTCCTCCTGATTACCCGCAACCGCCTGCCTTCCTACCTGGGCTCCTCTTTCGCGTTCATTGCACCGCTGAGCGCCTCCCAGCAGTACGGCATTGGCGCACAGGCGGGCTCCGTTTTAGTGACTGGCCTGGTCCTGGTGGCGATTGGTTTCGCGGTGAAGGCAGCGGGCCGCAAGGTCCTTGACGCCGTCATGCCGCCGGCTGTGACCGGCGCCATCGTGGCACTGATCGGCCTTAACTTGGCGCCCAATGCTGCCACCAATTATTCGAGCCAGCCTCTAGTTGCCACGGTGACGCTGGCGGTCATCATCCTGGCCACCGTCGCTGGTCGCGGCATGGTGTCGCGCCTGTCGATTCTTATCGGCGTCGTCGTCGGTTGGGCTTTTGCGGCTGCCACGGGCAACCTTGGCGAAGGTGCCGTGGAGTCCATCCGCGAAGCAGCCTGGATTGGCTTCCCGCAGTTCCATGCGCCGGAGTTCCACGTCTCCGCCATCGCGGCAGCCCTGCCGGTGCTGGTTGTGCTGATTGCTGAGAACGTCGGTCACGTCAAGGCCGTCTCGGAGATGACCAAACGCGATCTCGATGATCTGGCCGGTGACGCTCTCATCGCCGATGGCCTGGCTACCTCCTTAGCCGGTGGTTTCGGCGGCTCCGGTACAACGACCTATGCGGAGAATATCGGCGTGATGGCCGCGACCCGCGTCTACTCCACGGCCGCCTACTGGGTAGCTGCTATCACAGCCATCGCTCTGGCCTTCATCCCGAAGTTTGGCGCGCTCATCTTTACCATCCCCACCGGCGTGCTGGGTGGTGCTTGCATTGTCCTCTACGGCCTCATCGGCATGCTGGGCGTGCGCATCTGGATGGACAACAAGGTCAACTTCAACAACCCGGTCAACCTCACTGCGGCGGCGGTGGCGCTCATCGCGGGCATTGGCAACCTCACCCTCGACGTCTTCGGCGTGACGCTGGAAGGTATTGCCTGGGGCTCTGTCGGCATCATCGTGCTCTACCCGGTGATGAAGAAGCTCTACGGCACCATTGGTGAGGGCCGCGGCGCGAAGTACTAGAGGCGCTTACGCCGACTAGCGAGGATAAGGGACCGGAGTAAAGGCACCATCTGGACGCGTATTTACGCAAACCCCAGGTGATTGCGTGCAGAAATCTGTATAAGGTGCGTTTGCTTCGGTCCCTCTGCGGCATGAAGACGCGCATACACATGGTTCCATTCAAACGGTTTGGGTCAGAAGGTTCTCCTGAGGTCAAATGAACCTTCTAGGCACCTCCATATGGTTTCCTTGCCCCCAACAGAACCGTTTGAGTAGAGCCTGATGACTAGAACCTTGTGCTAGACAACCAAGCAACAGAAAGCTCCCGCCACCCTCAGTACAAGAGGGAGGCGGGAGCTCTGCCGTTCTATAAACGGAAAGTGCTTTAGGAAGCGTCGAGGTCCTGCTCGATGAGACCGGCGATCTTCTCCACAGCGGCCTCGTTCTCGGAGGTCACGGTGACTTCGTCGCCCTGCTCGGCGCCGAGAGCCATGATCATGAGGGAAGAAGCGGCATCGGTCTCATCCTCGTCCTCATCGCCAACGAGGGTGAGGAAGATGTCCTCATCGAACTCAGCGGCGGCGTCAGCGATGATGGAGGCCGGACGTGCGTGCAGTCCGACGGAGGAGCCAACCTTGACGGTCTTAGAAGCCATGATGATAATCCTTTCGAATTACGGTATTTCGTGCTTACAAGTGTACGCGGGTTAGGTGCTAGGCGGCAGCCTCGGCCATGTCGGCCTTCGCAGCAGCCTCTTCAGCAGCCTTGTTGGGCCAGAATCGCTTCATCGCGATAACCGCAATGGCGGACACGATGACGCCGGCGAGAATGGCCACGAAGTAGGCCCACGCAGGTTCGATAGCAAAGATGACGAAGATTCCGCCGTGCGGGGCGCGCGACATGACGTCCAGGGACATCGATAGAGCACCAGTGACGGCGCCACCGAGCATCATCGAAGGGATAACGCGCAGCGGGTCGGCAGCGGCGAACGGGATAGCACCTTCGGAGACGAAGGACAGACCCAGCAGCCAGGCCGACTTGCCGTTCTCCTGCTCCGCGGGCGTGAACAGGTTCTTGCGTACGAAGGTAGCGATGGACAGCGCAATCGGCGGAACCATGCCGGAGGCCATAACGGCGGCCATGATCTTCATGGAAGCCTCATCACCCGTGGACAGACCAGCGGTGGCGAAGAGGTAGGCAGCCTTGTTGACCGGACCACCCAAGTCGGAGCACATCATCAGGCCGAGGATGATGCCCAGAAGGACAGCGGAGGATCCGGACATGGAGGCCAGCCAGTTCTGCAGGCCTTCCATGATGGCGGCCAGTGGGGCACCGAGAACCAGGTACATGAGCAGGCCAGTAATCATCGTGGCGAGCAGCGGGATGATAACGACAGGCATGAGGGAACCGATCCAGCGCGGGACCTTCCACTTGCCAATCCACATGGCCACGAAACCCGCGATGAGACCGGTGACCAGACCACCGATGAAGCCGGCGCCCAAGGTAACAGCAATAGCACCGCCGGCGAAGCCCGGCGCGATGCCCGGGCGGCCTGCCAGTGCGAAGGCGATGTAGCCGGAGAGCGCTGCGACGATGAATCCCATCGCCGCTTGACCGATAGCGAAAAGCACGGCGCCGATGTATAGGGCGAATCCTGCCTTCTGGAAGGTCATCATTTCGCCATCAACCATGACGTCATGGCCCGGCAGGTTGGTCAGCGAGTAATCGGTGGTGATGGCCTGCCAGCCGTTTGCCATGTCGTAGCCACCGAAGAGGAAGCCCAAGGCCAAGAGGAGGCCACCGGCGGCGACGAAGGGAACCATGTAGGACACGCCGGTCATGATGGCCTGCTGAATGCGCTTGCCCCAGCCCAGTCCTTCGCCTTCTTCCGCGGAACTAGAGGAGGCTGCGCCTGCAGTGCCCGCAACCTTGTGCGCGTTAGGGTTCTTGGACGCAGCGATAGCCTCATCGAGCATCACACCCGGCTCGTTGATGGCGCGCTTGACGCCCGATTCAATGACGGGCTTGCCGGCGAAGCGCTCCCGGTCGCGAACACCGACATCGGTGGCGAAAATGACGGCGTCGGCAGCCGCGATGGTGTCTGCAGAAACAGCGGTGTTATTGGAAGATCCCTGGGTCTCTACGGTGAGCTCGACATCGTCGCGCTCCTCGGCGGTCTGGGTGAGGGCGTCGGCCGCCATGTATGTGTGGGCAATGCCGGTCGGGCATGCGGTGACGGCCACGATGTGAGTCTTCTTTGAGTCCACAGCCTTGGTCGAGGCAGGCGCTGCAGCCGCAGCGGCAGGTGCCGATTCACTGGACGTCGCCTTCTTCTTCGGCTTTTCGGCGTTAACCACGTCGAGTACCAGGGAGACGATTTCCTCCTTGGTCTGCGCGGTGCGCAGAGCCTCCAGGAAGTCCTTCTTCACCAGCGCGCGGGCAAGCTTGGAGAGGATCTTCAGGTGTGCTTTACCGCCACCTTCCGGGGCAGCAATGAGGAATACCAGGTGGGCGTCACCATCGGGGCCGGAAAAGTCCACGCCGCGCGAGAGGCGGGCGAAGGCCAAGGTGGGTTCAGACACTGCGGCGGAGCGGCAGTGCGGGATGGCAACCCCGCCGGGAACACCGGTGCCGGCCTTGGCTTCACGCTCGATGGCGGGGCCGGCCAGCTCTTCGATGGAGGTGGCGCGGCCGGTGTCATGGACAAGCGTGGCCAGGTTGGTAATGACTGATTCGATGCTGCCACCGAAGTCGGCGTCGAGCGCCACAAGGTCGGTGGTGATGAGTTCTGATGACATCGGGTAAGTACTCCTCAGTACTGCTAAAGGTCGGTGACGGCCTGAACCGTCGTGTGTTTAATATCGAGTTCTTCAGGGGTTGGTATCTGGGTTCCTGGGAGCGCTGCGGCAGCCGATCCGTAGGCCACGGCCTGACGCAACGCTTCGGGGTAGGAGGCACCGCTGCGGCGGGCGAGGATATAGCCGGAGAGCGAAGAATCGCCGGCACCCACGGTGGAACGGAGGGTAATGGGCGGGGGAGTAGCGGCCCACGCTTCATCGGTGGTGACCAGCACTGCGCCAGCGCCACCTAGGGTGACGAGAACCTCAGGAATGCCGCGCTTGACGACGACCCTCGCGGCCTCGACCACACCGCTAAAATCACCGTTCTCGGCGGCAGCTTCGAGGGCCTGGCCATCAACGTTGGCTAGCTGTCCAAGCTCAAGGCCATTGGGCTTGATGAGATCGGGGCTGGCTACCTCGAGGTTCTCTCCGAGAGCCACCATAGGGGCATCGGAGGTGTCGACGGCTACACGGATGTTGGGGTTCGCCTCGCGAGCGACAGTGATGAGCTGCGTGTACCAGTCGGTGGGAACCCCCTTGGGCAGGGAGCCTGCCATGACGATCCACTCGGCGTTGGCGCAGTGTTCAGCAACGGCCTGTGCCACGTCTTGCTGAACTGACTCATCGAGCGTGGGGCCGGGACCGTTGAGTTTGGTCGTCCGGCCGTCTGGCTCGGTCAGAGTGGTATTGGTGCGCACCGCGCCGGCCGTGTGTACTGCATGTACGGGGATGGACGCGTCATCAGCAAGGGCCAAGAAAGGATCAGCGGGGGCGGCGGGGAGCAGCGCCAAGCTGTCGACGTTGGCGAGCGTTACGGCATGCGTAACGTTGACGCCTTTACCGCCAGCAACGCTGGAGACAGACTCGGCGCGGTGGACAGCACCGGGGTCGAGCGCCTCGTTCAGGCGCACTGTGGCGTCGATGCTCGGGTTGGGGGTCAAAGTAAGGATCATCGTGGACAATGTCCCCTTTCGCGGAGTGCGTATATTGGGGCAAAAGCGCCGCGGCGGCTCGAACAAGAACTTCGGTGCAGATTGCCCGTGGTCAGCGTGAAACTAATGTTGCTTAATGTTGATTATTGCCCGTATGTGTCCGAATGTCAACGGAATCACTGTGGTTTTCGTTGCATTTTTGACCGACTTGTGATGATCTGGATAGAGAAAACATCGTCTCCGTAAGGATATGTGTCATGGAAAACGCATCCCCATCCACCATTAAAGGCACCGGCGTCGTCGCCGGCGTTGCATACGCTGAGGCGGTGTGGGTCCGCCCACGCCCAGAACTGCCCACGGCGGGAGAAACCGTGCCGGAGGAGCAGCGTGATGCTGAGTACGATCGCTTCCTCGAAGCGGCGGACATTGTTGCCAGCCGCCTTGAGCAGCGGGCAGCTGGGGCCGAAGGCCAGGCTGCTGAGGTTCTCGGTGCTACCGCCGGAATGGTGAAGGACCGAGGCTGGCACAAGGCTGTACGCAAGGGTATTCGTAGCGGCAAGAACGCTGAATATGCAGTTGTTGGTGCCACAGACAGGTTTGTCACCATGTTTGAGGCTGCCGGCGGCGTAATGGCCGAGCGTACGACTGACCTCAAGGACGTGCGCGACCGCGTCATCGCACAACTGCGCGGTGAGCAGGAACCGGGCCTGCCCATGGTTGAAGGGGAGGCGGTGCTGCTGGCGGATGACCTCGCTCCAGCGGATACCGCTACCTTGGACATTGCGCATATCAAGGCACTGGTCACCGAGCTCGGCGGGCCGACGAGCCATACTGCAATCATCGCCCGCCAGCTGGACCTTCCGTGCATCGTCGCAGTTGGCGCTGATCTCCGCTCGATTGAAGCGGGAACCCAGATCTTCGTCGATGGTTCCGTGGGAACGGTGTCCCTTGGCGCGGATCGTGACACCTCACTTAAGGCAGTTGAGGAATACCGCGAGAAGGCAGCGCGAGTGGCCGAGTGGCGTGGCCCTGCCCAGACCAAGGACGGCCACCGCGTGCAGCTGTTGGCCAACGTGGCCGACGGGAACGCAGCTCGCATCGCCTCGGATTCGCAGGCAGAGGGGATCGGCCTGTACCGCACGGAGCTTTCCTTCCTCTCTGCCAGCGAAGAACCGACCGTGGAGGAGCAGGCACGCATCTACGGCAAGGTTTTCAACGCTTTCCCCGAATCCAAGGTCGTCGTTCGAACGCTCGACGCCGGATCGGATAAGCCGATTTCCTACGCCACGTTGGACTCTGAGGAGAACCCGGCCTTGGGTGTGCGCGGCCTGCGCATCGCCCGAAACAACGAGGCGCTTCTCACCCGTCAGCTCGACGCCATCGCACAGGCCGCGGAAAAGCGTGCTGATGGCGCTACCACTTGGGTCATGGCGCCCATGGTGGCCACGGCAGTAGAGGCGAAGTGGTTTGCTGAACTGTGTCGTGAGCGCGGGCTCATCGCCGGCGCGATGATTGAGGTGCCTGCAGCGGCCCTGATGGCCGATACCATCATGCCGCACCTCGACTTCGTGTCCATCGGTACCAATGACTTGACTCAGTACACGATGGCCGCGGACCGCCTGTCGCCGCAGCTGGCCTACCTGACCGATCCGTGGCAGCCGGCCGTGCTGCGTTTGATCCAGCACACGTGCGTGGTGGGTCGCGATAACAATGTGCCGGTTGGTGTCTGTGGTGAGGCCGCCGCCGATCCCATGCTCGCTTGCGTGCTGACTGGCCTTGGAGTCACCTCACTGTCCGCAGCGTCGACCGCAGTTGCGGGCGTTGGTGCACAGCTGGCTGAGCTCACACTCGAGCAGTGCCAGAAGATGGCGGAGGCGGCTATCAACGCCGAAAGCCCAGCAGATGCGCGATCCGCAGTGATTGCGCTGCTGGAGGAATACCAGACTGCCTAGTAGCTCTAGCTTGGTTTAGGCCGCTGCTGAAACAGGGAGGTGTGGTTCCCCGAGAGGCCCCTCGGGGAACCACACCGCCCTTACGCGGTCGTGGGATGAAACCGCCTATTTCTCCGAAGCGATAATCACGTCGATGCCGTGCTCGCGCAGGGCTTCGACGTAGGCGGCTGGAGCAGCGGCGTCCGTAATGACGACATCAATCTCATCGAGCGAGGCAAAGCTGACCAGATAGTCATTGCCGAGCTTCGACGAGTCACACAAGACGACGACGCGATGCGCGTTGGTAACAAAGGCCGACTTGATAGCTGCTTCCTGTGAGTCCGCCGTGGATAGCCCATGGTCGATGGTCAGGGCGTTGGTGCCGATGAAAGCAACATCTGCGCGCATCAGCGCCATGGTGCGAAGGGCGGTATCGCCGACGACGGCTTGGGTGATCGCGCGCACCGTGCCGCCTAGGAGCTGCACCTCGGAAACACCATTGCTGGCCAACGAGAGGGCGATCGGTAGGCTATTCGACACAATGCTGAACTGGCCAGCAGAATAGCGCTGTCCGATGAGGTCAGCGAGGGCGTTGGTGGTAGTTCCAGCGTCGATGAAGATACTGCCCCCGTCGGGAAGCTGCTCTAGTGCGGCGCGGGCGATAGCCATTTTCGCGCCCGTGGCGGAACGCTGACGAGTATCGAGTGTAAATTCTGCAGTCTGGAACGATTGGGAAGCAACCGCACCGCCATGAACGCGGTGGACAACTCCTTCCCGGTCTAAGACCGCGAGGTCGCGGCGAATCGTCTCAGCGGTAACATCGAAGCGTTCGGAAAGCTCAGTGACATTGACTCGGCCTTCGACGGCGGTCAATGACGCAATTTGTCGGCGACGCTCTTCTGCGTACATAGTTCCTCCCAGTGAAGTTTGCCTGTGGTAGTCGCTGCGCCCGGCGGTGATAATAAGTGGGGCCGGGGCATGTGAGCGAAGAGAGCAACGAATGTTGCGGCGATGCTTCTATTGTCCCACTGAATGCGAACAAAACGGAACCAAACAAATAAAAGCTCACATTGCTGGCGGCAAACGTGCGAGAAAAACAATGTTTATACTGCATGTTTGCAAATGTGTGATGTCGGACGCTTAAACGGCGCGATTCGGACATGTACACACACAAGGGGGTAAAAAGAAAAAATCCCTCCCTCCAGTTCGCCCGCACCGAGTGGAAATAAGCGGTGGCGTGGGCAACCGGTTGGGGGAGGGATAGTTGTGGCTTAGGGGTGCCTAAAGCTTGCGGAACACCGATACAACCTTGCCCATGATTTCGGCCTCATCGCCCTTGATGGGAGCGTAGGCGTCGTTGTGGGGGAGGAGCCACACTCCAGAAGAATCGCGGTGGAACTCCTTTACAGTTGCTTCTTCGCCTTCGAGGAGTGCAGCGACGAATTCGCCTTCTTCGGCGACGGACTGGGAGCGGATAATAACCCAATCGCCATTGAGGATTCCGGCGTCCTGCATAGAGTCGCCGACGACCTGCAGCATGTAAAGCTCGCCGCTTCCCAGGATCTCACCTGGCATGGGGAAGTAGCCGTCGATGTTTTCTTCGGCGGTGATAGGAGAGCCCGCGGCGATGCGGCCGACTACTGGGATGTAGTTCGGCGTTGCTGCATCCTCGGGGACGTCGGGAGTGGACTGCCCTGCTGTGGTGTTGGCCTGCCCGGCTTTGCGGCCCGGCTTCTTGGGATCGTCGGCGCCGGGGAAGTGGCGCACATCAACGGCGCGCGGCTTGTTTGGATCGCGGCGAAGAAAGCCCTTCTCCTCTAGTTGCTTCAACTGATAGGCCACGGAAGACGTGGACTGTAGGCCTGTTGCATCGCCGATTTCTCGAATGCTTGGCGGGTACCCGCGCAGCATGACAGCGTCATGGATGACTTCCAAGATGCGGCGCTGACGGGCGGAAAGTGAGTCGAGGGTAGGTTGGTCGCTTCGCTTCGGCTTGCGGGGCATTCTTACTCCTAGGGCTATCGGTGTGCGCAAAACAGCGCGTCGGGTTGAGGCGTGCAGGACGCTGGTGGGCATCGCGGTGACGTCTCGTTGGTTGCTCATCGTGGCGTGCGCCGTATTGGTGTTTCCGTTTCCTTTTTAGCACGTAAAGAAAAAATGTTCGACTAACGCCGCTTGGATGTGGACAAACTTTCGAGCGCCTGCTATAAATCGAACATACAGACCAAATCGAACGGTTGGTCGATGGAAGTGTTCGACGATGTCGAACCTCGCTCTTACACTTCAGGCATCACCACAATGAAGAAGAAGTCCTGGAAAGGAACTGTCATGGCCATTGCACTTAATACCAGCTCTGCTCTGCATGGAGTAACTCCCGAGAAGTCCGGAAAGGGTCCTGTGCTCGTCCCGCCCGCGGCCGTGTGGGAACCTGAGCGGTGTCACTCGTTCGCGTTAACGCGTGAAAGTGGTTTGTCGCGTGTTCGAACGCTCGAGCCGAGAGATAGAACACAGGGGCGCACAGATCGAATAGGGGATTCCTCAGTTTCATACCAGCGTGCTGCGTCCCTACCTCGCCGTAGCGGCTCGAACGTAGGTAACTATGTTCTTGGAGCAGTTTTCGGTGCAGCGGTATTTATCGGCACCGTGTGGGGTGGTCTTAGTATTGATGGTGAGGCCCCTAGCGCTAGCGGTGCATCAGCCACAGCGGTTGTTTCTTCGCGCTAGACTTCCCGAGGGGCCGGAAGGCGTCTGCGCAGCGGTCGAGAGGAAGGATACGGCACAGTGTATTGCCCGTTCTGTCACAACGAACAGTCACGAGTGATTGACTCCCGAGTGATCGACAGTGGAACGTCAATTCGCCGACGTCGCGAGTGTGCTGCATGCCGAGGCCGGTTTACCACCATCGAGAAGGCTGTCTTGTCGGTGGTCAAACGTAATGGCTTGGCCGAGCCTTTCAGCCGGGACAAGCTAATCCGCGGCGTGAAGCGCGCGTGCCAGGGGCGGGATGTTAGCGATGATGCCTTGAAAAAGCTTGCGCAAGAGGTCGAGGAAACCGTGCGCAGTCACGGATCGTCACAAGTCAACGCCAACGATATCGGCCTTGCTATCTTGGAACCCCTGCGTGACCTCGATGAGGTGGCCTATCTTCGCTTCGCCTCGGTATACAAGTCTTTTGAGAGCGCCGACGACTTTGAATCCGAAATTCGCCTCATGCGCCGGCGCGACCGCGACAGCTTCTAACGTTTTAGCGCAGCTTGTCCGCGGCTTTTTGGATTCTCCGCACGGACACCGCATGCGCGGTACCCAGGCGTTGTGCGAAGAGCGATACGCGCAACTCCTCGATCATCCAGTAGATGTCCTTGACCTCACGGGTCTTCTCGCGGCCGGCGGGCAGCGTGCGCAAACGATTGTTCAGATATGCCTTCGCTTCGTCGACATCGGCTTGGCGGTCGGCATCCCGATCCGGGTCTAGATTCATGTCCTCGAGCCTGATGCGCGCGGCTTGGATATAACGCGGCAGGTGGCGAAGGTGCTGCATGCCGTGCATAGTGATCGCATTCGGGGGCAACAAGAACTTCAGCTGACCGCGAATATCATCGATTGCCGGCCCCTCCCACTGATTGAGCTCAGCGTTGAGGTTCGAATACTCTGCCAAGCCTGGGGCGATCGCGACCACCGCCTGGCGGACGCGGCCTGGCACCTCCGGTTTAACCGCGTTGAGAAGAGTGGTAAATTCACCAGGACTTCGTACCGGCCCGCCCTTCTCCATCATGATGTCGCGTACTGCGGCGACCCGAGCATCGTTGACGAGACCTTCGGCCCCGCCGTGCGGGTAGGCGTCGACAGCAACCCGCTGCTGCAGGGGCAGGCCCTTGACCATATGCTGCGTGTTTACGGAAATCTCTCGGAGTAGCAGCGTCAGGGTGGTGGTGATCATGGAGGCGTCGGCAGCCGCCTTGGTTGGATGCACCTTCAGCGCCACGCCCTCCTTCGTAGCCACAAGCGCAGGATAAGCGGTGACCTCATGCCCATCGACCACCGTGGTCACTTTCTCATCGATAGCGCCCAGCGTGTCTTCCGACCATTCCTTGACGGAAGCGGACTCAGCGGCGCGGCCGACGCGCGAGACGGAGGAAGAGATATGCCCGGCTTGGCGTTGCACGAGAGCCTTCAAATCGCGATCGGAATCGATGATCTTTCCGCGCTTGTCCACAGCGGCAAAATTCATGCGCAAATGTGGTGGGAGCTGATCAGGGCGGAAATCAGCCGCGTTGATGCCCTGGCCGCCCATGTCCCGTAACACCGCGGCGAGCTGGTCGATGAGCGCTCCTTCATAGGGAAGGAGCTTGGGCAAGGCCCGCTCAGCGAACTCGGGGGCCGGAACCACAGTACGGCGCAGCGCTTTCGGTAGCGAGCGGATCAGCTCAGTGACAAGCTCTAGACGCAGGCCCGGCACGAGCCAGTCGAAACCCTCAGTATCCAATCCGGCCAGCAGTGGAACGGGAACCCTGAGCGTGACGCCGTCAAGCGGGTCACCTGGCTCGAACTTATAGGACAGGTCGTAATCGATGCTTCCCTTCAACCACCGATCCGGGAAGGCGTCCTCAGTGACATCGTGGTCATCCTCGAGGAGTGCTTCTGGGTCGAAGTCCAGAGAATGCTTGTTTTTCTGTTTCTTCCACCACGAGTCGAAGTGTCGGGCAGTGGTCACAGATTCCGGGATGCGCTGATCGTAGAAGTCGAAAAGCGTGTCCTCGTCTACAACGAGACCGCGGCGCCGTGCTTTTTCTTCGTATTCGGAAGCCTCGGCAAGCTTGCGCTTGTTGTCGTGGAAGAAGTTATGGTGGGTGGTCCAGTCGCCGTCGACAAGCGCATTGCGAATGAACATGTCGCGTGCCGCCGCAGGATCGACGCGGTGGTAGGGCACCGTCCGGTCCGCGACCACGGTGACGCCGTACAACGTCGAGCGTTGGGTAACTACCGCTGAGCCACGCTTGCGTGACCATGTTGGATCGGAATAGTTGTGTTTCAACAGAGCCTTCGCCAGTTTTTCCACCCAAGCCGGGTCGATGGCGGCAACATCGCGTGCCCACAGTCGCGAGGTTTCCACGAGCTCGGCTGCCATGAGGAACTCCGGTGGCTTCTTTGCCAGCGCTGATCCCGGGAAAACAAGGAAGCGGGTATTGCGGGCGCCAATGAACTCCTTAGAGTTTCCATCGCGTGCGCCGATATTGGACAGCAAGCCAGACAGCAGGGACATGTGGATGTCATCGGGGCGCCGCTCGGTGCCCTCTTGAGCGTTCCAACCGAGCTGCTTGGCGACGTCCCGCAGCTGCCGCACCAGGTCGAACCACTCGCGGATGCGCATATAGTGCAGGAAATCGGCTTTCATCCGTTTGCGGAAAGCATTGCCGCTCATCTCATCGCGAGCTTCTTGGACAAAGTCCCACAGGTTGAGCATCGCCATAAAGTCTGAGGACTTGTCCTTAAAGCGAGCATGGGTCTGGTCGGCTTGTGCCTGTTTGTCGATGGGGCGCTCACGCACATCCTGGATTGTCATGGCGGCAACGATGACCATGACGTCGTGGAGGCATCCGGAGGTGTTGGCTTCGACGAGCATGCGGGCCATGCGCGGATCTACGGGGATGCGGGCGAGATCCCGCCCGATGCGTGTCAGGACCGGCAGCCCATCTTTTTCTTTGCCCTCGAGTGCGCCCAATTCGTGGAGGAGGAGAAGGCCATCGCGCACGGCCTTCGGTTCGGGGGATTGAACGAAGGGGAAGTCGGCGATATCACCGAGGCGCAGCGAGATCATTTGCAGGATGACGCTGGCCAGGTTGGTGCGCAGGATTTCGGGGTCGGTGAATTCTGGCCGGGAGAGGAAGTCCTGTTCACTGTAGAGGCGGATGGCAATGCCATCGGCCACGCGGCCACAACGGCCTGAGCGCTGGTTAGCGCTTGCTTGGGAGATCGGCTCAATGGGCAGTCTTTGCACCTTGGTGCGGGTGGAATAACGCGAGATGCGTGCGGTGCCTGTGTCGACGACGTAGCGAATGCCAGGCACCGTCAATGAGGTCTCAGCGATGTTGGTAGAGAGCACAATGCGGCGACCGCGGTGTGAGCGGAAAACGCGATGCTGCTCCTGGTTGGACAGGCGTCCGAAGAGCGGAGTGACCTCCACGTTGCGCCAATGGCGCCCTTCGATGGCTTCCATGGCGTCGCGGATATCGCGCTCGCCCGGGAAGAAGCACAGAATATCTCCTTCGCCTTCGGCCATGAGTTCTTCGATGGCTTCGCAGAGGGCGTCCAAGGGATCGAGGTCGATGGTCTTTCCACCTGATTCGACCTCGAGCGGGCGGTAGCGGATCTCCACGGGGTAGGTGCGTCCGGAGACCTCGATGATCGGCGCTGGCTTTTCGTTAGCGTCAGCGAAGTGCTTGGCGAAGCGTTCCGGATCAATGGTGGCGGAAGTGATGATCACCTTCAAATCTGGGCGTTTGGGGAGCAGCCTCTTGAGGTACCCGAGAAGGAAGTCAATATTGAGCGAACGCTCGTGTGCCTCATCGATGATGATCGTGTCATAGGCATTGAGGAAGCGGTCACGCTGCATTTCTGCCAGCAAGATGCCGTCCGTCATGAGTTTCACAGCGGTGGTGGAGGAGACTCGGTCATCGAAGCGGATGGCATAGCCAACGGAGTCCCCGATTGATTGGCCGAGTTCCTCCGCAATGCGCTCGGCGACGGTCCGTGCTGCGAGTCGTCGCGGCTGGGTATGGCCGATGAGACCCCGGCGTCCACGGCCGAGCTCTAGACAAATTTTGGGAATTTGAGTGGTCTTGCCCGAACCAGTCTCGCCGGCAATGATGACCACCTGATTATTCTCGATGGCCTCGGCGATATCGTCCCGCCGTCCGGTAACGGGAAGCTGCTCGGGGTAGGAAATCGACGGCACGTTTACGTCGATGGCGCTCACTTTTTCCTGGGCAGATGCAATATCAGCCCCGATAGCTGCAAGCGCTTTGGGGGAGCGAGCCTTGCGGAGGCGGCGGCGGAAAGCACGCTCATCACTCAAGGAAACTGTCGTAAGGGCGTTGTAGAGGTCTTCGCGAGTAGCAGTCATAGTCGACCTAGAAGTCTACTCGGAAGTGCTTTTCGCTCACAGGTCGAGGTGGAGAAATTGGTACTCTTGTGGTGACTGTGTGAAAAGAGATTACAGAAGGGCAGAAGTGTATGACCAATCCTTTTGATCCGAAACCGGATGACAACGGCTCCCACGGCGGGTTCGGCAACAATCCGGGAAACAACGCCAATAACTCCTCGGGAAACAATGGCGGCCTGCCGCGGTATGAACCCACCACGCACCCAGAGGATCAGGCTGGCTTCGGCCAGTCCGGCAGTTATGGCAATTACGGTGGCGAGTCCTACGGCGCTCAGCCCTATGGTGGCAATTCCTATGGCGCCTACAACGCCGGTCAGCCGGGATACGCCGGGGCAAGCTACGGAGGCGATTCCGGATATGAGGGCCCTGGTCCGGGCGCCGGCCCTGCCTACACGGGCCCAGTCAGCGCCCTAGAGGCGATCAAATGGGGCTTCAAGGCTGCGCTGGGTAATGCGATGCTGTGGGTGCTGGGTGCTGTCGTGGTGTTCTTTATTCAGGTTATTCCACAAATTGGCATCAGCGTTGGCGAGCAGAACGCCGATGGTACGGGCGCGAGCGTCATGGTGAGCTTCTTCTCCTTTGCCGTGTCTATACTCTCCATCGTTATCTCTTTGATTGTGTACCGCTTGGCCTATCGCGAGATCGATAAGCCAAGCCCCACGTGGGGCACTCTTTTCCAAGGTGTTCGCTGGGTGTCGCCGCTTGTGGTGAACCTGGTCCTGGGTATTCTTGGCGCTATAGCCCTCGTGATTGTTGTCGTCATTGTGTTTGCTGTGGGCTTCGGCGGGGCCTCTGCAATGGATATGCAGAACGTCGAGAACCTCGGAGACGGGGAGATTCTCGCGCTCGTCGGTTCCATCTTCGGTATTCTCGCCGTGCTCATGCTGATCGGGCTATTCATCCTGCCCTTCTTTACCCTCATGCCCTGGTTGGCAGCGGATACCTCCTCAATCGGTGAGGCGTTCTCGCAGGGGCTCAAGCTAGGCAAACAGAATTACAGCCACATCCTGCTGTTCATCGTTCTTACGGCTCTCATGTTTGCCGCGTCCTTCATCACGTTGGGCTTGGCGCTGGTAGTCATCGCACCGGCTATGCAGCTGGCAACCGCGCACCTGTGCCGCCAGTGTCAAGGGCGTTATGCCCCCGCAGCCTAAACACTAAAGGCCACACGTAGCGCATTTAACGCGCGCCGCCGCCCTGACTGTCCTCTTCGGATAGCCCTTTCACAGAGGAGGGCCTAGACAAGGAGGCCGGTCAGTGGCGGCTTTGGCGTTTTGAGTGTCGCGCTGGGGCACGCGTGTTGATCAGAGGGAGCTGACTAGGGAGACGAAAAGAGGTCCCGAGAGCGCTCGACGGCGTCCTCAAATGCGCTGGTGACCAGTGTCCCGAAAGTGCGGTATTCATCGGCGCGGGCGGCAGAGGAGCGAAAAACGAGCCCCACCTGGCGCTCTGCTGTTACCGAAGGGGCAAAGCGAGCAACGGCAAGCTGCGGGTTCTGGCATTCCGTAACGAGTGCGGATTCAGGTACGAGTGTGGCGCCGAGGTTTCCCATGACAAGCTGCAAAATAGTGGTCAATGACGAGGCGCGCGTGACGGCGTTGGTGGCCTCGGAGGGGTTCACTTTCGCGCGGCGGCACAGGTCGAGGACTTGGTCGCGGAGGCAGTGGCCGTCATCAAGCAAGAGCAAATCGAGATGCTCGAGCTCCGACAGCGTGAGGTCATCGCGCCCTGCGAGTGGATGCGCCGCTGGAGTTACTGCGGTGAAGGCCTCGGTGTAGAGAGGGATCTCCACCATGCCGGGAGCCTCAGTGGGTAGTGCAGCAACGGCTAAGTCAAGGTTTCCTTCGCGCAGCTTACTCAGAAGATGCTGGGTTTGCTCCTCGACGAAGCGGGGCTCCAAATCGGGGTAAGCATCATCGATGGATCGCAACAGACCCGGCAACATATAGGGCGCGATGGTCGGGATGATGCCGATGGTGAGGGGACCGGTGAGTGTGCCGTTGGCGCCGCGGGCTTGGCTCAGGAAGGCATCGGAGGCTTCGAGGGCCGCCTTTGCATAGGGCAGGAGCATCTCGCCGGTGGACGTCACGATGACCTTGCGGGTGGAGCGTTCAATGAGCTGCACTCCCAGTCCTTGCTCGAGCGCGACGAGGGCTTGGGAGAGCGAAGGCTGGGAGATATCGAGCTTGGCGGCCGCGGAGCCAAAGTGCTTGTTCTCTGCGATCGTGACGAAGGTGCGCAACTGGGCGAGGGTCGGACGATACTCCTTATTGTTCATGCCTATAACTGTAACACTTCTAATTCGTCGGTCCTATTGACGCGCGAAGCCTTCCGTGGCATACTGGGCAGGTGAGCGACCGCGTACCTGCTAAAAGGCAGATTGGTGTGTGGTCGTAGAGATTTGCATCACAGTTATGCATTGTTGTGACACTATAAGGAGTTGAGCCTTTAATGCCTATCCTGACCGTTGGCGAGAAGTTCCCAGAGTTCGAGTTGACCGCACTGAAGGGCGGTGACCTCCACGACGTTAACGCTAACCAGCCGGAGGACTACTTCGAGCAGGTATCTCTGGACAAGTACCAGGGAATGTGGAAGGTTGTGTTCTTCTACCCGAAGGACTTCACCTTCGTCTGCCCGACTGAAATTGCGGCCTTCGGCAAGCTGAATGAGGAGTTCTTGGACCGCGATACCCAGGTCCTTGGCGGCTCCACCGATAACGAGTTCGCACACTTCAACTGGCGTGCAACCCACCCAGAGCTGAAGGAAGTTCCGTTCCCGATGTTCTCTGATATTCGCCACGACCTGATCCGTGCCCTCGGTGTGGAGAATGCCGACGGTGTTGCTGACCGCGCTACTTTCATCATCGACCCGGACGGTGTTATCCAGTTCGTGTCCGTGACTCCGGATGCTGTCGGCCGCAACGTTGATGAAGTTCTGCGTGTGCTGGACGCCCTGCAGTCCGAAGAGGTCTGTGCCTGCAACTGGGAGGCTAATGACCCGACCAAGAACATCGACAAGCTCGAGGTTGTTCAGTCCGCTCTGTAAAGCAGCAATAAGCACAACCGTCCAACCTTAAAGGAGTTACATCAATGTCCATCGAAAACCTGAAGTCCGCGCTTCCGGCATATGCCAAGGATCAGAAGCTCAACATCGGTACCCTTACTCGTACGACCGAACTGAATGAGGAGCAGTTGTGGGGAAGCTTGGTTGCTGCCGCGGCCGCTACCCGCAATGACTTGGTGTTGTCGGAGATTCTTGAGGAAGCCCGCGAGCACCTCAGCGAAGAGGCAATTGACGCAGCTCTTGGCTCTGCCACGGTGATGGCCATGAACAATGTGGCCTACCGCGCAAAGAGCTGGTTGGGCGATGACTTTGCTCAGGTCAAGTTCGGTCTTCGCATGAACATCATCGCTAAGCCTGGCGTGGAAAAGACCACGTTTGAGCTGTGGAGCACCGTGGTCTCCGCCATAAACGGCTGCGAGCACTGCCTGTCCGCTCACGCCAACACCCTCTTGGAGGAGGGCGTGACCAAGGAGCAGATCTGGGAAGGTATCAAGGTAGCTGGCGTCATCGAGGCTGTGGCCCAGGCGCTGCAGTCCGAGGCCGTGCGCACCGCTGAGTAAAACCAGCTAGCACTTTTCTAGCTAAACGTAGAGTCCCACTGCCCGCATTTGGCGGGAGGTGGGACTTTGTGTTTTGGGGCCCGTCGGGGAGGGGCGTCGGTGCGCAGAGGGCGCGTGGGACAGCTCTCTTCCTGCCTTTAGCCGACGACCCCGCCGAACGCGACGCCGATGCCATAAGTGACGGCCAGGCCCAGTGCACCACCGATGACGAGGCGGAGCACGGAACGCCCAGTGTTCGTGTCGGCGAGGCGGGCGGAGACGTAGCCTGTGATGGCAAGAGCGACCAAGGTAACGATGGCGACTGTTGCTGCAGCCATGCTCATGGGGGCGAGGAAGATCGACAACAGGGGGAGTGCGGCGCCGGCGAGGAAAGATATGGCCGACCAGAACGCCGCGTGCCATGGATTTGTCAGGTCTTCGCCGTCGATGCCCATTTCAAGCCGGAGGTGTGCTTCGAGAAGTCTATCCTCGGCAGCGATCTCACGGGCGGCAGTGTCCGCGGTTTCGGTGTGCATGCCGTAGCTGGCGAGCATGGAAACGAGCTCGGCATGCTCTTGTTCGGGGATTTCCGCCAGCTCGCGGGTCTCCTTGTCGATCATCATCCGCTCGGAGTCACGCTGAGCGGACACCGAGACGTATTCTCCGAGCGCCATGGAAGCGGCGCCAGACACGGTGGCTGCCAAGCCTGCGGTGAGGATGGTGCTTGCCGACGCCCCCGAACCCACCACGCCGAGTAGAAGCGCGGCGACAGAGACGATACCGTCGTTGGCGCCAAGAACGCCTGCCCGCAAAGAGTTGAGGCGCGCGTTGTGTGAAGATCCGTGGGGTTCGTTGCCATGGTGGGGCATTGCCAGCTCCTCGATGTCCAGAGTGTCCGCGTCGTGCTCTAGTGCTCTCGCAATTGTCTAGAGAACTTCTTACTCTCCAGTATTGTTGCTGGTCAACGCCCTGTAAAGCGTGTGTAGGCTTAGCTGAATGCAGGGAGCGAAGGCTTAGACAATAGTGCCAGTCCATTCGCCACAGGCGGCGCCATCCACGGACAGCCCCATGGTGAAAACCTGGTCGGTGAGTTCAAAATGAGCCGTTGGCACGGTGACAACGAGCTCCTCGGGGGTGTACGTGTAGTGATAATCGACGGGCCGGTGGGCATCCCTGGTGTCCTCACCAAAAGACGCGATTTCCATGGAGACGAGCTGGTCTCGCTCGAAGTGGATGATGAGTTGAAGATCGAGGGTGTGCAGCTTAAACACGACGTCACGGTGGTGAGGAAGGCCTCCGAGAAGCCAGTGGACCGTGACGGCGTCATCCTGCGTTTCAAAGTGAACGCCCGCGAGGCGAATACTGGTGGCTGGGGAGTCTGGGGTATTCATAGCGCCACCCACTGTACTCCCCACGTGGCTATGTGAAATCGAGAGAAAAGTATTCAGATTTGGTGAGATGCAGGACCTTCTCGAAGAGCCAGCAAAAGAGCAGCGCAAGGGCGAGCGGCAGGACGAGGTAGACAAAGGTGATAATCATTACGTTGCCAGCGCTCCAGCCCCAGCCTTCGTAGTTGAGGGCGGCCAAGGGGCCCATCAGGCCGGAGATGCCGAAACCGGCGGAAATCGGGGTACCGGAAATCCCTAGGGCGCCGCCGACCCCGCCCAAAACTGCCGCGGAACAAAGTACCGGGAGGAAGGTCACTGGCTTGGACAGCATATTGGCCATCTGCACCTTGGGGGAACCGAGGACGTGCAGGATGGAGGTGGCGAAGCCGTTGACGCGCCAACCAGCAACCAGAAGGGTAAATCCGGCGGCCACGGCACCCAGGTTGGCGGTACCGGAGGCAACACCGTCAATGAAGATGGCAGTGGCAATGCCAACGGTGGAGACTGGGGAGACAATCATGATGGCGAAGAGGATAGCGAGGACCACGCCCATAAGGACCGGCTGCAAAGTGGTTGCGCCGTTGACCAAGTTGCCCAACCACAGGGTGAAGACCTTAACAACGGGGTAAGTGACTACCCATCCAATCGTGCCCGCGACCAGAGTCACAATGGTGGAGAGCAGCAAGATTGAGTAGTTCTTGAGTTTATCGCCGATGAAAAGAAGCAGTCCCACCGCGATGGCTGCGGTAAGTCCTGAGTTAATCACAAGGCCAGTACCTTTGAGGAAGAAGCCGCCCTCGGGATTCACTGTGGCCACGCCGGAGCCGCAGAAGGAGGCAATACCCACCGCGGCGGTTTGGATGGGTGTCATCTTGAATTCGATGCCAATGAGGACACCGATCATGACGGGCAAAAGGCTAGCGGCCAAACCGGTGAGGGCCATGACGGTGGCGGCGCCAGACCAGAAGGGCAGCAGAGCCTTGGCCAGTTCGCCCAGTAGAGCTTGCGGAACCAGCGACACCACGACGGCGATGGAGATGCCGTTGAGGACCTTCATGGTGAAGGAACCGGGTGTGAGGCGCTCGGCCGCGGGGGCTGCGCTGGCGTGAGGAATTGGGGAAAGCTTGCGTTCGTCTATCTGCTGTGGCGTGGTCATCCCTCAATCATACGCATAATATGCGATGGGTAGAAAATATTAATGCAGGCAAGGGGGTATTAATATTCCCTGCTTATGCGCCCTAGTACTCCACGCTCAGCTCAGATAGCCGTACTTCCCCGGCTTCATCGGAGGCATCGAGATCTACGGTGCCAACGAGCTGATAGGAGTTATCGCCCTCTGGGTCCTTAAGAATCTGACGCACGGTCCACGACCGCGAGCCGCCAACGCCACGAGCGCCCGAGCCCGTGTCGCCCTTGTCTAAGACAAAGTATTCCTGCCCCCTAGCCGCTGGCCCAGTGTCGATGTCATCGTAGTCATCGAAGTAGTCATCGAGGGCACGGCCAAAGTCAGGAATCTCCTCTAAGTAGTCCAACAGGTCTGCCAAGCGCTCTTCCTTCTCCAACGCAAAGAGCTGTGCAAGGCGGAAGAAGTAATTGCGCACCATGATGCTGAAAGCCCGCTGATTAGCGGTCAAGGCGGTGGGATCCTCGACTCCGAAGGCCAACTCGCGGTCCAAATCCTCCTGGGAAATGGGGGAGTCCTCGCCAGCCATCTCAGCCCACTCGTCGACAAGCGAAGAATCGACTTGGCGGATAAGCTCTCCGAGCCAGACGATGATGTCCTCGAGTTCCTCTGTGAGGAATTCCGCGGGGATGGACTGCTTGAGAGTACGCCACGCATCGGTGAGGTAGCGCAAAATGACGCCTTCCGAGCGGGCGAGACCGTAGCTAGCGACGAGATCGGAAAAAGTCATGGCGCTCTCCAGCATGTCGCGCACCACAGACTTGGGCCGCAGCTCGAATTCCTTAGCCCACGGATTGGTCTGGCAGAAGGTCTCATAGGACTGCTCGAGGAGTTCTTCCAGGGGCTTTGGCCACGTGATGTCTTCCACGATGGCCATGCGCTCGGTATAGTCCACGCCCTCCGCTTTGAGAGCTGCTATCTCCTCACCGCGCCGCTGCTTCTGTTGAGCAATAAGCACCTGGCGTGGATCATCCAGCACCGATTCAAAGACAGAGATGACATCGAGGGCATAGGTCTCGGACTCGGGATCCAGCAAGGTGAGTGCCGCTAGCGCGAAGGGGCCTAAAGGCTGGTTGAGGGCGAAATCGCGCGGCATCTCACGGACCACGTGGTAGGGGCGGCCGTAGATATCGAGCCCCTTCGTAGACTTTTGCACCACGCCCGAATTGAGGAGGCCTCGGAACAGACTCAACGCTGTGAGGATGTCCTCGTTCTGGCGGGCGCGCGTGTTGTGGCTCGTGCGGAGCAGGTGCTTAAGGTGCTCGTAGCCGTTGCCGTGGCGGGCGAGCACGTTGAGCAACATGGAGTTGGACACTCGGAACTGGGACGTCAATTGCTCCGGCTCGGCGTCGATAAGCCGGGCGTAAGTCTGCTCCGACCACGACACTTCACCGTCGCGCGCAGACTTCTTCTTCAGCTTCTTGAGGCGGGCCGGGTCATCGCCCACACGGCGCCGCGCTTTGGCGTTCTCAATCTCATACTCCGGCGCCTGCACTACGACGGTGCCTTCCGTGTCATAACCGGCGCGGCCAGCGCGGCCGGCAATCTGGTGAAACTCACGGGATTTCAGAATGCGCTGGCGGGTCCCGTCATACTTGGCCAAACCCGTCATCAGCACTGTACGGATGGGGACGTTGATGCCCACACCCAAAGTATCGGTGCCGCAAATAATCTTGAGAAGGCCCTTCTGGGCCAGGCGCTCAACCAAGCGCCGGTACTTCGGCAGCATGCCAGCGTGGTGGACACCGATTCCCTTACGCAGAAGCTTAGAGAGGTCTTTGCCAAACGTCGTGGTGAAGCGGAAGCCTGCGAGCTCCGCGGCAATGGCCTCCTTCTCCTCTGCGGTGATGATCTTCGACAGCGAAGTGAGCGCCTGCGCACGCTCTGAGGCTTCGCGTTGGGAGAAGTGGACGACGTAGATGGGCGCCTTGCCATCGGCGAGCAATTCTTCGATTGTTTCGTGGACCGCGGAAAAGACATAAGAGAAGTCGAGGGGCACCGGGCGAGTTGTTCCCGCTACCAGCGTCGTCGTGCGGCCGGTACGCTCCGTCAAATCCTTCTCCAGCCATGCGGTATCGCCCAGGGTGGCGGACATGAGCAGGAACTGGGCCTTCGGTAGCTCCAGGAGCGGTACCTGCCAGGCCCAGCCGCGATCGGGTTCGGAGTAGTAGTGGAACTCGTCCATGATCACTTGATCGATGGCGGCTTCCGCGCCATCGCGTAGCGCAATATTGGCCACGATCTCAGCGGTGGCGGCGATAATCGGGGCGGAGCCATTGACCGTGGCATCGCCGGTCATCATGCCGACGTTCTCGGGGCCGAAAATCTCGCAGAGAGCGAAGAACTTTTCGCTCACCAAGGCCTTGATGGGAGCGGTGTAGAAGCTGCGCTGGCCGCGTGCTAAAGCAATGAAGTGGGCGGCGTTGGCCACCATGGACTTACCAGAACCGGTGGGGGTGGCCAAGATGACGTTATCCCCGGCGAGAACACCAAGGGAGGCCTCTTCCTGCGCCGGGTAGAGCGAGATACCGCGGCCGGAAGTCCAGGACAAAAATGTGTCCCAGATGGCCTCATCAACCATCGACTCGGGGACTTCGGCGAGATCGGGCAACATCTGAGAAAGGTTCACCCGTCCCACCTTAGGCGAAAAGCCCTATAGTGCAGAGCGTCGGCCTTGCGTCCGAGCTTCACCGCCCTGCCTGTTGCTGTGCGGCTGGGCAAGATATGCTTAGACGTCGTCATCCATGTCTAAGCCGGGGCCTTCATCGCGGCCGTAGTTGTCTTCGCGGTCATCGATATCTTCGGACAGGATGTCCGAGCTGTCATCGAGGCCAGCAAGAAAGGCCTCAAAGTCCGCACCGATCTCCTCGCCAGTGGGCATGTGCTCCTCACCTGGCATGATGGCCTGCGGGTGGCGGGAGCGGTAGCGCTCCATGTAGGCATCGTACTGCTCTTCTAGCTGACGTACGACGCCAGCGATCTCCTCAGAATCGGTAACCTGCTCCTCCAACTGCTGGTTGATGCGAGCAACGTCCGCTTCCAGGCTGCCCAGCGGAATGTTGAGGTCAACCGCCGAGGCGACCGAATCCAACAGCCGTAGCGTGGCGGCCGGGTAAGGAGACGCCGCAAGGTAGTGCGGAACATGAGCGGTGTATCCAGCAACGCGGCGGCCCTTCTTATCCAAGGCTCGCTCAATATACAGGGCGGCGGCGCCCGGGACCATCATGGTGGATTCCATGCGCACCATGGAGTTAAGGAGCTCCGGCTCATTGCCGTGCGCCGTGACCACGGTGGGGCGGGTGTGCGGCACCGGCATAGGGGCCGAGTACAGCATGATGGTGTTCTTGATATCGAACTTTTCCACCAAGTTCACCACCGCGTCCGTAAATGCCTCCCAGCGCAAGTCCGGTTCCGGTCCAGAAAGCAGCAGGAAAGGTGTGCCGGAGTTATCCCGGAGCACCTTGATGCCCAGATCGGTGTTCTCAATTTCTACCGTGCGATCGTGGTCAATGGTGACGGCGGGGCGGCGAGAGCGGTAGTCAATAAGCTCGTCATTATTAAACGAAGCCAGCTGGCGGTTCTCCAACGCGGCTTTGAGGTGATCAGCACTGGCTTCGACGGCCTGGCCCGCATCGGCATAGCCATTCATGGCCACGATCATCGTAGGGCCATTGCCTGGGGCGGAATCGTCCTTGACCACTGGTGCGGGATACTCCAGCTCATACATGCGGCCCTGTTCTTCCTGCATGATTGTGACTCCTCCTTCTATCCGTGCGCTTCTTTAGAAGCGTACGGACCTAATCAGCGTTCTGTGCCTTGCAACGCTGTAGGGCTACTACCTATTCCCAGCTGCGATTGTGCGTTCCTTGCCAAGCCGAGCTGGGATTGATCATGGGCACTGGTGATGATCGTTCAAGCATGCCACATGGCCATCCGTTGTGCCAGCATGTCGAGTTGGTGGGTGTGAATAACTTGGCTCTTTCCCTCGGATTGCAGACCAGTCCGGACTAGTTATCCACAGATTCTCCGTGTGTGGCGTGATCCCCCTAGCGTCCTGTGGCAGCCCTGGTTCAGGGTACAAGTATGAGCACATTCTCAACGCACACAGATAACACCCCACCGATTACGACACCTGGTCATCTCCTTGCTAACATCCCCGGACTCCTTGGCTTCTATCCCACCGAATCGGTGGTATTCATGGCCATTGACACCACCCCGCGCGGCCCGGCCATGGGTCCGCTCGCCCGCGTCGATATCCCCGATGCCGCCGGAGCCCTGCCAGACATCGCGGCGATGCTGGCAGAGAATGCCCGCGAAGGCGTCTTCGCCTTCCTCATTTCGCAGCGCCCGCTTACTGAATTACGGGAGGTGACCCACTGGCTCTACGGCCTGGATCGTTCCTGTGACGGGTTGGAGATTGACGCGGCCTGGTACGCCAAGGAAATCACCAAACATGAGCCCTACGTTCTGTTGCACGGAACCGTCAACGCAGATGGGAGCGGGCCGATGAAAAAGTGGGTAGAAGGCACTATACCGGCGCTTACCGACGCCTCCTCGATGCGCTCCTGCGTCAATCACAATGTTGTTCCAGAGCTCAATAGGGAAGAATTCTTTGCCATTTTCGCGCCGGGAAACCCACACCTCGATTCTGCCGAAGCCGAAGCCCTGAGCCGGCAAGCACGCGATACCGCGACTCAGTTTCGCGCCCAGGTGGCCGCGGCGAAAGGGAAGAAGCGCAAGGAACTCCTTGAGCACTTTGTGGATGATGCTCAGTGGGCGCTTCACCAGGTGGCGTCTGTGGAGGAAGCCGAAGAAGATGTAGAGCTGTTGGCATCATGCGCCGTGTGGCTGTCGACGACCTGGACGCGCGACCTCGTGGTGGGCATCTGCGCGGAGGCTGGCGAAACCGGTGCGTACCTTCTCCTAGCAGCAGCGCGCACATTCGGCGAAGAATTACGGGCGAATGCTCTGACCCTGTTTGCCCTGGCACACATGGAACAGGAGTGGGACATCCTGGCTGGACCGGCACTGCAGCTCGTCACGGAAGAGTTCCCCAGCCATCGCCTAGGCTCGCTGTTGTGCCAGGCCTATCGCCACGGGCTGCATGAAAAGATACGTGCTTCGATCCACGCAGGGGCGCGTAAGGCCTTCGACAACGCGGTAGGGGATACGGCTGGGGAGGGCAGCACTAACGCCGCGCGGAATGAGCCCGCTCGCCGAGCTGCCGGGTAAAGTTCCACGCATCCGTCACGATGGTGGTCAAGTCGGTGCGGCTCGGATCCCATCCGAGCTCGGACTTAATCTTGTCCGAGGAGGCCACGAGGGTTGCGGGATCTCCTGCGCGGCGGGGCGCCAGCTCAGCGGGGATGGGGTGTCCGGTGACTTCGCGGCAGGCCTCAATGACCTGCTTGACAGAGTAACCGTCTCCGGAGCCGAGGTTATAGATGCGGTGTGTACCCGCAGCGTTGCTTTCAAGCGCGAGCACATGAGCGTCGGCCAGGTCACGGATGTGGATGTAATCGCGGACGGCGGTGCCGTCGGCAGTGTCGTAGTCATCGCCGAAAATGAAGATCTTGTCGCGATGGCCAAGTGCTACCTGCAATACAAGCGGAATGAGGTGGGTTTCCACCTCGCGGTTCTCGCCAATGCTGCCGTAGGCACCGGCGACGTTAAAGTAGCGCAACGACGTCGCCCCCAAGCCGTAGGCCTGGGCATATGAGGTGATCATGTAGTCGATTGCGAGCTTGGATGCGCCATAAGGATTCGTCGGCTTCGTAGGCATCGTCTCTGTGATCGGAACCTGTGCAGGCTCGCCGTACGTTGCCGCGGTCGAAGAAAACACAAGGTTGGTGACGCCGAATTCGCGCATGGCGTTGAGCAACTGCAGCGTCGTGACGACATTGTGCTGCCAATAGTCAGCTGGAGCCTCAACGGATTCGCCAACGAGGGAGCGAGCGGCAAAATGCACAACGCCGTCGAAGCCTCCTTCAGATAGCACTTCACGAGCGACATCGGCCACGTCACCCTCGACGAGGCGGGCCTGCTCTGGGATAGCTTCGCGGTTGCCGGTGGAAAAGTTATCGATGATGGTGACGTCGTGCCCCTTCTCCACGAGGACGGCCGCGCACACGCTGCCGACATAGCCGGCACCGCCAGTAACAAGTAGCTTCATCGCCTTAGTCCTCCTTGACTCGGATAGCGTGCGCGAGGTCGTCGACAAGCTCGACGGTGTGGCCCGACTCCGTGGTCAGCGTAATCGTTCCGCTTTCATTGACCACGGTAACCTTCGAACCAACCTGAATACCGCACGAGTAAAGCTCGTGGAAAGTCGAGTTATCCGCCTGCAAAACCTCGTTGATCTGGACGATGGTGGCTGCAGTCTTTTGCCCGGTGGGAAGATCGATGGCGCGAGTCCCCAGGTCGAGTTCCGCGGGGGTCATGCCAAGCTGCGCCAAACCTGGGATGGGGTTGCCGAAGGGGGAGCGGGAAGAATCCTCAAGAACGGCTATGACTCGCTTCTCTACCTCTTCGCTCATGACGTGCTCCCAACGGCAGGCCTCATCATGAACCTTGTGAATATCGAGGCCCAGGACGTCCGTGAGCAAGCGCTCAGCGAGGCGGTGCTTGCGCATGACATTGGTGGCCAGTTCGCGACCTTGCTGGGTGAGGTCGAGGCTGCGGTCCGTGCGCACGTGGAGCAGGCCATCGCGCTCCATGCGAGCCACAGTCTGGGACACAGTCGGCCCAGATTGCTCTAGGCGCTCTGCAATGCGAGCACGCAGTGGGGTAATTCCTTCCTCTTCGAGCTCATAAATGGTTCGCAGATACATTTCCGTGGTGTCAACTAGATCCCTCACGTGGGCTTACCTTTCTGCGTTGTCGGCGGTCCGTAGCCACATAGGTTTAGGCGCGGTAATAGGAGTGTATTAAGAGAATATCTTAAACAATAGCGTATTTTTTCAGGGCTTAGCGCACGCAGCGCTGCACGCTGCGCGGGGTGAATAGGAAGATATGGACAAAGAGATTCACGGCCCTCGAGAAATGACGAAAGCCACCGAGCATCGACCTCCCCGAGCCCAGCCAACAATTTAGGTGGGCAGGAGGGATGAACCTCGATGGCTAGCGCCAAGCTATGAAACAGAACTTAAAGCGCGTATTCGCGGAGACGATCGGCGCGGTTGCCCTCCCGCAGCTTGGCCATGACCTCGCGCTCAATCTGGCGAACACGCTCGCGGGAGAGACCGAACTTGCGTCCAATCTGATCGAGGGTGCGCGGAACACCGTCGTCCAAGCCATAGCGCAGGCGGATGACATCCTGCTCACGCTCCTCGAGGGAGCCGATGACGGAGCGGATATCAGAGTGGCGCATGGATGCCACCACGGCGGTCTCCGCATCGGTTGCCTCGGCATCCTCAATGAAGTCACCCAACGGTGCTTCTTCATCGGTGCCCACCGGCATATCCAGGGAGACAGGATCGCGGGACTGACGCAGCAGCATTTCGATCTTGGACTCTTCGATGCCGGATTCTTCGGCCAGCTCCTCATTCGTAGCCTCGCGGCCCAAGGACTGATACATCTCGCGCTTGATGCGGGAAAGCTTATTGACCTGCTCTACGAGGTGCACTGGGAGGCGGATGGTGCGGGACTGGTCAGCCATGCCGCGGGTAATGGCCTGGCGGATCCACCACGTGGCGTACGTAGAGAACTTGAATCCCTTGGCATAGTCAAACTTCTCCATCGCACGAATCAGGCCCAAGTTTCCTTCCTGGATGAGGTCCAGCAGCGGCATGCCGCGGCCTGTATAACGCTTAGCCAGGGAGACCACGAGGCGCAGGTTGGCCTCGAGGAGGTGGGAGCGTGCCTTCTTGCCTTCGCGGGCGAGAATCTTGAGGTCGCGCTTCTCGGCGCGGGTCAGCTTCTCGGCATTGGCGAGCTTGTACTCGGCGTACAGGCCCACCTCGATTGCCTGTGCGAGCTCAACTTCGTCTTCGGCGCTCAACAGCGCAGTCTTGCCGATTCCGTTGAGGTAAACGCGGACCAAGTCCGCGGAGGGATTGTCATTAGTCTGGTTACGGCGTGAGCCGCGGTCAACTTCCTGTCCGTCCTCGTCCTGGACGCTAGCAGCGGATGATGTGGCCATCTCATGCCTCCTAAGTTGCGGCTTGGTTCATCTCCTACAACGGACCTTCGGCGCAGATAGTTCCCACGGTTTGAAAAATGTTCACGCATCCCGGTCTGCGAGGTGGGTTTTAGGCCATTTTGGGGGAGGCGCGCCGAGGCTACACCTCAACGAGCACGGTAAACGGCCCCTCATTGACGGAGGCGACCTGCATCATGGCTCCGAAGCGACCTTCCTCCACGGTGATCCCGCACTCCCGCAGGCGAGCGACAACCCCTTGGATCACCGGTTCCGCCGCGTCTCCGGGTGCGGCATCTGACCACGATGGCCGGCGGCCCTTCGCCGTTCGCCCGTAGAGAGTGAACTGGCTTACCACTAGCACTGGAGCTCCACTGTCAACCACGCTGGTTTCGCCCTCGAGAATGCGCAGCTCGGCGATCTTGCGTGCCATCGTGTCCATCCGCTCCTCCAAGGATCGCCCGTCGGCAGGACCAGCTTCGGCGCCTGCTGTGACATCTTCACGAGATACACCAATGAGCGCTAGAATGCCGCCGGTGTCGGGACAGCTGATGGAACCGACAACGTCGCCTTCTACCGTAACGGAAGCTTCAGAAACGCGGGTGAGAACAGCACGCATGGACGGGGATACACAACCTTTCTTGTGGAGAAGTTTTCAGTACGCAAGGAGGCTCCTGGGGATACAGCTAACGCGAACTACTTGGTCTACTCGGTGTTGCTAAAAGCTAGCAGCTCCGTGGGGATCAGCAGACCATGGCGGATGAGATCCACGATGGCAGGAAGCGCAGCACTCACCAGTGCGGTCTCATCAAAGCCTTGTGCGGCGGCGTAAAGCTCGATGGTTTCGCCGATGCTCAACCCATGCGGATTGAGCCCAGCGACGATAGCCGCGAGGTGCTCGTCGACATCATGCTGCCAGCGCGGACCGTCGGTCCGGCTCAATCGGAGCGCTGCGCGCTCAAAGCCCATGCCAAGCTCAGCATCTGGCAGGGCCACGTCCTCCCGAGCAACACTGGGGCGCAGCTGAACGTGCTTGGTCTCCAGCTCACCCGGCACCAAAGCGCGCAGCCACTCGACGCGCGCAAAGTATTCTTCCACCTCGGGCCCGAGCGGATCGATGACCGGCTGTGACATTGTCTCCGCCAGAATGTCCGAGGGCTCGTCGTCCCCAATCCGCTGGATGGCTACGAAACCAAACCCAATGCCGGTGACCTCATGGTCGCGGAAGTGTTCGAGCCAACGGCGCGAACGCTCCCTTCCTGCAGGGCTGCGAACATCCACGGACTCATCGCTTAACCAGGTGGACACATACAGGGCAGGATCTGCCACGTCGCGTTGAATGATCCATGCGGCTACGCCGGTGTCCGGCAACCATGAGGCAACCCGCTGTTGCCAGGACTCCTCGCCTTGATGAACCCACGCGGCGAGCACATGCGCGGTTCCTCCAGGGGTGAGGTGTTCCACAGCCTGGGACACCACGAGCTCACTAGCGCCATCGAGGTTGAGGCCGGAATCTCGGTACACATGGCCGACCTCAGGAAGACCCACCACGAATGGAGGATTGGCCACGATGCGGTCGAAGCGCTCGTGTTGTACCGGCTCGAACCACGAACCCTGGCGCAGTTCGACCCGTTCCTTTGCGTCCGCTGCAGCAACGGTAGCGCGGGCGAGCTCGAGGGCTCGCTCATGGACATCAGTAGCGACGATGCGCTCTGCAGAATCCAGCTGCCCCAGGACCTGCACGCCAGAGCCTGTGCCCAGATCCAGCACCGATGACACCGGAGTAGTGGGAGTCGAATGAAGTAGGGAAAGGCTGGCAGAGCCGACACCCAAGACGTGCTCGGGACCAGGAACGTGGTCCACGAGGGAAGCATCAACATCGGAAAACACCACGCGATTCTTGCCCACGATGACGTGCGGCCGAATGTCGTATGCCACGTAGACAGTGCCGTGATCGTCGGTAAGCGCGACACCGCTGTCAAGCAATTGGGTGGCTAGGCGGGCACCGAGGACGTCGGAAAGCAGCGTGGCCGGCACGTGCTCGTGCAACACAAAGATGCGGATGAGGTGGTCGAGACGGGAGTCGCCGCTAGCACCCAGCGCCACGGCCTCGGGCTCCCCGCGATGTAGGGCCTCGGTGTACTCCGGCCCTAAGTGTCCCGCGATGCCGTCCGCGGTGAATCCCGCGTCAGCAAAGACACGGGCGAGGTCGGCCGCGACATCCGCGACGGGGTGCTCTGGGTTCATCTCCGGGCCAAAAGGAGAAGGCTGTTGTGTGCTCACAAAAGTGTCCTTACATTGCTTCGGGAGGGAAACGGTAAACGGTTAACGTCTAGTCTTCGTGGTCGATGGTGTTGTGCTTCGCCGAATCGTCGTGTGATGATGGCGCGCCGGGAAGCGCTCCATGGGACCGGCTTGTCAGTTGCTCGCGCTGGGCCTGCGCCATTTGCCGAGCCATAGCGGGCTTATAAACAGCCTTCTCGCGCTTGTCTTTCTTTTGACCCCGGCCATTGCCAATGACCACGGCGATCCAGGGGAGGGGGAAGGTGACGGCCACGACGAGTGCAGCGGGGATCCACCACTGCCAAACATAAACCATGGCCCCGGCTATCAGGAGGGATGGAACGCGTAAAAACTGCAGTATGGAGTAAATGATCTCGCGGCGATACCGGTCTTGACCCGGGGCGAGCTTGGCAGTCGTGATGAGGTGCGTTTCGCGCCCGAATCGGCGTCCGCGCCGCTGCCCCGAACGTGGGGTATGGCGGGCGTTATCGCGCGAGTTCGAAGGGGTCATGCCTACAAGCGTAGCTGCAGGACTCGCCAACTTCGATACCGATGCGGCATGATAGGGGGCGTGAGTACGACGACTAAGACTATTGAACGCCCTGATGTCCGCGAGGATACGTCGACCAACGACGACACCCCGAAGTTCTTCCACTATGTGAAGAAGAACCAGATCCTCGATTCCGCGGTCAACGGCAAGTACGTCGTTGCCCTGTGTGGAGAGACCTTCCCGGTGACCAAGCAAGCGAAGCCCGGCTCACCCGTGTGCCCAGACTGCGAGCGCATATATAAGAGCTTGCGCCGCCGTTAAGTCCGACGTCGACGCTCAACCTGCGTCGGCGTAAAGCGAAAACGTACGAAAAACTTCACAAGAGCGGGATGTTGGGATAACTAGAGGGGGAAAGTCGCTGACCGTGTCTACTCAGACTCCAGCACAGAGATTTGCCAATAATGGTTCGCTGCGCGTGTGGCAACGCGCGGCTTTGGATAAGTTCCTAGCCACCAAGCCAAAGGATTTCATGGCGGTGGCAACGCCAGGTGCAGGTAAGACCACCTTCGCCCTGCGGGTGGCCACAGAGCTCATGGCGGACCGCACCGTAGAGCGCGTCATCGTGGTGGTGCCCACCGAGCACCTCAAAGTGCAGTGGTCGGAATCCGCCTCCCGCGTAGGGCTAGCTCTCGACCCCAAGTTCACAAACTCCTCGGGAGTCAACCCCGCGATGGACGGTGTCGTGGTGACCTATGCGCAGGTGGGGATGCACCCGTACAAGCACCGTGCGGTCGCCTCAGCGCGGCGCACCCTGGTGATCCTCGATGAGATCCACCACGCCGGTGATGCCAAGAGCTGGGGCGATGGCGTGCGGGAAGCCTATGATGATGCGGAGCACCGCCTCGCGCTGACTGGTACGCCCTTCCGCTCCGATGACTCGCAGATCCCCTTCGTGCGCTACGAGGAGGACGGGGAAGGTCACCTCGTATCCCGCTCTGATCACACGTACGGCTATGGCGATGCGCTTGCCGACGGTGTCGTGCGCCCCGTCGTCTTCCTCAGCTACTCCGGCGAATCCCGCTGGCGCGATAGCGCCGGTGAGGAACATGCGGCCCGGCTCGGCGATATTCTCAATCCGGAGCAGACCGCCCGCGCCTGGCGCACGGCCCTCGACCCGAAAGGCGAGTGGATCCCCACCGTCTTGCAGGCGGCGCACACGCGGCTGATGCAGATGCGCCGCAACATGCCGGATGCCGGCGGTCTGGTACTTGCTACCGACACGACAACCGCGCGCGCCTACGCCAAGATCCTCAAGCAGATCTCCAATACTCCCGTCTCCGTCATCCTCTCCGATGATCCAGGCTCCTCCGCGCGCATTGCGGAGTTCTCCGAATCCACCGACGAATGGATGGTGGCCGTGCGCATGGTGTCGGAGGGCGTCGACGTTCCCCGCCTCGCCGTAGGCGTGTACGCCACCTCTGCCTCGACCCCGCTGTTTTTCGCTCAGGCCATCGGGCGTTTCGTGCGCTCCCGCATGCCCGGCGAGACGGCCTCCGTCTTCCTGCCCTCCGTGCCGGTGCTCTTGGGCCTTGCCGAGAATATGGAAAAGCAGCGCGACCACGTCCTGGGAGGGGAGAAAAACCCCGACAAGGATGGCTGGGACGATGAGCTGCTCGAGGACGCCAATAAGAAGAAGTCCGAACCGGACATGCTCGAGCCTTCCTATGAATCCTTAGGCGCGGAGGCAGAGTTTTCCGGGCTGCTTTATAACGGCTCGCAGTTCACGACGGGCAATATCACGGACGAAGAGGAAGACTTCCTTGGAATTCCCGGGCTTCTCGACGCCGACCAGGTCAAGGACCTTTTGCGCAAAAAGCAGTCCGAAGAGTTGGACCGCCGCGAGGCAGAAGAGAAGGCGCGCCGGGCTGCGGAAGCAGCAGAGGAACAACGCCGCAAGCTCTACGGCACCCCACATGCACCCAAGCGTGGGGCAGAGGCGTCGGCAAGCGGTGCTGGTTCCCAGCCAGGTGTGGTGGATGAGATTTCCGCGCTGCGCAAAGAACTCAACACGGTGGTGTCTATTACCGCCCAACGCACCGGGCGCCCGCATGGAGCCATCCACACCGAAGCGCGCAAGGCCTGCGGTGGCCCGCCGACTGCGTTGTGCGACGCCGAGCAGCTGCGGGAGCGCATCGATTACCTGCGCAAGTGGTAGCCGGCGCGGCCACGCTATCAACTAGTTGGTTGATGAGAAACTCAACCGGCTACGCGATGGAAACGCTGTGAGCGCGAAGCAGGATGGATAGCAGATGGTCTAAAGGCCAATCACCATCCTCGACGCAATCGCCACAGCAGCGTGGCTAGGAAGGAACACACAATGCAGTCCCTCTATAGAGCAGCCATCTTCTACCTTGTCATGGGGTTGAGCGCCGGCGTGTTCTACCGCGAGTTCACGCGCGCGAATGATTTCCCGGAGGGGCAGTTCACCCAGCTGGGCGTGGCCCATACCCACCTTTTAGCGCTGGGATTCATGATGTTCCTCATCTTCCTTGTGGTAGACAAGGTCTTCGCCGTGTCCCATAACAAGAAGCTGTTCAATTCCTTCTTCTGGTTCTACAACGCTGGCGTGGTGGTTACCGTTGCGATGCTCATTTGGCACGGCAGCCTCACCGTGCTCGGTGAGGAATCTACCGCGATGATCGCCGGAATCGCCGGCCTCGGACACATCTTCATCACGGTGGGTCTGGCACTCTTCCTCGTCGCATTTGGCCGCGCATTGAACGAGCCCGCTAACCCTGCCGCCGCAACTTCTGTGAGCGCCTAGCTATGCCCGCGGCTACAACAGAATCCAGCACGGTGGCACCGACCCGCCGTGACTGGATTAGCCTTGCGGTTTTATCGGTAGGGCTGAGTGTCATTGTTCTTGATGGCACTATCGTCGGCGTGGCATTGCCCGCCATCATCACGGACCTCAACCTGGATATCACCCAGGCACAGTGGGTCAACAGCCTCTACGCGGTAGTGCTTGCCGCGCTGTTGCTATCAACCGGAAAGATCGCGGATAGTTGGGGCCGCAAACGAGCTTTCCTTCTCGGCCTCGCCGTATTCGTAGCAGGCAGCGTGTGGGCTGGTTTCTCCGAAACAGCGGGAATTCTCATCTCGGCACGTGCCGTGCAGGCAGTGGGCGCGGCTTTTATCATGCCCTCCACCCTGTCCACCGTGAACGCCGTATTCCGCGGGAAGTATCGTGCAGCCGCATTCGGCGTGTGGGGCGCCGTCATCTCAGGCGCTGCTGCCGTAGGCCCTTTAGCCGGCGGCGCGCTTACTCAGTGGGTGTCCTGGCACTGGATCTTTCTGGTCAACGTCCCCATCGGCCTTTTCGTGGCCGGTGGAGCTGTCCTTACCGTCCGGGAAACCCGCAACCCAGAGACTCGCCCTGGAGTCGACGTCGACGGCGCGCAGCTGAGCGCGATTGCCTTTGGGGCCCTTGTTTTCGCTGTCATCGAGGGGCCCAGCCTTGGCTGGTGGACACCGCAAGCGGAGCTGACTGTGTTCGGGTGGACGTGGCCTACCACCGCGTCGGTATCCGCTGTGCCGGTGGCGCTGCTCATCGCCGCGGTCGGATTCACTTTGTTTATCCGTTGGGAGAAGCACCGCGAAAAGGTTCAGCGCTCCGCACTCTTGGACTTGGGGCTATTTTCCTATCCGACGTTCTCGTGGGGAAATACCACCGCCGGTGCGGTAGCCATCGGGGAGTTCGCCATCATCTTCGTCTTGCCGTTATATCTCATTAATGCGTTGGGCTTAAGCGTAATGTCTGCCGGCCTTGTGCTCGCGGCGATGGCCGTCGGAGCCTTCATTTCAGGTGCAGCCGCACGCCACGTCGCTGGGCGCTTCGGCGCCCCTGGCACCGTACTCATCGGCCTGAGCCTCGAGGTCGTCGGAGCTCTTATACTCGCGTTAATTCTCGGTCCCGACACCAGCGGATGGCTCATCGCGCTGCCGCTTGTGATCTATGGAGTGGGCCTAGGATTCGCTTCTGCGCAGTTAACCGGAACCGTCTTGCGTGACATCCCCGTGGAAAACTCAGGCCAAGCTTCCGCGACACAGAGCACAGTTCGTCAAATTGGTTCTTCCCTGGGAACCGCGATTTCCGGTTCGGTCTTTTCCGTCTCGCTAGCGCTGTCTCTGCCGAAGGCGCTTAATACCATTGGCTTCGATGGTCCGGCTGCGGAAGGAATAGCGGAAGCAGCGCGTCAATCGGCTGGGTCGAGTATCGCTGGGCTGCGTGCGCAGGGTGCCGCCAGTCCCTTCGGAGAGGAGACTGCCGTGTTGGTCCGAGCACTCAGCGACGGTATGAGTGATGCAGCGCGTTGGTCATTGCTGACCGCAGTTGCGTTCTTAGGGCTCGGTTTTATTGGTGCGTTGCAGGTCCGCAAAGCAGCGCAGGGCTAAGCAAGGGGGCGTAGCCCACGGTGTTGGCGCAACGGTTTCAGCGAAACATCCAGCAGCGAAGGGTAGGCTCGGCAGCATTGTGAGAAGAGTGCTCTAGGCCAAAGACAACCTAAGGAGATGGATGATGAAAAAGCTCGTCAACTCGCCGGACAACGTAGTAGCCGAATCAGTAGAAGGCTTCGCGTTAGCCCACGGTGACATTGTGACTCGCAACACGGAACCGCTGTTTGTTGCCCGCGCACAGAAGAAAGAACACGGCAAGGTGGCTATTGTCTCCGGTGGTGGTTCTGGGCACGAGCCTTTGCACGCGGGTTTCGTTGGTTACGGCATGCTGGACGCGGCGGTGCCGGGCGCCATGTTTACGTCGCCTACACCGGATGCAATCCAAGCAGCCACCGAAGCGGTAAGTGCTGGGGCGGGCGTTCTTTACATCGTCAAGAACTATACCGGCGATGTTCTCAACTTTGATACGGCAGCCGAGCTGGCTGACTTCGATGATATTGAGGTCAGCCAGGTCATCGTCGACGATGATGTCGCGGTGGAGGATTCTACGTTTACCGCCGGACGCCGCGGCGTGGCAGGAACCTTGTTGGTAGAGAAGCTGGCAGGTGCCGCAGCCGAGCGCGGCGATGATCTTGCTGCGGTGACAGCGGTGGCTAAGAAGGTAGTGGAGAATACCGCGACCATGGGCGCGGCACTGAGCGCCTGCACGGTGCCGCACGTGGGCAAGCCCTCCTTCGACCTTGGGGAAGACGAAGTCGAACTCGGCGTGGGTATCCATGGCGAGCCGGGCCGCAAGGAAATTCCACTGGTTTCTGCCGATGACGTTACTGATCACCTACTCGACCCCGTCTTGGCAGATCTTAAGCTGAGCGAGGGGGAGCGCACCATCGTCGTCGTCAATGGCATGGGCGCCACCCCGGCCTCTGAGCTGTACGTGGTCTACCGCCGCGTGGCCCAGCGTCTCCAGCAGGCTGGCATCGCCATTGAGCGCTCCCTCGTGGGTAACTTCGTCACCAGCCTGGACATGGCTGGGTGCTCTGTTACCGTCATGCGAGCGGACGACGAGGACCTCGCGCTTTTCGACGCTCCCTGCCACACCTCCGCACTACGCCAAGGAATGTAACAATCTAACTATGACGAATTCTGAAACTCTTTCAAGCGCGTGGGCACAGGAATGGATGAAAAGCTGTGCCGAAGCCGCGCGTGAACACCGTGAGGAGCTCATCGAGCTCGACCGTGCCATCGGCGATAGCGACCATGGAGAAAACGTCGACCGTGGTTTCCGCGCCGTCGTCGACAAGGTTGCTGCGGATATCTCTTCGGATGACTCAACGGTCGCTGATGTACTCAAACTAACCGCGAAGACTCTCATGTCCACCGTCGGCGGAGCCTCCGGCCCATTGTTGGGCACCGCCTTCTTGCGTGCGGCGAAGGCCGCCGGCACCGGTGACATTGATGCTTCTACGACGGCTGCGCTTATTGAGGCCGCCCTCGAGGGAATCATGACCCGCGGCAAAGCAACGGAAGGGGAGAAGACCATGGTCGATGCTTGGGCGCCAGCGGCGCGCGCTGCCCGCGACGCCGCCGATGCCGCACAGAGCCCCGCCGAGGTCTTGCGCGCGGCTGCCGACGCGGCCGCAGCCGGCGCGGACGCTACTATCCCGATGGTTGCGACTAAGGGACGCGCTTCCTACCTGGGCGAGCGTTCTGCCGGGCACAAGGATCCGGGTGCCGCCTCCTCGGCGCTTTTCCTCGCTGCGGCTGCTGACGCCGCCGACACTACTGGGAAGGGGGCGTAGAGCATGGCACAGCCGCGCGTTGGACTCGTTCTCGTTTCGCATTCCGCGAAGCTCGCAGAAGGATTGGCTGAGCTCGCCGCCCAGATGGCCGCTGATGTCACCATCCTTCCTGCAGGTGGCTTGGAAGACGGCAGTATCGGAACGTCCTATGACTTCATCGAAGGCGCTATCAGCCACGCCATAGGTCAAGGTCTCAGCGTTGTTGTGCTCACGGACTTGGGCTCGGCAACGATGACCGTCGAATCGGTTCTGGAGTTTCTGGACGAAGAGCAAGCACTGTTCGTTGATGCCCCACTGGTCGAGGCCACTATCGCTGCGGCAACCGCCGCCCAGCAAGGCGATGATCTGGGGGCAGTTGCTGACGCCGCTAGACGAGCTATCGAGGCTTTCACTCCTCAGCAGCCTGCTGATCCCGGGACTGTGCGCGAGCAAGACCAAGAGGAAGATCCACATCGATACTCGCTGACTGTGACCATTGCCGATGAAGCAGGACTACATGCTCGTCCCGCGTCCAAGATCGCTGAAATGGCGGCTGAAGCAGAGGGCGATATCGTCCTTACCTATAACGGTGAGGCAGTAGAGGCAGACTCCGCGATGATGCTGATGTCGCTCGGTGCTTGCCAGGGCGCATCGGTGACCATTAGCGGAGATATCTCCGATAAGGAAGTCATCGACCGGATTGCCACGGCCATCGAGCTGGGGCTCGACGGTTAGAAGCGTGCCCCGAATGGTGCGGCGTGCGGGCACCGTCCCCCGCATGAAAGGACGCTTCCAATGCCTTCGAATAAGGTAAAGGCAGCGTCCTAGTTGAGTTCTCTTGAAAGCGGGGAATCCATGAACCAGCCCGATTACGTACAGGCTTATCCGAATACTTCCCCTTACTCCTCTGCGGGGTCGTACACGTCTCCGATAGAACACCCTTCCACGCCGAACCCCCTCGCGCCGTGGGTACTGGGGCTGGCGGTGCTTCCGCCACTCTTCATCATCGTACTGACACTCTTGTGGGGTGCAGTGGGATTCTTGTCGTCGATGCTGACGATCTTTACCGGATGGTGCGCGGTGGGGCTGGGGATCGTGGCGCTCATCCTCGGATCAGGGCGAAGCCCGGAGCATAGGCGAACCGGCATCACAGTGTCCGGGATGATCATCGGATTCTGTTGGAGTTGTATCGCACCGTTCGTTCCCATGGCCATGATGGTGGTCATGGGACTCAATCCCTAGAGCTGCTAGGAAACCCAGAGCCCTGGAACATACAGAAAGAAAAGTGGCGGCGAGGAAAAGATTTCCTCGCCGCCACTGTCGTGTCCGCGGGCTTAGTCGAGATAGTCTCGCAGCACCTGGGAGCGCGAAGGGTGGCGCAGCTTGGACATGGTCTTGGACTCGATCTGGCGAATACGTTCGCGGGTGACACCATAGACTTGGCCGATTTCGTCTAAAGTGCGCGGCATGCCATCGGTGAGGCCGAAGCGCAGACGAACCACGCCCGCCTCACGTTCAGACAGGGTCGTGAGCACGTCCTGCAGCTGGTCTTGCAGCAAGGTGAAGGAGACCGCGTCGACAGCAATGACGGCCTCGGAGTCCTCAATGAAGTCACCCAGCTGGGAGTCACCCTCATCACCGATGGTCTGGTCCAAGGAGATGGGTTCACGAGCGTACTGCTGGATTTCCAGCACCTTTTCCTCGGTGATGTCCATTTCCTTCGCCAGCTCCAGCGGCGTGGGCTCGCGGCCCAAATCCTGCAGCAGCTCTCGCTGGATGCGGCCCAGCTTGTTGATGACCTCGACCATGTGCACAGGAATGCGGATGGTGCGTGCTTGGTCTGCCATCGCGCGGGTAATAGCCTGACGGATCCACCAGGTGGCATACGTGGAGAACTTGTAGCCCTTGGTGTAGTCAAACTTCTCAACAGCGCGGATGAGACCCAAGTTGCCCTCCTGGATGAGATCCAAGAAGGCCATGCCGCGGCCGGTGTAGCGCTTGGCCAAGGACACCACGAGACGCAGGTTTGCCTCGAGAAGGTGGTTCTTCGCCTTGCGGCCATCACGAGCGATGGCACGCATGTCACGCTTTTCCATGGGGGAAAGCTTGGCGGCCTTGTCGCCTTCGGCACGGGCCTTTTCCATCTCATCCATGCGGTACTGAGCGTAGAGGCCAGCCTCGATTCGCTTGGCGAGGGAGACCTCTTGCTCGGCATTGAGCAGGGCGACCTTACCGATTTGCTTCAGGTAGGCGCGGACAGAGTCTGCCGACGCGGTCAGCTCCGCATCCTTGCGGGCTTGGCGCAGGGCTGCGGACTCATCCTCGTCCCAGACCGAGGAACCATCGTCCTCGTCCTCATCAGCGTCGTCGCCCTCGAGGTCATCATCGTCGTCGCCGAACTCGTCTTCATCATCCATCTCGGCGTTGTCCGGATCGAAATCGATATCGGCATCGTCAGTGGTGTCGGCGTCCAACTCGTCGGTCTGATCCTCGGCGAGATCCTCGGAAGACTTGGCAGCTTCAGGCGACGTTGCCTTTGTGGCTGCTGACTTACGCACAGTCTTCTTGGCCGCCTTTTTTGTGGCCTTTTGTGCAGACTTGCGGGTGGTCTTCTTTGTTGCCTTCTTGGCCGTCTTTTTAGCCGTTTTCTTGGCTGTCTTTTTGGCTGTCTTTTTCGCGGTTTTCTTGGCCGTTTTCTTAGCGGTCTTTTTTGCCGTCTTTTTGGCGGTCTTCTGTGCAGGTGCAGATGCCTCGGAGGTGCTCTCGCCCGCGCCGAGTACCTGGTCTGAAGAATCAGTGGCTGCCACGTACGCCCTTTCGACTTGCTCTCTGAGTGGAAACTATGGGGACGCGCAAGTTAGTCGCGACTAGTCCCCGATGCTAGCCCGCCTCCGAGATGAGCAGGGGAGGCGCGCCGCTGGATATTGGATAATCGACAGCCCAGTATAGATCATTTCTTGCACTAGGCGGTGACTGGGGTCAACTCGGAAATGCTGGCCCCCGGTTGCCTTATGGGCGAATACCTTCTTGTGCTGCCATGGCTGCGCCTACTATACCGGCGCGATTGCGAAGCTGAGCTGCCACGACCGGCGTTTCAATGCGGAGGTGCTCTCCCCACTTGTCAAACTTGCGGGAAATTCCTCCGCCGATGACGAAGGCTGAAGGGTTAAACAGGGCCTCATACTCGTGGAGTACGCGGTTGACGCGCTTCGCCCACTGCTTGGTTTTGAGCCCCTCGCGGTCCTTGACGGCTGAAGAAGCTTGGTGCTCCGCCTCCTTCTCGCCAACGATGATGTGCCCAATCTCCGTATTGGGGAAAAGCTGGCCATCTAGCAGGAAAGCGGAACCAATACCAGTGCCCAAAGTGAGGAAGATGACGGGGCCGAAGCGCGCAATCTCGTCGCCATAAGCCACCTCGGCGAGGCCGGCCGCGTCGGCGTCGTTAAGCACGGTAAAAGGAACGTCGAGGTATGAGCTCAACAAGTCCTGTGCATCCGTGCCGATCCAGGATTTATCAATGTTTGCCGCGCTGCGGATTACCTGGTCCTTTACCACCGCTGGCATGGTAATGCCGACGGGACCGTCCCAGTTCTTCTCTTCGATGATCTGGGCAATCACCTTGGCGACGGCGTCCGGCGTTGCGGGCTGGGGAGTAGCAATCTTGAGGCGGTCACCAACGAACTCTCCCGTTGCGAGGTCGACCTCGGCACCCTTGATGCCAGAGCCTCCAACATCGATGCCGAAGGCGTGGCCTTCGTGCTGCGGGCTCGGTTTCGTGTCCTGGTGCTGTGATTCATGGGCGGTCATACCGACAGTCTATGTGGACCCGCGCGATGATGCGGCATGATCCGAGGGATGAAAAGGGCAGTAGCGGTAGTGCCGTGCGGTTTGCGGTGCGTGACGCGCTTTTTGGGCTGGCGGTAGGCACAGACTGTGATGAAATTCTTGCGGCCCGCTATAGAGCTGGAATCAGCAGGTCACAGGGGTGAAGGAGGAGTAATAGGGGGTAGGATAGTGCAGGGTTTGGTGCCCCCACGGCGGGGCGAGTGTGACACAGAGGCCAGTCTGGTTTAGGATGCCGTCGATAAATACACATACCTATCGATCTGACTCACAGGGGCAAGCATTATGGCCACGGATTATGACGCACCGCGTCGCCGCGCTGAAGACGACCTCGAGGCCGATTCCCTCGAGGGCCTGAAGGCGGCTGAAAACGATAACAATGGCATGGATGACGATGGAGAAATCGTCGAGGCCTTCGAACCGCCGTCAGTGGACCTGACCGGTGAAGAGCTCAACGTCACCGTCGTTCCGCGCAAAGAAAACGAGTTCACCTGCTCTGTATGTTTCTTGGTGCAGTCCAACAAGCGCCTTGACCATGAAGAGGACGGCGAGCCAATCTGCATGGACTGCGCCTAGTAGGCCAGTTTCACCGAGGCGTGGCTGAGGCCTTAATTCAAGCCTTAATTGCTGCGCCTTGTAGCTGCTGCGGCCTGCTCGGGGACAAAGGCTGCGAGGAGTTTTTCGGGGTTGGTGGATCCGATGAGCCAGTAGGGCGTTGGATCTTCGGGGTCATCGAGGACGAGCATGACGTGTTCGGGTACCCAGCCGTGTGTGACGAGGAAGGCAGCCGGATCGAGCTGTGGACCGAGCGCGTTGCGGCGTGCAGTGGCCGGCACCGCGGTACTGCGGGCGACAACATCGTTCGGCAGCTGCGCGTCCTTGACGGTGAGCCACCGTGTGCCGTCGGCATCCTGTTCCACCTGCACCACCGTGTTGGACCATGTCAGCAGGACCCACGCGGCGATGGCACTGAGCAGGATGGCGGGGACGATGACCCACATGATTCCACGGTTGAGGCTGACTGTGGCGGTGGAGATCGCGACAACAAAGGCCGCCATCAGCCACCAGTACCACGGCACCCATTGGCGCTCACGGTAGAGGATCACTGGGGAAGCGGCTGGTGCCGAGGGAGAAGCAGACGAAGAACTCGAAGTCATGACCTTCGAGTCTAGCCGTCGGGGCAGGGGAGAGCCCAACACGCAGAGTAGGCGCGGCTGCCAGGCTGACGCGGCTTCCAGCCCTGACGGTTGGGGATGGAGGGGACAAGGTAGGCTGGGCCCCGTGAATGAGCAACACCCTCTCGTAGATCCGGTTAGTCCCTTCGGCGACATTCAGGTCAAGCGTCTTGATAAGGAGCTTCCGCTGCCGCATCGCGCTCACGGCGGCGATGCGGGCGCGGATCTCTACGCTGCTCACGACGTTATTTTGCGGCCCGGCGAGCGCGCTCTTGTCGGTACGGGCATTGCCCTTGCCCTGCCGATGGGCACGGTAGGCTTGGTCCACCCGCGCTCGGGCCTGGCGGCCAAGCACGGCATTTCCGTCGTGAATACACCCGGCACCATTGACGCCGAGTATCGCGGTGAGATTAAAGTATGCCTCATTAATCACGACCCAGAGGAGACCTTTGAGGTCACGCGGGGAATGCGTATCGCGCAGTTGATTGTCCAACGCGTGGAGCTGGTGGGCTTCCAGGAAGTCGAGGAACTTGATGACACCGCTCGTGGCGACGGCGGGTATGGATCAACCGGCGTTAACTAAGTTCAACAAAGCAGACACGGAATGAGGAAGGCTTAAACTATGGCGATGTGGCCCTTTGGAAAAAAGAAGAAGAACTCTGCCGTCCACCAAGAAGAGGTGGCTACCGAGGCCGTGGCCGAGGACACCACCGCAGTGAACCCGGCAGCGGAGAACGCAAACGATGGCGCCGCTGAGGCCGCTCCCGAGCCAACCGCGGGTCTTGTCCGTGAGGATGAAGATGATACTCAGGCTTCTCTAGCCGTGAAGGCTGTGGCTCACGATGCCATCAACGGCGACATGGGTCCCTACGATGGGGATAATGTCGACATCGCTGAGTTTAACTTTGAGGACTTCTCCGTAGGCCTGTTGGATCTGGGCTCACTGCGCATCCCGCTGCCGAAGGGCTCACAGGTCCAGGTGGAGATGGGCCAGGAAGGCCCGCGCATGCTCCACATTCTCACCCCACACGGCCGCATGACCCCAGTGGCCTTTGCCGCGCCGCGCACGCCGGGGCAGTGGGCGGAGTCTGCGGAGGACATCATCAAAGGCTTGGAAGCCGATGGTTTCGCTGCCCACCCGGAGGATGGCCCGTGGGGTTCTGAGATCGTTGGCAGCAGCGAGAAAGGCGGCATACGCATCATTGGTGTAGAGGGGCCGCGGTGGATGTACCGCCTGACCCTGGCCGCACCTGCCGGCAAGGAAGAGGAATTGGCGCAGCTAGGGCGCGAAGTCGTTGCCCGCACCTTTGTCTACCGCGGTGAGGATCCCATCCTGGCTGGCAGCTCCCTGCCTGTCACGCTTCCGCAGCAGCTGACTGAGCAAGTTCAGCAGGCGCTGAAGGAACGTCAGCAGCAGGCCGCGCAGGCAGCCAGCGCGGATAGTGCAGCGCCAGCGGACACGGCCACGGAAACAGAAAAGACCGCGGAGTCCCAGGCCCGCGAGCAGTTGCGCGACCTCGAAGACAACGAGAACAAGTAGCGCACTTCAGCCTGCCGGCCAGACCCCTCCGGCACTACCGAAAAGGACCCCTTAAGCACGTGACCAGCCCTACTCCCGAAGAGCGCGAGCCTTACCGCCCCCCGGCGTCTGCGCATGACCCCGATACCACCGAGCGCGCTACTGAACCTGCCCCTGAGCCATCCTCGAATCCTGGCGCCGACATGGCGGCAGGACAAGCGACGGTGTCGCCAGAAGCTGATCCGGAGCCGTCGTTGCTCGACCAGATGGGTGGGCTGACCGGGCTCGTGTCTGCGACCCTGCCCGTGCTGGTTCTCATCCCGGTCAACAACGTCTGGGGGTTGGGGCCGGCGCTTGTTGCGGCACTGGGCGTGGCGCTGGCTATCAGCCTGTGGCGCCTTGCCCGCAAGGAAACCCTGCAACCAGCTTTTTCTGGTCTGCTGGGCGTGGCCATCTGCGCCGGAATCGCGTGGTTTACCGGGGATGCCAAAGGCTATTTCCTCTACGGAATTTGGATGTCGCTCGTGCTGTTCATCGTCGCGATCGTTTCCATTATTCTGCGCTGGCCGCTTGTCGGCGTGGTATGGAAAGGCCTCAACGGTGAGGACATGGGGTGGCGCACAGTGCCACGGGCGCGACGCTCCTATGCCTATGCCACCGCCGGGTGGGCGACGGTGTTCATCGCCCGTTTTGCGGTGCAACGCGCGCTCTACGATGCCGATGCCACCACAACGCTTGGTATCGTCCGCATTCTCATGGGCTGGCCGTTAACGGGTATTGTCACCCTCCTCACTATCTGGATGGTGCGCCGCGCGAATGCCGCCGTGGAGGAAGCACAGGGCAGCGACACTACGTCGCAGGGCGGCGACAACTCTAAGGAGAAGATCCATGACCGCGACTGATCACAACTTTGCGAAAGATCAGAGCGCCGCTGCCGGAAGCCTGAGCAAAGGGCAGTCATTCGACACCACCATCGAACGTATGGGGCACGGCGGTGTCGGAATCGGGGCGGCCCCCGACGGGCGCGTGTGCTTCGTCCCGGGTGCCTTCCCCGGCGACCATGTCACGGTGACTGCGACCAAGGTGAAGAAGTCCTTTGTGGAAGCCGCGCTGAGTTCCGTCGTACAACCTGGGCCCTACCGTGTCGAATCTGCGTGCCCGGTCGCGCAGCGTGGCGCCGGCTGTTGTGACTTCGCTGAGCTCGATCCCGCGGCGGAGCCAGACATCAAGGTCGCAGTCTTGCTCGATCAGCTGCGCCGCGTGGCTCACATCGAGGATGCTCCCGACGTCGAGACCATCGATGTGGCACCGCATCGCGGGTGGCGTACGCGAGTGCGGTTGGGCGTCGACAAGCAGGGCCGTGCTGGTCTGCGCAAGCGTGGCTCCACGGAGCTCGTCACCGACGTTGCGTGCAGCCAGCTGATTCCGGGGCTCGTCGACGGCCTAGTGGGGCCTGATGCCCGTACCTTTAATCCAGGTGCAGAGGTAATCGCGGTCATGGATAGCGACGGCAATAGGCACGTCGTGGAAACCCGGAAGGCGCCGCGGGGGCGGCGAATCGAGACCATTCGAGAGGTCATCGAGGCGCCAACTGAGAACGTGGTGCAGCGTGCTGACGGCCACGAGTTCCGCTTCCCGCCCACCGCTTTTTGGCAGGCGCACGTCGGAGCACCGGACGTTTACACCAGCCTTGCACGCGAGTGGCTCGGCGCAGAAGGCCACGGGAACGGCGGTGAACCTGAGGCAGCGGACGAGTCCGCTGTACATGCAGTGGCCTGGGATCTGTATGGCGGCGTTGGCCTGTTCGTTCCCGCGCTCGCAGAGGTCACCGCACCCCAGGGCGGGCACACGACCGTGTATTCCGTCGATTATTCGCCCGCAGCAGCGGCGCCGCAGCCGGGGCTCGCAGGTATTGACGTGCACTTCCGCACCGCCAAGGTGGAGCAGGTGGCCAGCCAGCTTCCGCAGCCGGCGTCGGTGATTTTGGATCCGCCGCGTACCGGTGCTGGCAACGACGTGGTGGCCGCTGTCGCCGCGGCAAAGCCGCAACGCATCCTGCATATCGGTTGCGATCCTGCTACGTTCGCCCGGGACTTGGCTGCTTGGTCGGAGCATGGTTACCGCGCGAAGCGCCTCGCCATGGTGAATGCTTTCCCCGGGACACATCACTTTGAAACCCTGGCACTCCTGGTTCCACTGGCCTAGGGCGCACAGGGGGTGCCGCGGGAGTGGTCGGGCAATGATTGACGCGTCACGCGTGTCAACGGGTACGGTGGTAAAGAAGAAAACGATCGATGAAGGGGTTTAAGGCAAGCTCTATGGGCATTCTGGATTCCATTCACTCACCAGGCGATCTTAAAGCCCTGAGCAAGACGCAACTGGTTGAGCTCGCGGCGGAAATCCGTCAGCGCCTTATTGAGAAGGTGTCCGCTACAGGCGGCCACCTAGGCCCTAACCTGGGCGTCGTGGAGCTCACGGTGGCGATCCATCGGGTCTTCGATTCCCCGCGGGATCCCATCGTCTTCGACACGTCACACCAGTCCTACGTGCATAAAATGCTCACGGGCCGCGCCTCCCAATTCGATACGCTGCGTCAGAAGGGCGGTTTGTCCGGCTACACGGACCGCGCAGAGTCAGAACACGACTGGACCGAATCCTCCCACGCCTCGGCAGCGCTATCCACGGTGGACGGGCTCTCCAAGGCTTTCAAGATTCGGGGTGAATCCCACCGCAATGCCGTGGCGGTCGTGGGCGATGGCGCCCTTACCGGCGGCATGTGCTGGGAAGCCCTCAACAACATTTCTGCCGACAAGGACCGCAACGTTGTCATCATCGTTAATGACAACGGGCGTTCCTATTCGCCGACGATCGGCGGCCTCTCAGAGAACCTGGGGCGCATTCGTGCGCAGCACGGATACGACGAGTTCATGGCGCTGGGCAAGAAGCGCCTCAAGTCCATGGGTTGGGTAGGCGAGCGCACCTTTGATGCATTGCACGCGGTCAAGGAGGGTGTGAAGTCGACCGTCATGCCCACGGAGATGTTCCCGGAGCTGGGCATCAAATACATTGGCCCGATTAACGGCCACGATATTGAGGCAGTTGTGCGGGCGCTGAGCTACGCCCGCGACTATGACGGTCCCATCATCGTGCACACGGTCACCGAGAAGGGGCATGGCTTTGCTCCTGCGGTCAACGAGCCGAAGGACCAGATGCACTCCACCGGCGCCATCGACCCGGTCACCGGTGTATCCAAGGGACAGAAGCAACCGGGGTGGACTGCGGCGTTCTCGGAAGAATTGATCAAGGCCGGCCACGCCCGCGAGGACATCGTCGCCATTACTGCCGCCATGGCTGGGCCGACGGGGCTAACTCCCTTCCAAGAGGAGTTCCCGGAGCGCTTCTTTGATGTCGGCATCGCTGAGCAGCATGCCATGGCTTCTGCATCCGGTCTGGCGCTGGCCGGGATGCACCCGGTGGTGGCGGTGTACTCTACGTTCCTCAACCGTGCGGTGGACCAAGTCATCATGGACATTGCGCTGCTCAAGCTGCCAGTGACCATTGTCCTCGACCGCGCCGGTGTCACGGGCTCTGATGGTGCTTCACACAACGGTGTGTGGGATATGGCGCTCATGAGCATCGTCCCCGGCATACGCATCGCCGCCCCGCGCGATGGTGCCCGCCTGCGGGAACTCTTTAAAGAAGCCATCGCAATCGAGGATGGCCCGACCGTGGTGCGCTTCCCCAAGGGCAACCTCCTTGATGACCGCGACGAACTCAAGCGGCTCGATGACGGGGTAGACATCCTGAGCTATTCCGATGCTGCTGCCGCTACGGAGGAGGCTACTGATGTGCTTATCGTCGCCATCGGTGCCATGAGCGCGCGTTCCCTGGGTGCAGCTGAGCTGCTCGAAGCCCAAGGCTTCAACGTGACCGTCGTGGACCCGCGCTGGCCGGTACCGGTACCGCAATCCATCATCGCGTTGGCGGCCGATCACGATCTCGTGGTGACGGTGGAGGATGGCATCCTGCGGGGCGGTGTGGGGTCCATGGTGGCCGAGGCCCTCGACGCCGCCGATGTGGACACTCCAGTACACAGGCTCGGCGTACCCGGCTGCTTCCCCAAGCATGCCAGCCGTGGAGAAATCCTCGAGGACTTTGGCTTGACCCCGGAAGGCATCGCGAACTCAGTACGTGAGTGGGTAGCTGCACGCGATGCTGAGGAGTCTGCTAAGAGCGCGGGGGAGTAGGGCGCATCCGGGCTAACCCGCGCTGCAGGAGCGGCGTGGCCAGCTCGACTTGCCAGTCGCGCGCGCCCTGGGAGCGCAGGAAATCGGGGATATCGGCATCTTTTGCGATCTCCCCCGCGACGCCGCCTTCGGGCCCGAACGCTGCCCACACCGCTGTACGTATCAGACTGGGTTTGAGGATCAGCTCGTAGCTCATGCGCAGTTCGTCACCGAGGTCCTCGAAGTCATGGCGGATCTCGCAGTAGAGCTGCCACAGCTCGGGAAAATCCCGGTTAAATACTGATTTGGAGGGCACCGGGCGGGGGCTGCGCAGCGGCTTTGGCCACTCCTGGCGCGGGCTATCCAGCGCAGTCGTGACGGCATCGAGCCAGCGCAACGTAGCCCCACCGCGGCGGCGGGGGAAACCTTTAATCTGATTGATGTCGTGCGGGGTGCGAGGCACGCGGCGCGCTATGTCCACGAGCACGCGGTGCGGCAGCACCCGGTTGGGGGCGATGTCCTGGGAACGTGCGATGGATTCGCGGCGTTGCCACAACTCGCGAGCCACGGCGAGCTGTTCGCGTGTGCGTAGCGAAGACACACCTTTCAGCTCCCGCCACGTTCGAGGCTCAGGGCCGGTAATCCCGGCATGCTCGTCGACGATCCGGTCGAATTCTTCAAAGGCCCAGTCGAGTTTGTCTTCTTCCGCAAGGATGTCTCGCAACGTCACAGCAAGTTCGTTGAGCAGCTCCACGTCGAGCGCCGCGTAGTTGCGCCATGTCCGGGGAATGGGTGTTTGGGACCAATCGGAATCGCCGTAACCCTTTTCCAGTTCGACGTCGAACAGCTCCAGCACCATCGCCCCCAGGTTGGGATGCGCAAAACCGGCGAAGCGGGCGGCAAGCTCGGTATCGAACAGTGTTCCGGGGTGTAGCCCCAGCCAGGCCAGACAGGGGAGATCGGAAGGGGCGGCGTGGACTACCCAGTCCTGGCCGTTGAGCACCGGCGCTAGCGCGGAACTCAGTTCATGCCGACGATTCTCCGGGGCAAACAAAAGCGTGCCTGCGCCTTCCCGGCGAATTTGCACTAGAAAGGCGCGGTCATCGAAGCGGTAGGCCGACGCGCGTTCGGTATCAATGGCGAAGGGTCCAGTCCCCGCGGCTAGGCGCGCAGCACCCGCCTGGAACTCACGGGGAGAAAGCAGGACTTTTGGCGTGCCGTCGACGGGGACCTGGCGCAGTTCGCTCATGTTAGCGCCCGAGCTCGGTGACGCCTTCGGGCGGCAGGCCTGCGACGAGAGAAAGCACCTGTGCAAAAGCTTCGACGTGTGGAGCAAGATTCAGGCCGGCTGCAGTCCAGGACGCGCGCATTTCCAACTGATAGGCGCGCGGAGGGCCTCCGATCTCGCCGAAGCGCACCGAAGCAGTCGAGGTGACAGTACCTCCGAGGTTGGTGTGTGTTGCCTCGCGCACGTCGAGGGATTCGGTGAGCCACTCCCAGGCGACGTCGGGAAGCAGCGGGTCCCCGGCTACGGCATCCTCCAAGTCTGCCTGGATGTAGGCCACCAGGCGCATCGCACCTTCCCAGGCTTCCTCAGCGCCTGGGTCGTGCAACAGGATGAGGCGGCCGAAGGCATCACCCTCAGAGTCGGTGGGGATAGCCTCCTCCTGCTCGTGACGCTCAACCTCCAGGCCAATGGCATGGCTGAACGGGGCCAGTCGCTGCGGGGGTCGGATGGTGCCCAAGGTGATTTCTGGGCGCAGCTGCGCAGCGTGGAGGGACTCGACGGCCTCCGTGAAGGCAGCCGGAGTGCTCGGTTCTGCGGGGCGCGATTCGGCGGGAGAGGCGGCGGCGCGATCGTGCAGGTTGGTCGGGGCCCCTGCAAGGTTGCGCGAAGAAACGTCGGAATTGCTCACGGGGATCAAGGTATAAGCTCCGCCCGTGTGGCGGTGGAAGGCGCGCCGAAAGGCTAGTGGCGCGCGAGGGCGTCTCCAACTTATGATGGATAAGAAACTTTGTCGGTTGAAAAAAGGAGAGAGGCATGTCGAAGGTCAACTTCGCCGAGCTCAACAAGGTCCAGCGCTACTCGCAGCACGCGGTGTTCCAGGTCATCCCGGGAGCGCTGGGCACCGAGCGCGAGGAGATCGTCGCGCAGGCGCAGAAGTTCTTCGCGGAGCTCGAGGAAGCAGGCGTGGTTACCGTGCGCGGTATCTACGATCTGTCCGGAATGCGGGAGAGCGCTGACTTCATGATCTGGTGGCACGCTGAGGAATTCGCCGACATCCAGAAGGCCTTCGCGGACTTCCGCCGCGACACCGTCCTTGGCCAGGTCTCCGAGGTGACCTGGGTGGGCAATGCCTTGCACCGCCCGGCGGAGTTCAACAAGTCCCACCTGCCGTCCTTCATTATGGGCGAAGAGCCCGGCGAGTGGATTTCCGTTTACCCCTTCGTGCGCTCTTACGACTGGTACACCATGGACGAGGAAAAGCGCCGCCGCATCCTCATGGAGCACGGCATGCAGGCGCGCGATTATCCGGACGTGCGCGCGAACACCGTGCCGGCCTTCGCGCTGGGTGACTACGAGTGGATCCTGGCCTTTGAGGCCCCGGAGCTGCACCGCATCGTGGATCTGATGTACCTCATGCGCTACACCGAGGCGCGCCACCACGTGCGCGAGGAGATTCCCTTCCACACCGGTCGCCGCGTGAAGGATGTGGCTGAGCTCATCGCGATTTTGCCTTAAAGGGTCGCTATAGCGCCGGAAGCCGGTTGAGGGTTTAGTCCTCGACCGGCTTTTCTTCTAGGTTGAGGCAAATGGAATTGATGCAGTAGCGCAGGTCCGTCGGCGTATCGTAGCCCTCACCTTCGAAGACGTGGCCGAGGTGGGACTCGCAGTTAGCGCACAGCACCTCGATCCGGCGCATGCCCAGTGAATTGTCTTCGCGCTCAATGATGGCGTCACCAGCCAAAGGGGAGAAGAAGGACGGCCATCCGCAGTGCGATTCAAACTTTTCCGTGGAGCGGAAGAGCTCGGCGCCGCAGGCTCGGCAGGAGTACACGCCTTCGGTGGTGGTGTTGGTGTATTCGCCGACGTGCGGTGCCTCGGTGCCGGCCTCGCGCAGAACGTGATACTCCTCAGGGCTCAGGCGCTTGCGCCATTCGGTATCGGCAATGAGCTTGAAATCAGTCATGCGGGAATCTTATCGCTCGACTGAGCTTGCCGGCTAGCCCCTCGTTCCGCGCTCCACCAGCCGGCCACGGAGGCAGCGGTCACGACGATGAGCAGGCCCCACCCGATGGTGGCGATGAACACGCTCATCCAGTGCGCGGCGGTGGGCATGCTGGACGACGTCCACTCGAGCGGCGCCAAGAATAAAAATGCCGCGAGCCATGCTCCCCACGAATGGAACACTGAGCGGCCCAGCACCACCGTAAACAGCATGGGGATAAGCCACATGGAATAGTACTGCTGGCCCAAGGAGGAAAGGAAGAAGATCCCGACCATGATGGCACCACTGGTGCTCAGCGCCCAGAAGGTCGGCTCGCTGTCGCGCCAGCGCAGCAGACCGAGGATCGCCACTGCCGCAAGTACTGCGAAGAGCAACCAGATGGGGTAGTAGATGATGCCGGGGAGATCGAAGTAGGCGCGCACACCTGGCCATGAGGCGTTGGCATAATCGCGCGTGGTGGACAGGTAAGGAAGAAGGTTGGCGCGGAAGCCCTCCACGCCGGGGACGAACGGCCAAGCTGCAAGGTTGGCTACCAGCGGTACAGTCACACCCAGACCTAAGGTGAGCCAGCGCTTGCGCACCAGTGCGAGGAAGAGTAGCGGGGCAAACTGCGGCTTGACCAAGATTGCCAGCCCGATGCAGAGTCCAGCGGCCCATCCGTGTTTATCCAACAAAGCTAGGAACGCCACCATCGCGAGTAGCAACAAACCGTTGATATTGGTAAAGACCAACGTGTTGATGACTGATTCGGTAGCGAAGGCTGCGGCGATGCTCACCGGTAACAGCGGGCCCCGCAGGCTGTGACCTACGAAGCGGGTCAGCAGGGCCAAGGCGGCGACGATGGCAGCGGCGTTGGCCAGAATGAAGGCGATGCGCGCGTGTTCTTCGGAGATAAGCCCCAAGGGGGACAGAAAGACGGTGGCCCCAGGGTTATAGAGATAAAGCGGTTCGACGAAGGAATAGTTCTGCTCATAAACCGGGTTGCCTTCCCACAACCTCCGGATCGCGCGGTAGACGGTGCCGAAGTCATCAGTCACCGAGCCGTTAACAGCGAGCACGAACACGCGGTGAAGGACTAAGACGATGGCGGCGGGCCAGGCGGCGGCCGTCCACAGTCGCGCGGAAGCTGGGGATGAGGGAGCCGGAGAAGTCACGGCAGCAAAGTTTACGGGGTTTGTGCGCGCCGGTAGCGCAGAAACACCGTGCTGTCGACGGTGTCGACGTTCTCCAGCTCGAGCTTGAGTGCGGGGGAGGTGGCCTCGCCGTCGACGACGGGCTTTTCGACGGAAGGGGAAAGGTGCGGATCGAGCGTCAGATAAAGCTGGTCCACGAGGCCTTCCGCGATAAAAGCGGAATAAACGGATGGCCCACCTTCGCAACTGATGCGGCGTGCGCCCTGGGCGCGAAGAGCTGAAATAGCCTCGCTCATGGTGCCAGTCTCCGTGCTGATAACTTCGGCACCGGCTTCGGTCAAGCGCTGGGCCTCGGGGGAAGACGCGCGTTCTGCGGGGGTAAGCACGATGGGGCCAGCTGCAATGAAGTCCTCGAAGCCGGAAAAGTCGAGGGAGCGGCTAAGCACGGCGAGGCGCGTGCTTGTCGACGGCCCGTATTCCTCCGCCTTCACCGTTGCAGAGCCGACGACGGCAATATCGGCCCACTCCCGCAGTGCGGCGAAGAGTTCACTGTCGGTGGCGTCGCCCATTGGCCCTGAGGTTCCATCGATGGTGGCGGAGCCGTGGAGCGTACTCACCGCAATCAAGCGGATTCCTTCTCGGTCTGGCCCCAGTAGGTGTTCTATCAGCGCAGTGTCACTCATGGCGCCCCACGGTACCGCAAAGGGTGGCTACTGCCTGGGGAGGCGGACCTCATGCTATTAGGCGCGCTGGAGCCGCCAAGCGCTGAAGCGCAGCGCGCAGGCTCCCCAATGGAGGAATAAGAGCACCAATAGAGCAAAGGACAACCGGTGCCAGCCTTCATCCCATGAACCTAGGCACAGTGTTCCGACCGGGAAGGTCGACCCCCACCAGCCGGGGCCGTAGGGAGTCCACTCGAGTACCGCTCGGTAGAAGCAGTACATTGCGAATGCGACGCAGGGTGCTCCAATCGTGAACATGATGATGCCGTAGAGGTGGGCGTCAAAAAGCAAAGTCGAGGCAGCCGTTGATTGACCAACCACGCCAAGCGGGATCCACGCTGTACCTGCAGCTGCCCCGCGCGGCCTTTCTCGGCGTTGTACAAGGGACCAGTAACAGTAGGCGAATAGTGGAATTGCGGTGATGAACGTGAGGAAGAAGCATAGCTCGCCGGCAAAGTGGTAGAACTGCCCGTGGTTCATAGCCAACTGACCTGCGGAGGTCGCCGCCACCATGGGGGAAACAAGCGCCAGGCCCCAAGGAAAAGCGGGCTTGTCGTAGAGGTGCGGCTGTTTGAACAACCCCCACAGCTGCCATAGGCAGACTACGACCGAAAGCGGTGCACCAATCCACCAACTTGCCAACTGGAAAGCATCACTTCCGGTCAGTGCGGTCCATGCCGAGCCGCACGCCAGCAGGCCCATCGTGTACATTCCCCACGCCGCCATGTTCTGGTGCCGGGGAGGCTCATTCTTCGTCCCCGCGGTAAAAATCACCAGCAGCATTGCTGCGATACAAGCGAAGACGAACTGTGCTACGCCTAAACCATGTAATCCCGACAAGGTTGATGCAATCGAGGTGCCCATCAAGGCGCCCGCCCAGGCTGGGCCATACTTTGGTAACCGCACAAAATTATCCTATGCCTGCACTTGTTGCTATTGAACCCTTATGGAGCAATCGGATAAGTGCGCGAGGGGGACAGGTTCAATGTCATGCAGGCTTGTGTAACCGTGCCGTGTCCCCAACGCGTTGAGGTTTTCGCTTAGCCCTTGTGGCCAATATGAGGCGCAATGAGAAAACGCCCCGCGAGAAACCATTAATGTAGATTTATTATCCACATAGTATCCACGCGAAGGCTTGTACCTCATGCCGCAGGTCTCTGACCTGCAGTTATGGTGGTGGTCCTAGCTGGGATTGAACCAGCGACCTTTCCGGTGTGAACGGAACGCTCTCCCACTGAGCTATAGAACCTCGGTGCAGCACTTAAGGTACACCGCGCGTGTGGCAACCCCCTAATCGTCCAGCTCAAACGCGCTTTAAGTTGTATGTGTGGGCGCTAGTGTCGTGGTGGAGTCGGTCCAGGGCTTCCTGTTGTCATCGCTGCCGCTCGTTGTAACCGTAGTCTCAATCACACTGATGTAATCCGCACGCTTTGGGGTGCCCGGGGATTAGTGCCGTGGGCTGCGGATTTGGAAACTGAAGCGGCGCACGATAAAGTTTCTTCTCGCACCACGGCATACGGGCCGGCAACGTGCAATGCGGATGTAGCGCAGTTGGTAGCGCATCACCTTGCCAAGGTGAGGGTCGCGAGTTCGAGTCTCGTCATCCGCTCCAAGACTTTCTTGTGGCCAAACTTATTGGCGTCAATGAGTGGAGAGTCTTGATAAATGCATAAGCGCGATTAGCTCAGTGGGAGAGCGCTTCCCTGACACGGAAGAGGTCACTGGTTCAATCCCAGTATCGCGCACAAGGACTTAGTCCTAGAAACCGGGCCTGGTTTCGAATGCGGATGTAGCGCAGTTGGTAGCGCATCA
>NZ_KV818291.1:106096-106426 GCF_001814885.1 Corynebacterium sp. HMSC068G04 | reverse complement strand
AGGTCACTGGTTCAATCCCAGTATCGCGCACAGGGGTTCCATTTGGAGCCCACGACGAGCGAGAGCTCGTCACGCGGATGTAGCGCAGTTGGTAGCGCATCACCTTGCCAAGGTGAGGGTCGCGAGTTCGAGTCTCGTCATCCGCTCTAGCACATGTAGTGTGTGAGGCGGTATCGCCACGGTGGAATGGCCGAGTGGTGAGGCAACGGTCTGCAAAACCGTGCACACGGGTTCGATTCCCGTTTCCACCTCAAATGCTGGCGCCCAAACAGGGCGCTGCGAGCGCGTTTAGCTCAGCGGGAGAGCGCTTCCCTGACACGGAAGAGGTCA
>NZ_KV818291.1:37134-105996 GCF_001814885.1 Corynebacterium sp. HMSC068G04 | reverse complement strand
GGTCGCGAGTTCGAGTCTCGTCATCCGCTCCACATCGAGTGCCCCTCCAGTTTGGGAGGGGCACTTTTTCAATTTCTTCGCCCTTGAGCCAGTTTGTGGTCATTCACGGTAAATAGCGGCCAAAATCCGGGCTTAAGGGCTAATTTACCGTGAACGTTCGGGTTTGGCGCGGTTGCCTGGGTGATGTGCAGGTTTTGAGGTGGGCGTGTTGGAAGGGGACTTTTCCCCGTCCCTAGGCGAACCTTTCGCCAGCCATTTATGATGTTTCTCACAGACTTGTCGTCTCAAGGAAATGGACATCATGAGAGCCTTCTCCCCGTCATCATCGTCCCTTCAAAGCGCACTACGCAGCGCTTTTATCAGTCTCGCCGTAATGCTTCTCGCATTTCTTAGCGCGATAGCCGTGCCAGCGTTTGCACAGAATCCCACGGGCGTCACGCGCAGTGAAGAGCCTAGTTCGGCGTCCGCGGCTGACTCCGAGTCTGCACCGAGTGGAGATTCAGCAGAGGCACAGAGCGGTGCGACGATGCTTGTGCTCGACTCTTCGGGCTCTATGAATGTCCAGGATGCTGGCGGGCAGACCCGCCTTGATGCCGCGAAGGACGCAACGAAGAACTTCGTCTCCGAACTCGGCGGCACCATCCCGTTGGGACTCGTCACGTATGGTGGCACGGTCGACGAAGCCCCTGAGAATCAGGAAGCCGGATGCCGTGATATCCACGTGGTGAGTGGGCCTAAGGAGGACGTGGGGGATTCTTTCACTGGGCCAATCGATGACCTTCAAGCTAAGGGGTATACCCCGATTGGTGATTCCCTGAAGAAGGCCGCCGAGGAGTTGGGCGGTCAGCACGGAACGATCGTCCTTGTATCGGATGGGATTGATACCTGTGCGCCGCCGCCAGTATGTGAAGTAGCCAAAGAGCTTCACGAGCAGGGCGTTGATCTCGTCATCAACACCATTGGCTTCAATGTTGACGAGGAAGCCCGCAAGGAGCTTTCCTGCATTGCAGATGCCGCAGGCGGCGAGTATCTCGATGCCGGGGATGCAGATTCCCTGGCAGCGATGATTAGGAAGGCCGCCGGACGCGCTGCGGACATCTACCAATCCGATGTCGAACAGATTGAAGGCAGCGAAGATATCAGTCAACCAACGCCGCTTCCACGCTGGGAGTCTGGTGAGGATTTCATCTTCCGTGCGCAACTGGATGCCCCGCCGAACGGCGGCGAGGACTCTCACAAGGATTTTCACGCTGAGTCGTGGTCTATCCCCGTCAAGCCAGGGGAGCGATATGTAGCGTCAATATACAAGACTTTGGACGGCGCGGTGGTGAGGCCGCGAAGTCTCGGAATGAAGGTTTTCTTCGGTGACGGTGCCGAGCCACCAACCGGAAATCATGGCGGTGAACAAGGCTCCATTGAGTGCACAGCCGATCAGGACTCTTTCCATACTTCCATTCGCTCAGATGCTTTGCCTAGCGCGAGTGCCTTTACCCGGGAGATGGGCTCCGAGAAATGCCCTGACGATGAAATCGTCTTAACCGCGATGCGAGCGATGACCTATAAGGCCGATGAGCCTCTAGATGTGGAGATCCTTGTTCGTCGAATCGACCCAGTGACCAACATTGATGACCTAGTCAGCGGGCTGGACAGCGAAATAGAGGGAGAACTTCACGCCAATTTTGAAGGAGCAGAGAAGGTCCGCGCGGCCAGCTGGTTCGCCGATGCCACTGAGCTGCAAAGCGGAAACACCATCGAGACCGACATCGTGCTCGGTGAGGCGCAAGTCTTCAAAGTTCCCATGAAGGAAGGTCAGCAGCTAGCCGCTGCCCTAAAGGTGGGGGAGGTCTCCGATGAGGATGCTTTACAGTACACGCACATGAATGTGGAGATCCTCAACCCCGTGCGGGAGCGTGCCGGTAAGAGTGAATCCATGACGTGGCCAAAGGAAGGCGATGAAGCCAGTACCCACTCGGAGAGTCCGACAGCCTATACGAATCGCTTCGGTGACAGTGCCCCCAACGGAGCGCAAGCTCGCGCCAACTGGCTAGAGGGTGACTACTATGTCCTAGTTACTCTGGATGCGGGATCGGATTCCAATAAAGAAGGTGACGTGCTTAACGGCAAGCGAGCCACGATGAAGTACGCCCTCACCACCAAGGTCTTGGGAGACCCAATCCAAGGTCCCATCTATGAGCCGGTTAAGGACGAGACTGAGGCCCCAAAGAGCGATGAAGAAGGAGCGAAAGACAAGACGGACCAAGCAGCAAGCGCCGACGAGGATAAAGGCTTGGGTCTTGGCACCCTAGGATTTCTCTTGGCCGCAGCCTTGGGCATCATTGCGCTTGCCGTCATCATCTTGGTGGTCATCCTTCTTCGCGGGCGTAGACACTAGTGCTACCTGCGGGAACTGCGGCATAATCCACGCTTGCGTAGGCATAGGGAACTTTTCTGTCGCGTGCAACGACTACTTGATAACCCCACGCACTCCACGTGGGGTTAAGGATTGGCTAGGAGATCCCTCCCAGCGATAGGATGAGGGAACCTTCAATCAAAAGTTTCATCACGCCATCAAGGAGTCATCCAAGAAATGCAGTTGCGTCAGGTCACCACAGTAGTCGCCGCTGGGGCCGTGAGCCTCGTGATTGGGCTGTCCGCGCCACTAGCCGCGGCACATGACTCAGTCATTGGCGGCAACGTGGTGGGTGACGCACCGCTGGAAGAATTCCCCCGTGAAATCACGCTGGAGTTCTCTGGCATTCCTCGGGATGACTTCAACACTTTCGCCGTGAGCGACACAACCTCCGGCGACGTGCTCTTTGATGCCACACCCACCATTGACGGACGAAACCTCACCATTGAGGTTCCCCAGGACATCGAACCTGGTGACGGCGAATACCAAGTAGGTTTTCGCATTACCTCCTCCGATGGTCACTCCACACTCGGCTCGGTGCCGTTCAGCGTAGCTTCCGGTGCTGCCGGAGGGGAGGCAGGCAATGGGTCGTCTGGAGCCTCTGGCCAAAGTGACGCGGATGCTGCCGCGGAAGACGGCGGTGCAGAGGACTCCCAGGACCCCCTGAGCTCCCTGCCCGCAGCTGCTAAATGGATCATTGGTATCGGGGCAGTTCTCGTCGTCGGTGCGGCAGTCTTCGCCTTCGGGGCGAAAACACGTCGCTCCGATGGCGCAGGCTAGGCCACACAGGGCCTCGATGACGCGCGAGCCAATCCACCTCATCCCCTTCAGGTAATTACTCCAGAAAGGCATGTTCCATGCTGAAATCCCGTTCTTTCTTCCGTACCTCCGTAGTTGCTATCGCGGCTGTCAGCCTCACCTTGGCTGGTTGCTCGCCGAGCGAGGAGGACTCGACAGCTACCGCGACGAGCACCGCGGCCAGCGCTGACAGCAGCGCAGAGAAGGGTGCGGAAACCAGCACGTCGGCTTCTTCCTCCGCTGAGTCTGGCGTAACTTTCGAGGATGCTGTCGTGCGCGCCATGGAGAAGGACTCCGATATGACCGCTATCTTCGGCACGCTCCACAACAACACGGACAAGGACATCAACGTAGTTGGCTTCAGCTCTTCGGTGAAGGCTAAGCACTATGAGATCCACGAGGTCGTAGACGGCGTGATGAAGGAGAAGGAAGAAGGCTTCGACATCCCCGCTGGCGAATCCCTCGAGCTCGCGCCGGGAGGTTTCCACTTCATGCTGATGGGAGTAACCGAGCCCGTCATGGCCGGTGAGACCGCAACCCTGACGCTGGAGCTTGCCGACGGCTCCACGATCGAGCTCGGCGATATCCCGGTGCGCACCATTGGCGCCGGCGATGAAGACTACGGCGACATGGGCCACATGAACCACGGCGATATGGACCACGGATCCATGGATCATGGTGAGCACATGGACCACTCGGACTCCGCAGACATGTCTGACATGAAGAAGGAAGAGCACGCGCACTAGAAACCAGCGTGTTCCGGGCCAAGGTAGGCAAGAAATCGGTTCTCACGAGATAGGGAGATATCAAAGATGAGCGGGTTCGAGGAACCTGTCAGTCGGCGTGGACTGCTCGCCGGAAGCGCTGTGGCGGCAAGCGCGGTAGCGCTTGCAAGCTGTGCGAAAGGGGATGAACCTGGACAGGCATCTGCGGATGCCTCCGCGGATGCCTCTCGCGCAGCGCAGGCTGGGGACGCCGGCAGCACAGGCCCGGAAAACCGCGAGGAGACCATGGGCGACGATATCGTCGCCTTCGACGGCAAGCACCAAGCAGGCATCCAAACTCCGGTTCAGGCGCACGTGGAATTGGTGGGCTTTAACCTCAAAAAGGACACCACCGCTCGCGGCGCGGCCGCGTTGATGCGACTGTGGACGGAGGATGCCCGTCGCCTCTGCACGGGTGAGAACCCGTTGGGCAGCCTCGAACCCGAATTGTCTACCACCCCAGCAAACCTTACCGTCACGTGCGGTTGGGGAGAGGGATTCTTCGACACGGTGGACGTCGCCAAGCCCAGCTGGCTGCGCGATATCCAGGCTTTTGACCATGATGACCTCCGCCCGGAATGGGGCCAGACGGATATCGTCCTGCAGATCTGCAGCGATGATCCTTTCACTGCCGCCTTCGTGTTGCGGCATATGACCCGCGCAGGCAAAGATTACGCCGACGTTGCGTGGATTCAGCAGGGATTCAGCCATGCCTATGGTTCGGCACCGAAGGGAGCAACTCCACGCAATCTCTTCGGGCAGAAAGACGGCACGGTCAACCCCCGCAGCGATGAAGATTTCAACGAGCAGGTGTGGATCGAAGATGGCCCCTTCGCCGGCGGCAGCGCCATGGTGGTACGCCGCATCCACATGAACCTGGACACATGGGAGCAGCTTGATCGCGCAGCACGTGAGAACTCGACTGGGCGCACTCTCGATACCGGAGCTCCTATAGGTGCTAAGGACGAGTTCGACCCGGTGGATTTGGACGCCCGCAACGAGTTTGGGCTCAAAGCCATTGATGAGAACTCTCATGTCGCCAGAGCGCATCCGCCGGCGGAGCATCCAGAGCAAAAACTGTTGCGTCGCCCGTATAACTACAACCTGCCGCCGACTCCGGAGACCACCCAGCGCGGTGAGCTCAGCAACGCCGGGTTGATCTTTATTTGCTACCAGAAGGACCCTACGACCCAGTTCGAGCCTATTCAGGCGCGCCTTGACGAAGCTGATCGGCTCAACGAGTGGATCACCCACATTGGTTCGGCCGTGTACTTCATGCCAGCCGGAACTGAAGGCGAAACCTTCTGGGGCGAGTCGCTCATACGCAGTTAAGAGGGGTAGACTAAGCCGCTGTAACTTTCTCGATGAGTGCTGCTCGGCCAGGTATGTCGAGTGGCGCGTGAGCGCAAAGGAGCGCACCAAGTCATGGCGGAAATGATTCCAGCAGTCCCGGTGAACTACGACCCGATCACGGTCCCGGCCGGGACTGCCGTGGGAGCAGCGATGCGCGAGCATGAGCTGCCCAACAAGGGCCCCGAAGCAGTTGTCGTCGTCCGCGGCGCCGACGGCACCCTCTACGACCTTTCCCACACCCCGGACACGGACGCCGAGTTCACCCCGGTTGCTGCCTGCGAGGAAGATGGCCGCGCCGTTATCCGCCACTCCTGCGGACACGTCATGGCCCAGGCAGTACAGGCGGAATTCCCCGGCACCAAGCTGGGCATTGGCCCGGCCATCGAGAATGGCTTCTACTTCGACTTCCAGACCGCTGAGCCCTTCACCCCAGAGGACCTCAAGGCCATTGAGAAGCGTATGAAGAAGATCATCAAGGGCGGCCAGCGCTTCGAGCGCCACGTCTATGCCACCACCGAGGAGGCTGAGGCGGCATTGGCCAACGAGCCCTTCAAGCTGGAGCTGGTCCAGGACAAGGGCAACGTGGACCCAGATTCCGATGAGGCCGCCGAGGTGGGCGCCGGAGATCTGACCCACTATGACAACGTCAACCCGCGCACCGGCGAGGTGGAGTGGTTCGATCTCTGCCGCGGCCCGCACGTGCCGACCACCAAGTACATCCCGGCATTTGCCCTGACGCGTTCCTCTGCTGCCTACTGGCGCGGTGACCAGTCCAAGGCTGGTTTGCAGCGCATTTATGGCACCGCCTTCGAATCCAAGGAGGCCCTGGAGTCCTACAAGACCATGGTGGAAGAAGCTGAAAAGCGTGACCACCGCCGCCTGGGTGCTGAGCTGGACCTGTTCTCCTTCCCGGATGAGATTGGTTCCGGTTTCCCCGTCTTCCACCCCAATGGCGCTACCGTGCGCATGGAGATGGAAGAACACTCCCGCCGCCGCCACATCGCTGACGGCTACTCCTTCGTGTCCACCCCGCACCTGACCAAGGGAGACCTGTTCAAGAAGTCCGGTCACCTGGATTTCTACGCGGATGGCATGTTCCCGCCGATGCAGCTCGACGGTGAGTGGGACGAGGATGGCAACTGCACCAAGCAGCCGCAGGACTACTACGCCAAGCCGATGAACTGCCCAATGCACAACCTCATCTTCGCCTCCCGCGGCCGTTCCTACCGCGAGTTGCCGCTGCGCCTCTTTGAGTTCGGAACGGTCTACCGATACGAGAAATCTGGCGTTATCCACGGCCTGACCCGCGCTCGCGGCTTTACCCAGGATGACTCGCATATTTACTGCACCCCGGAGCAGCTCGAAGAAGAGTTGACCAAGGTTCTGGAGTTCATCATTTCCTTGCTCAAGGACTACGGCCTGGATGACTTCTACCTTGAGCTGTCCACCAAGGACCCGAACAAGTACGTTGGCTCGGATGAGATCTGGGAGCGCTCGACGAAGATCCTGCAGTCGGTGGCGGAGAAGTCCGGCCTTGAGCTGGTCCCGGACCCGGCAGGCGCGGCCTTCTATGGCCCGAAGATTTCCGTTCAGGCTCGCGATGCCATCGGCCGTACCTGGCAGATGTCCACCGTGCAGCTGGACTTCAACCTGCCCGAGCGCTTCGAGCTCGAGTACACGGCGTCGGATGGCACCAAGCAGCGCCCAATCATGATTCACCGTGCGCTCTTCGGCTCCATCGAGCGTTTCTTTGGCGTGCTCCTAGAGCACTACGCGGGTGCATTCCCGGCGTGGCTGGCCCCGCACCAGGTGGTGGGCATTCCAGTCGCTGATACCTTTGCCCCGCACCTCGAGGAAGTTTGTGCACAGCTGCGCGCACGCGGCCTGCGCGCTGACGTGGATACCTCCGATGACCGCATGCAGAAGAAGATCCGTAACCACACCACCGGCAAGGTGCCATTCATGCTTCTGGCCGGTGAGCGTGACGTCGAAGCGGGTGCGGTCTCCTTCCGCTTCCTCGACGGCACCCAGGTCAACGGTGTGCCGGTCGAGGCGGCAATCAACGTCATCGAGGCGTGGGTTCGTGAGCGCAATAACGAACAACCGACCAAGGACAGCATCGCCGAGCGCGTCTAGATGCATATGCATCTAGGCAGAGGCTAGAAAGGGAGAACATACAGAGTGGGAGAGTACGTCGATACCGGCCTGGGAACGCCCGACCGCTTAGAGCGCCTATGGGCGCCGTACCGCATGAGCTACATCAAGCGTGAGGGCGGCGCCGGCGACGTGCCGAAGAAAGCCCACAATCCGTTCGTGGAGATTCCGCAGATGTCGGACGAGGACGGGCTCATCGTGGCCCGCGGCGAGCTTGTCTACTGTGTGCTCAACCTCTATCCCTATAACGCTGGGCACATGATGGTCATTCCGTACCGTCAAGAATCTGAGCTGGAAAACCTCACCGAGGAGGAATCCCGTGAGCTCTTCCAGTTTGCCCAAGCAGCTATCCGGGTTCTCAAGAAGGTCTCCGGCCCCGATGCCGTCAACGCTGGATTCAATCTGGGGCGCGCCTCCGGTGGATCGGTGGGGCAGCACCTGCACATGCACATTGTTCCGCGCTGGAGCGGGGACTCTAATTTCATGACTATCGTGGACGGCGTCAAAGTGCTGCCGCAGCTCCTCAAGGACACCCGCTCCCTGCTGGCGCAGGGGTGGGCGGAGCTCGCCGCCGAGGGAATCATCTTAGGAGAAGCGCATGCTTAGTGTTCATGGGCGCAAGCCCGCCGCCGTGGTTGTGGTCCCAGTGGCCAAGCTCTTCCTCAAGATGGGCCTGACCCCCAATATCGTCACCATCGTGGGGACGATTGTCACCATTGCTATCTCGGTCATCCTCATCCCGCTCGACCACCTTTTCGCCGCAGCGCTACTCTCGGGGCTTTTCGCAGCCTTCGACATGCTCGACGGCACCATGGCACGCCTGACTACGGGCGGTTCCAACTTCGGAGCTACTCTCGACGCCTCCTGTGACCGCATTACCGACGGCGCATTGTTCGCAGCGATTGCCTTTTGGATGGTGTACGTCGACAATGCTCACCCGCTTAACTTCGCCGCCTGCATGGTGGTGCTCGTGAGCTCCCAGGTCATTTCCTATGTCAAGGCGCGCGGTGAGGCCTCCGGCTTTAAGATGGTCGGCGGACTCGTCGAGCGCCCCGAGCGCCTGATTCTGGGCCTCGGCGGCGTGGGTCTGGAGGGACTGGGGGTTCCTTATGCCCTAGAAGTCTCGCTCTGGCTCCTAGCTGTCGGTTCTGTCTTCACCATTTACCAGCGCATGCGCCAAGCGGCGCGCCAGGACACTAAAGCGCGTTTCAAGAAGGATCTTTAGCCTAAGTAATCGCTCCGCTCAGCCGGCACCCGACCCCGGCCCGCACAGAAAGGCTTCTCAACCGTGGCTCTAGTGGATCGTGAACGCCTGACGGCCGCCGCGTACATCGCGTGTTGGAAAGTTGTACGTTTTCTCCCACAGCCACTGGCTGCCTGGCTGTTTGAGCGCGGCGCGGATCTGGCCAGCGACAATGGCAAGGGCATGGAGCAGCTGCGCCGCAACCTCAGCCGCGTGGTGGGCGCCGAAAACGTGACGCGCGAGCTGGTGCGTGACTCGATGCGTTCCTACATGCGTTACTGGCTCGAGGCCTTTCGCTTGCCTGCCATCCACTCGGACCCCGAGCTGCAGAAACGCCTATTGGCAGGGCTGCGCGGCAAGGAGCACGCGGACGCCTCCGTGGCATCGGGCCGCGGGGTGATCTTCGCCCTTCCACACTCCGGCAATTGGGACATGGCGGGGGTTTTCTGCGTGGGTCATTATGGCGGATTCACCACCGTGGCCGAGCGCCTAAAACCCGAGGCGCTTTTCGACGCTTTTGTGGACTACCGCGAGAGCCTTGGCTTTACCGTCTTGCCGCTGACCGGCGGAAGTTCCTCGCCTTTTCCGCGTTTGAAAGACACCCTGGAGCGTGGTGGCGTGGTGTGTTTGTTGTCCGAGCGTGACCTCACACGCACTGGTGTGCCGGTAGACTTCATGGGCGAAGAAGCCAACGTTGCCGCAGGCCCCGCCCAACTCGCCATCGAGACGGGAGCGGCCCTCCACGTGGTGCACTCATGGTTCGATGGTAAGGAATGGGGCTTGTCCGTCAGCCCCGAGGTGGAAGTTACCACTCTTCACGAGACCTGCCAGCGGCTCGCAGAAGGCTTCGCAGAAAACATCCGAGCGCATCCAGAGGATTGGCACATGCTGCAGCCGCATTGGAACGCCGACGTAGAACGCCGGCGGGCGGCGCGCGCGAAGAAATAGAAAGGCAGAACACATCATGCGGATCGGTATCATCTGCCCCTATTCCTTCGACGAACCTGGCGGCGTTCAGGCCCACATCCTTGACCTAGCTACTGTTTTTATTGAACAGGGCCATTTTGTGGAGGTGCTGGGGCCGGCGTCGGCAAGCACGCAGGTCCCCAGCTTCGTGCGCAAGGGAGGCTGGGCGGTGCCGATCACCTATAACGGATCCGTGGCCCGCCTGTCCATCGGCCCGCACGTGCGCCGCAACATCAAGCGCTTCATCCGCGAGGGCAACTTCGATATCCTCCACATTCACGAACCGAACTCCCCAAGCTATTCCATGGCAGCCTTGGCACTGGCGCGCGGGCCGATCGTGGCGACGTACCATGCATCCGCCTCCAGTTCTCTCGCGCTGACCCTAGCTAAGCCTTTCCTGCGCCCATATCTGGAAAAGGTCCGGGGCGGGATCGCGGTCTCGGAGATGGCGCGGCGCTGGCAGGTGGAGCAGCTTGGCGGTGACCCCGTGCTTATCCCCAATGGCGTGGATACCTCCGTGTATGCCCGCGAGCGGGAGCGAGCTGAGCGTGAGCGACGCGATTCGGAGATTGAAATCGTGTTTTTGGGGCGCCTCGATGAACCGCGCAAGGGGTTGGACATTCTTCTCGAAGCCCTGACGCTTCTCCCAGAGCCCGTCCGCGTGACGGTCATGGGAGGAGGGCACCCGCGAAGCGCCCCAGGGGTTGACTTTGTGGGGCGGGTCAGCGATGCCGAGAAAGCAGCCATCCTCGGACGCGCCGATATCTATGTGGCGCCCAATACAGGCGGCGAAAGTTTCGGCATCGTCCTCGTCGAGGCAATGGCCGCCGGCTGCGCGGTCGTGGCTTCAGATTTGGAGGCCTTCGCCGCGGTGTGCAACGTCGATTCGGACACACCCGCCGGTGCTTTGTTCCGTAACGGTGATGCCGCGGATCTAGCCCGCGTGCTGCACGATGTGGTGAGTGATTCCGACAAGCGACACGCCTTGACCGCAGCGGGAATGGAGAGGGCTCGCGAATACGATTGGGACCATGTGGCCGCAGCCGTAATGCGCGTCTATGAAACGGTAGCGGACGGAACAAAGGTGCGTGTGTCTTAAATGCCGATCGAAGTTGTCATCATCCTTGCTCTGGCGATTGTGCTCGGAATGTGGGCCCTGTACACAGCACAGCGGCTCAACTCCCTCCACATCCGCACCGATGCGGCGTTAGCGCAGTTGGAGTCCACGCTCGACCGCCGTGCGGCGGTCGTGAGCGCGCTGGCGCCGGAGCTCGAGGGCATTGCGGCGAGGGCGGAGTCTTCCGAGCTAGCACAGGGGAATTTCGATGAGCGTGCCACCCGGGAGCGAGAGTTGTCCGCAGCCATCCAGCAGCGCTTTGAATCACGCCCGGCCTTGCTTGCCGACGCGGAAGGGCGCATTCACCTAGCTCACCGCTTCTACAACGAAGCAGTCAGCGATACTCGTGCGTTGCGGTTGCGCCCCGCTGTCAAGCTGCTGCGCTTGGGGGGAACAGCGAAGCTGCCTGAGTTTTTCGAACTAAGTCAGATCGACATGTGAGCTGCTCGCGCTGCGCGATACTCGAGGCGGTGCCAGTAGAGAGCCAGAACAGCCATGACGAGGATGAGCTGGTTGCGCAGTACGAGGGCATACACCGGGTTGGGGTCCTTACCGACATAGAACCAGATGTAGTCATAGCCATAGGGGTAGATGACGGTTCCCAAAGCCGCTGTTCCCACGGCGAGGACGGCCATGATGGTGCGTACCCCTGTGATATCGGCGGCCCTCTGCCGTTGCCCGGCGGGTGACTTGGGGACGGGGGAGCGAAGCGCCACCGCTAGTATCGGCCCGAGCCACACGATGTACTGCGGGGAGAAGACCTTATTCGTTGCGATGAGAAGCAGAATCGCCGCGATGAAAAAGACCACGGTGGAATGTGGGCTCCAGAACCCCCGTAGAAAGTGCACGAATGCTACGCCCACGATCCACACGAGGGCCGCGCCCGTCGCGATGGTGCTGATAGCGAGTGCCGTGTCGACGCCGGGACCGGAGATCTCATAGCTCTTCGAGGCCGCGTATCCCATCGTCCACACATTAGGATGGCGATGCGCCTGGTACACGAACCACGTAGCGGCTAGAGACTCAATCTGGAGACCGCGCTCACCTTGATACGTCAACGGGGATAGAACCCTATCCACGCTGGTCATCGCTGCTACACCGAGGCACAGGGCAAGAAGGCTTCCAAAGAATGCGGCGAGCCGCTGCCAGGTATCGCGGGAGTTTGCTCTCCCGACGAGCCCGGCAGCGAGGACCCCCGGCCACAGCTTCGTGGCGGTGGCCCACGCCAACAAAGCTGAGGCGAGCCGCGGACGGGTAGCCAGAAGCGCGCCCGCACCGGCAACCAGCAAGGCAGGATAGAGATCGAGCCGCCACGCGAAAACGTGGCCCGCCGCGGTGCCAAAGAACACCCAAAACCATCCGGCGCTATATGCCCCGGGGTTGGAACGGTGATGGCGTAGGAGAAGGGCGAGGAAGGCGCCGTCGGCAAGCAGCACCATTGCCGTAAAGCCGATGGCATAGGCCTCGTAGTCGTCGCCGGTAATCCACGCAAGGAGGATGCTGGGCCAGGTACCCACCTGGGGATATTCCGTCATGTCACGGGGGTTATCCCCGTATACGCCCGCGAGGTAGTACCGGACATCCCCGAGCGGACCCGTTTCGTTGACGAGTAGGTAGATAAGGAAAAGGCGCGCCAGCACCCATCCAGCCCAGATAGTCGGGACTTTAGCGATTATCTTCAATGGCGGATTCGACGTCGACGGGTGGGCCCAACATGAGAAGGATGCTAAACACTACGGCAACGACGAGCAGCGCGATAAGCGCGGTGCGGACGGGGTGGCGCACGGCCTGGGCTAAGAGCTTGTCGAAGAAACTCTGCGGCTCCGCGTCATCGCTAAATCGCCACGGACCAGCAACGAGCCCGCGCCGCGAAACCCACAGCGCAAAAGGCAATGCTGCGAAGGGAATCACGGTGACAACCAGGCCCAGGATCCCGATGCCCATTGGCCATCGGTTGTTAATCCACACCAGGGCCGTCATGAGCAAAAAGCACAGGAAGCCAAAGCCGTGGATACCTCCCGCAAGTGGGGTGAGTGCTGCGGTGGTGCCCGAGTACTTGAGGATCATCGAGAGAATCAGCAGTCCCCACGTGACCATTTCCAGGTAAGCGGCTACGCGGTGCACGCTGTGCGGCGTGGTTGAAGTCATGCGGAATATAGTACGCAACCTCCGGGGGTGGATCAGCACGTGAGTAGGATAGTCGGGGTTAGTGTGGCGGGCGCCATATCGCGGCGCACGCTACAACGCACAAGGAAGGGAGCAAGACATGGCAACGGTGGCCCAGGCGGTCGACCTCGAGCGAATCGGCGACGACGAGTTCCGCGGCCCTGTGGTTCCATCGCTCATTACGCGCACCTTTGGCGGGCAAACCATGGCGCAGGCGCTCCGCGCGGCGCAGCTCACCGTTGACGACAAGTTTGCCCACTCCATGCATTGCTACTTCGTGGGGCCGGGCGATTCTGGCGCTCCCACCACCATTCGGGTCGAGCGGATTAGGGATGGCCGCTCTTTTGCGCACCGACACGTACGGGTCTTTCAGGACGATCGCTTGATCTTTATGCTCAGCGCCGGTTTCCAAGCGCCAGGGGACAGTGGCCCTGAGCACCAAGCGGACATGCCGCAGGTGCCGCCACCGGAGAGTATTAAGGACTCGCCCTATTCCACCCGAATCATCTTGAAAGAGTGGGAAGACTGGGATGTGCGGCTTGTCCCGGATGCGGACCGCGACGCGATTGCCGCGGAAACCACCGGTGCCGGGTTTAGGAATATTTGGTTCCGTAACACTGGTGACTTTCTTAGCACTGCCGACCAGTCCCTCCACCAGGCGGCGCTGCTGTATATGTCGGACATGACGCTGATTCGTACAGCATTGCTTCCGCACCAGGGCGAGAGGATTCAGCTAGCCAGCCTGGACCATTCTCTGTGGTTCTTGCGGCCAGTTCGAGTGGATGAGTGGATGATGTATTCGCAGTCCAGCCCCTCAGCACAAACCGGGACGGGGCTAGCAGAGGGCAAGATCTTCAATCAGCGCGGCGAGCTACTGGCCGTGGCGATGCAGGAGGGCCTGACGCGCATCCTGCATCCGGACGCCGAAGGCTCAAGCGCCAACGGGAATTGGCAAAACGTTTAGCCACCGGGGGTCAGCACCACGGCGTGCGAGACGCACGCGCGGACCCCTGTTCCGGTGGATCCAGGACAAGGCCGTATAATTGCAGCAGTTTCTACAAGCTTTTTATATAGCCACATCGAAAGGGATGACATGGCAGGCCACTCTAAATGGGCAACAACGAAGCACAAGAAGGCGGCGAACGATGCCAAGCGTGGCAAGGAATTTGCCAAGCTGATTAAGAATATCGAGGTGGCCGCCCGCACCGGTGGCGGTGATCCCGCCGCAAACCCAACCCTTGATGACATGATTAGGAAGGCCAAGAAGGCCTCTGTTCCTAACGACAACATTGAGCGCGCCCGCAAGCGCGGATCCGGCGAAGAAGCAGGCGGTGCCGATTGGGAAACCGTGATGTACGAGGGGTATGGCCCGAACGGTGTCGCCATGCTCATCGAGTGCTTGACGGATAACCGCAACCGCGCGGCGACGGACGTGCGCACCGCCATGACCAAGAACGGCGGCAACCTCGGCGAGTCCGGCTCCGTGGCATACATGTTCGCCCGCACCGGCTTGGTGTTGGTGGAAAAGGGCGAGCTTAATGAGGACGATGTCCTGCTCGCTGTGTTGGAAGCCGGCGCCGAAGAGGTCAACGACAATGGCGAGAAGTTTGAGATTACCTGTGCGCCGGGTGATATCCCCGCCGTGCGCGAGGCTCTCGTTGCCGCCGATATCGAGGTCGATGACACCGATACCGACTTCCGCGCCTCAGTCGAGGTACCGCTGCAGGCAGATGATGCCCGTAAGATCTTCCGCCTCATCGACGCTCTTGAGGACTCGGACGATGTCCAGAACGTCTACACCAACATGGACCTGAGCGAAGAGGTCCTCGCCCAGCTGGACGAGGACTAACGCGGCTAGTCGAGCTTGAGGTCTTCTATGCCATGAGCAGTTACCGTCTCTGACAGCGGGGCACGGCCCGGGGCTGTGTTGAACACAGGACTGGACTCGTCTGCAATGCCGAAGGTCAGGGCGGTGACAAGCTTGTGCTCCTCGTCCACTCCGAGGAATTCACGGACGGTCGGGGCGAGGAGTGAAATCATGCCTTGCGGGACACCGCGGTAGCCGTGCGCTTGAAGCGAGAGCAAGAAATTCTCCGCATAGGTACCTTGATCAAAGGCAGCGCGGATACGGTCGCCCATTGGGGGAATGAAGAGCAAAGCCGTGTGGGGCGCCGAAGAAGCGAAGGTTCTCACGGACAAATTCCGTGCGCGCTTCCTTATCCTCGCGCGCAATACCGAGGAGACCGTACATCTTGGCTGCTAACGCCTGCGAGCGCTGCGGGTGGACGCCCTGACCGTAGTCAATCGTGAAGTCCGGGTTGATTCCATTCTTATCGAACTCAGCAATGAGAGCCGCGCTCAAGTCCTGCAATGCCGTACCGCCAACCAGGTGCACATTCCAGGGTTGGGTATTGGAGTTGGAGGGGGCGGATTGGGCGTCGATCAGCACCTGTTCTATAACCGCTGCGGGGATGGGGTCCGGAAGGAACGCGCGCGCGGAATGGCGGGAACGAATGAACTCAGAAAAGCTATTAGGATGTTGAGACATGCGCGCCACTCTACGCCCCACAATCTGAGGGAATGTATTCGGCTCGGGGGACTGCCTGCACTAGAACACATGTGTGTACACTGTTTCTAGATAAACGAGTGGTTGTATAGGGTGAGAATAAAAAGGGCGAGGAGGCAGCCGTGAACTTGGAGGGGTTGCGTGTCATGGGTATTGATCCCGGTCTGACGCGTTGTGGCCTGTCTGTTGTCCAAGCCGGACGTGGGCGCGCGGTCATTCCCATCGCCGTGGGCGTCGTCCGTACGCCCAGTGACAAGGATCTGGGAGAGCGCCTTAAGCGGCTGTCAGTCGCGGTCCGGGAATGGATGGATGACTATAAGCCGGATGTCGTGGCGCTCGAGCGCGTATTCGAACGCGGTCAGGTGTCAACCGTGATGCAGACCGCGCACGCAGTCGGGGTCTTGGTGCTTGCAGCCGCAGAGCGCGACATCCCAGTACACATGTACACCCCTTCGGAGGTGAAGAAGGCGGTGTCGGGCAACGGGCGCGCTGATAAGAAGCAGATGACCGCCATGATCACCCGAATTCTGGGGCTCAGCGAGTCGCCTAAGCCAGCGGACGCTGCGGATGCCTTGGCCCTTGCTGTCTGCCACTGCTGGCGTGCGCCGGCCCTGGCATGGATGAGCGGGGGTGATCCGAGTGCTGGCGTGGGGGCTGGGGCACGAACGAGCGGTGTGCGCGGCACCTCACCACGCACCGCGTCCGTTTCTCGGGCAGCGAAGACGACCTCTTAAGCTATGTGGTACATCCACTCGAACCAAGGAACCTGATTAATGATTGCATCTTTGCGCGGAACTGTCCTCGACATCCAGCTTGATCATGCCGTGCTCGAATGCGCCGGCGTGGGATACAAGGTGCTGGCCACCCCAGCCACACTGGGCACGCTCCAGCGTGGTGAGGAAGCCCGAGTCATGACCACGCTCGTGGTGAAAGAAGATTCGATGACGCTGTACGGGTTCACCAGCCAGGATGACCGCGACATGTTTCACGTCCTCCAGACGGTCTCTGGGCTGGGGCCCAAACTGGCTCTAGCCGCGTTGTCCGTGATGAGCGCAGGTGATTTGGCCCAAGCAATTGCGGGGGAGGAGGCTGCACGGCTGCAGAAAATCCCGGGGGTAGGAAAGCGCGTGGCGCAACGCTTGATCCTAGAACTCAAGGAGAAGGTGCAGGCGTTTGCACCCACGGACGGTGCTGATCCTGCGGCCTCCGCCCCTGCGGCTGCCGGCCCCGTGGTGGAGGATGTCGTTGAGGCGCTTATTGGGTTGGGCTTTACAGACAAGATGGCTCGACCGGTGGTGGAATCGGTAGTGGCTGAGCAGCCCGATGCGGCGACGCCGGTGGTGCTGCGAGCAGCCCTCAACCAACTCGGGGCCAAAAAATAGGGGAGAGTGGACGACATGTCAGATGTAGAACGCACTGAGTTTAAGCTGCCGGAGGGGATGGATTTAACCTCGCCTCCGCAGCGTAACCAGGATGTGGACGCCACAGAGCAACAAGGCGAGCACGATATTGAGCGCTCACTGCGCCCGAAATCCCTCGATGAATTCATCGGCCAGCCCAAGGTGCGCGAACAGCTATCGCTCGTGCTCAATGGCGCGAAAAACCGTGGTGTCACCCCGGATCACGTGTTGCTCTCCGGCCCGCCTGGGCTGGGCAAGACCACGATGGCGATGATTATCGCTCAAGAACTGGGAAGTTCCCTGCGCATGACGTCCGGCCCCGCACTGGAGCGGGCCGGAGACTTGGCCGCGATGCTGTCGAATCTCATGGAAGGTGACGTGCTCTTCATCGACGAAATCCACCGCATCGCCCGTCCCGCGGAAGAAATGCTCTACATGGCAATGGAGGATTTCCGCATCGATGTCATCGTGGGCAAAGGCCCTGGGGCGACCTCCATCCCGCTGGAAATCCCACCTTTTACTCTGGTGGGAGCGACGACGCGCGCGGGCATGCTGACTGGTCCGTTGCGTGACCGCTTCGGTTTCACCGCGCAGATGGAGTATTACGATACCGAGGACCTCACCCGAGTGATTACCCGAGCAGCGCGAATCTTGGAGGTTGATATCGACCAGGATGCCGCGGTGGAGATCGGCTCCCGATCGCGCGGGACGCCGCGTATTGCTAACCGGCTGTTGCGTCGTGTGCGCGACTATGCCGAGGTCAACGGAGATGGGCACATTAATGTGGCAGCTGCCCAGGCAGCGCTTCGGGTCTTCGACGTTGATGAACGTGGGCTGGACCGTCTTGACCGCGCGGTGCTCGAGGCCCTCATTAAGGGACACGGCGGTGGACCCGTGGGGGTTAATACGTTGGCTATTGCGGTGGGCGAGGAACCGTCAACCGTCGAGGAGGTCTGCGAACCCTACCTCGTGCGCGCCGGAATGATCTCCCGCACCGGGCGTGGCCGTGTTGCCACGGCAGCGGCCTGGCAGCACCTGGGCCTTGAGGCGCCCGAAGGAACTGTCGGCGGGACACTCTTCTAATCGTCCCGGCAATTGGCCGGGAGGCGGGCAGGTCTGGCACACTGGCCTTTTATGAACGGAACCCAACTTATTCTTCTCCTTGTTCTCGCCGTCCTCGTCATTTTGCCGAGCTTCATGTCCATGCGCGCGCAGCGCAAGCGCCAAGCGCAGATGAAGGAGCTCCAGTCCTCGTTGCGCCCAGGCTTAGACGTGATTACGGCCGGTGGCCTGCACGGCACCGTGGTGGAGGCCCGCGGTGAACAGGTTGATTTGCGAGTCAAGGACGGCACGGTGATGACCTTCGACACCATGGCCATCGTGCGCTCCGCTGAGCCGATTGCTTCCCAGAACGAAGCGGCGGCTGAGCCAGAGGAGGGCGAGGACGAACGCTTTCCGAAGCTCTAAACAAGTTGCACTCGTCACACTGCGGGTGCCTCACCTTAAACCTGTTAAGGATTATGCCGGTCCATGACGTACGATGATGGACTGTGCTTTAGTCATGGTGGCGCCGCGACACTCAGCACGTGCGTCGCAGTGGCTGCCGTGACCCATGATTTTTAGCCCTGTTCCTCACAACACAGGAGATCTTTGTGTCCGCTTCGAAACGTGGTGGCGTTAGCAGCCGTCAACGGCAATGGCCCAGGCGAGCAATGGCGCTCTTTGCGCTCATTGTCATTGTGGTTTACGCCCTTATCTTCTTCACCGGCGATAAATCGCCGACTCCCAAGCTCGGCATTGATTTGCAGGGCGGTACGCGTGTAACCCTCGTTCCGCAGGGCGAAGACCCCACCCAGGACCAGCTGCAGCAGGCACGCAACATCCTGGAGCAGCGTGTCAACGGTATGGGCGTCTCCGGCTCTGAGGTCGTTATCAGCGGCTCTAGCTTGGTCATTACGGTGCCGGGCGAAGACGCTTCCCAGGCACAGGCTGTGGGTCAAACCTCGCAGCTGCTGTTCCGCCCAGTGGGGGAGCAGCCGATGCCGGACTTGGACAAGCTTGAAAAGACCATGACGGATATGGCGAACCGCTGGGTCAAGTTCGGCGTCGTGGCACCGGAGCAGGCGAATGACGCACTGGCCTCTATCCACGACGCGCTTAACCAGAGCGCCGATGCTGCCCAGGGTGAGGATAAGAAGGAAGAAAACAAGGACGCGAAGAAGTCTCCGGCCCCGACCGTGAGCGAAAAGCCGCTTCCGGACCCAGCAAACTCTCTGGAAGAAACCGAACGTCGCGACCAGGTTAACGAGGTTCTTCTCAAGGACCGTCAGTCCGAGGATCCCACCGTTCAAACCGCGGCCCTGGGCCTGATGCGGTGCGATGCCGATTCCGATCCGCTGGCCGGCACGGACGATCCGGCAAAGCCGCTCGTGGCGTGTGACTACTCGAACCAGCAGCCCTATATCCTGATGCCGGCTCCGCTGCTGGATGGCATTGAGGATCCACACGGTACCCGCCTGACCGGTAACGAAATCGATACCCAATCCCCAATTCAGGGCGGTCTCAACGGCCAAACCGGCCAGATGGAGATCAGCTTCGCATTCAAGACTGGCGACGGCCCCAACGGCTCTCAGACGTGGTCCACCCTGACGCAGGAGTACCTGCAGAAGCAGGTGGCCATCACTCTTGACTCCGCCGTTATTTCCGCACCGGTTATCCAGGGTGCGACTCCGGTGGGTTCTGCCACGTCCATCACGGGTGATTTCACGCAGGAAGAAGCCCAGAACTTGGCCAACAACCTCCGCTACGGTGCGCTCCCGTTGTCCTTTACGGGCGCTAACGGCGAGCCGGGCGGAACGGTGGAAACCGTGCCTCCGTCACTGGGTAAGGCAGCTCTTGAGGCAGCGCTTATTGCGGGTATTGTCGGCCTGATTTTGGTCTCCCTGTATTCCATCTACTACTTCCGCGCACTGTCCGCCGTGGCCTTGCTGGTGCTCATCGCCACCTGTGTCCTGCTCTATGGCGCTCTGGTTCTGTTGGGCCGGTGGATTGGCTACTCGCTGGACCTGTCTGGCATGGCGGGCTTGGTCATCGGTATCGGCGCCACGGCTGACTCATTCGTGGTCTACTACGAGCGCATGAAGGATGAGCTCTTGGGCGGCCGCACATTCCGCTCCGCTACCCGCACGGGTTGGGAACGCTCCCGTGCAACGATCGTCACGGGTAAGGCCGTCACCCTGATCGGTTCCGTCGTGGTCTACTTCCTGTCCATCGGTGCAGTCAAGGGATTTGCCTTCACCATGGGACTAACCACGATCTTCGACCTCGTCGTATCCTTCCTGATCATGGCGCCGCTCATGCAGCTCCTCGGCAGCCGCCCGGCCTTCGCTAAACCGTCGATGAATGGCCTTGGTGGCATCTACAACCTTGTGGAGGAGCGTCGCGAACGCGGCTTTTATGCCAAACCGGCCAAGAAACCCGTTGCCACTGCTGCGGATGAGGAGAAGTAAACATGGCTGTCGAAACCACTAACCGCAAGATTTCCCGCTTCGACCGTCTCTACGTGGACGGAAGCGGATTCGACTTCGTGGGCAGGGCTAAAACCTGGTACACCATCGCCGGCGTGCTGCTCATCGCGTCCATTTTGGCCATTGCGCTTCGCGGCTTTAACTTGTCCCTCGACTTTGAGGGCGGTACCAAGCTCAACATGCCGGCAGGGGACCTCACCACCGAGCAGGTGGAGGAAACCTTTACGGATGCCACCGGTGTCACACCGGAGCTGGTGCAGATTGTGGGCGCCGGTTCCTCGGAGACATTGGAAATCACCTCCGAGCGCCTGTCCCAGGATCAGGTGAATCAGGCACGCCAGGCCATCTTTGAAGAGTTCCAAGTCAAGGATGAAAACGGCAAGCCCAGCCCGGACGCGATCGGTTCTTCGACGGTCTCGGAATCGTGGGGTGCGTCGATTACCAAGCGAATGGTCATCGCCATGGCGGTCTTCCTGGTGCTCGCCACTATCTACGTGGCGGTTCGCCTGCAGCGTGATATGGCTTTTGCCGCCATCCTCGCCCTTATCTTTGACGGTGTTTTCATCTCGGGTATCTACGCCCTCTTCGGAATTGAGGTTTCACCGGCGGTCATTATCGGCCTGCTGACCGTGCTTACTTTCTCCCTCTACGACTCCGTCATTGTCTTTGACAAGGTCGACGAAAACACGACTGGGCTGGAGGGCCAGCGTAAGAAGACCTATGCCGATCTCACCAACCTAGCCATCAACCAGACCGTGATGCGTTCTATCTCTACCTCGGTCATTTCCGCGCTGCCGATTATCGCCTTGTTCATCGTCGCTGTGTGGCTGATGGGTATCGGTACCCTGCGCGATCTGGCCTTAGTCCAGTTCATCGGCGTTATCGAGGGCGTCTTTTCTTCCATCTTCCTCGCAACGACGCTGCTGGTGACATTGTCGAACCAGCGCAAGAGCGTCAAGAAGCATAACGCTGAGGTCGCCGCTTATCGGGCGGAAGGCGGGGACGCAGACGACGCCGACGATGATTCTCCGAAGCCCGCGCGCACTGTGGTATCCCCGGCAGCAGTTTCCCCATCCACGGCCTCCGAGCCAGCAACGAAGCCGCGCGGCGAGGAGTCCGGTGGCGCGTCCTGGCGCCCTGGGCGCTAAATCGTGCGCGCCTCATTAGTCGCGGCACTGCTCGCTGTTGCTCTTACCGTTTCCGCGTGCGGAGCGAAGGAGGACAAGGCAGGCAAGGATGTCCCGCCGCCGCGCTTCGCAGTGCTGAGCGACGCCCGAATCGCTACCAGCAATGCGGCTTCTGCCTGGGGCGAAGCTGCGGGCGCCGCACAGCTTGCCAGCCGCGTGTTCCCTGCGTTGTACGTGCCAGGCCCAGCTGGGCAAATGGTTCCGAACTCGGATCTGGCAGATGCTGAGTACGTTCCGGCCGAGAGCGAGGGCGTTGGCGCTCGTGTGGACTTCACGCTCACGGAACAGGCACGCTTTGCCGACGGCGAACCGGTGACGTGCGATGACTACCTTTTGGCATATACCGCCGGGCAGTTGAGCGAAACCTTTGGCTCTCACCTCCCGCTGGCGGAAGACATAGCCGAGATGGAGTGTGCACCGCATAGCAAGAAGTTCACCGTCTGGTTTAACCCAGATGCTGGTTCGCGCTGGCGCTACCTGTTTGGGACGGGCACGGTGGTGCCCGCCCACGCGTTAGCTAAGCGAGCAGGGCTTAGCATGGAGGAGCTCAACGCGGCGCTTCACGCCTACGACGTGACGACCTTGCAGCCTGTGGCGGAGGCGTGGCGCGAGGGGTTTTCTACCGAACCAGGCCGTTTCGATCCCGAGCTACAGATTTCCTTTGGTCCTTACAGCATTGATCGCGTCGAGGACGACGGCGCCATCGTACTCACCGCCAACGACAACTACTACGGCGACAAGCCGTCGCTGAAGGAGATCGTCATGCTGCCGAACACGGCGGATGCGGCTGCATTTGTGGCCTCGGACGAGTTGCGCGTGGCCGAGTCACCTACCGCGGCACCGTCGTGGCTGAATCGGGACGCAGAAGGAAAACCGGTCGACGTTAACTCCGTTGCGGGAGGCATGACCGATACTTTGGTTTTCTCCGAAGCCGGCACCTTCGCGCAGCCGTGGGCACGCGCCGCTTTCGCTGCCTGCGTCGATGCACAACGCATGGCAGAAGTTTCCGCAAAGGAATCCGGCGTGGAGGTACCCGCCGTCTCCGTGCGGACAGTGAGCACCAGTGATTCGGTGGCATCACAAATGGCGTCGCTCACCACAGTCCCTGTAGACACCGCCACTGCTTCCGGCCTCGCTGGCTATACGGTCGGCGTCGGATACCTGGCACCTAACCCGCGCTATAAAGCGATGGTGGAGGAGCTACGCGCAGCCTGCGAACCAGCCGGGATTACGGTGGAGGATCGTTCGGGGGATCGTGTATCCCGTGCCCAACTGGACGCCGACCCCTCGACGGGGTTGCCGGAGATCGACGTCTACCTTGGAGCCGTCGACCCGATGCGGGAGTATTCCGCGCCCACTGCCAGTGTGAAGAACGCTGCGGCTTTACGCACACTGGAACAAGAGCTTTGGGAGGAGCTGCCGTCTATTCCCATCGCCGCGCAGCCCCGAACCTTCATCGTTGATCGCGCTGTGACTGGCGTGGTGCCCTACACTGGCCCTGCGGGTATCGGGTGGAATCTCGACCGCTGGGGCTATACCCGAAATGAAGCAACCGAAACAAAGGAAGAGTCGTGAGCGAGATTTACGTCGCAGCAGCACAAGCCCTGAAAGACAAGGTTCGCCTTGTCCCGGATTTCCCGGAGGAAGGAATCCTTTTCGAGGACCTGACTCCGGTGTTGGCCGATGCTGAATCCTTCGCCGCCGTTGTCGATGGCTTGGCTGAGGCCTGCAAGGAGCTCGGTGCTGACATGATCGGCGGCCTCGATGCGCGCGGATTCCTGTTGGGTTCAGCCGTCGCGTACAAGTTGGGGGTAGGTATTTTGGCCATTCGCAAGAAAGGCAAGCTGCCGCCACCGGTGCTGACCCAGGAGTACGAGCTGGAGTACGGTACCGCCGCGCTGGAGATCCCTAACAGCGGCATAGACATCAAGGGCAAGCGCATTGTGCTTGTCGACGACGTCCTCGCCACCGGCGGCACTCTCCACGGCGCTACCTTGCTCCTGGAGTCCGCAGGAGCAGAGGTCGTGGGCAATGTCGTGGTTCTGGAGGTTCAGGGACTGGAGGGCCGCGAGCGCCTGGAAGGTTCTCCGCTGATTGTGCTCAACCAGATGGGGACAAAGGACTAAGGTTGTATGCCTAAGCTACTTCGCGGAGGCAGACATGACGACTGAAAAGCAGGACAAGACTGCATGGCGGCCAGGCGGCGTCCGCGGCATGTCCGCCCGCCTGGCTCGTTCGCTGACGGGCGGCAGAGTAAAGATCAATCCGGCGCTCGACCCGCTGATGTCCATTCACCGGGAGTTTCACCCGAAGGCCGACGCGGAACTACTCAACAACGCCTACACCACGGCACAGCGTCTGCACGAAGGCGTTTTCCGCAAGTCCGGTGAGCCATACATCACGCACCCGCTGGCGGTAGCCACCATCGCCGCGGAGATAGGTATGGATACCACGACCGTCGCAGCAGCGTTGCTGCATGACACGGTGGAGGATACCGACTACTCGCTCGAGGATCTGACTCGTGATTTTGGTCCTGAGGTGGCTCGCCTTGTCGATGGTGTTACGAAGCTCGACAAGGTTGCACTCGGCGCCGCTGCGGAAGCGGAAACGATCCGCAAGATGATTGTGGCAATGGCTACCGATCCGCGCGTGTTGGTTATCAAGGTGTGCGACCGTCTCCACAACATGCGCACGATGCGCTTCCTCCCACCGGAGAAGCAGGCGAAGAAGGCACGCCAGACTCTCGACGTCATCGCGCCGCTGGCTCACCGCCTCGGAATGGCCAGCGTCAAATGGGAACTTGAGGATTTGGCCTTTGCCATCCTGTACCCGAAGAAGTACGACGAAATCGTACGCATGGTGGCCGACCGTGCACCCTCGCGCGATCGAGCGCTCAAAGAAATCAAGGCTCAGGTTAGCCAGGCGCTGAAGGCCAACGGCATCGAGGCCGAGGTGATGGGCCGCCCGAAGCACTACTGGTCGATTTACCAGAAGATGATTGTGCGCGGACGTGACTTCGCTGAGATTTTTGATCTCGTCGGTATTCGCATCCTTGTCGATGACATTAATTCTTGCTACGCGGCGATCGGCGTGGTGCACTCGCTGTACCAGGCTCTTCCGGGGCGCTTCAAGGACTACATTTCTTCGCCGCGCTTCGGCGTGTACCAATCGCTGCATACCACCGTGATTGCGGCCGGTGGCTCCACTCTTGAAGTGCAGGTGCGCACGCACGAGATGCACTACAACGCTGAGTTCGGCGTGGCGGCGCATTGGCGCTACAAGGAAACTAAGGGCAAGAATTCCGGCCACCAGGAAGAAGTCGACCAGATGGCGTGGATGCGCCAGCTGCTGGATTGGCAAAAGGAAGCAGCAGATCCCAACGAGTTCCTCGACTCCTTGCGCTATGACCTGACCGCCAAGCAGATCTTTGCGTTTACCCCGAAGGGCGACGTGGTTAACCTGCCTGCCGGTTCCACCCCCGTTGACTTTGCCTACGCTGTGCACACCGAGGTGGGGCACAGGTGTATCGGCGCCAAGGTTAACGGCAAACTCGTGGCTTTGGAGTCTGAACTCAAGTCCGGCGACAAGGTGGAAATTTTCACCTCTAAAGACCCGAACGCAGGACCGTCGCGGGATTGGCAGGAGTTCCTGGTGTCGCCCCGGGCGAAGACGAAGGTACGGCAGTGGTTTGCCAAAGAACGCCGTGAAGAGCATCTGGAAGCCGGGCGCGATGCCCTGGCCGCTGAGGTGCAGCGCGGCGGCCTGCCCATGCACCGTCTGTTCACCGCCAGCTCCATGAAGCAGGTGGCTGAGCAGCTGCACTATCCCGACGTGGACGCGCTCTACACCGCTATTGGTGCAGGACACGTCTCGGCGCAGCACGTAGCAAACCAGCTCATGGCTCTCTTTGGGGACCAAGACGATGCAGTCGATGCCTTGGCTTCGCGCACCCCGCTGAGCGAGCTGGAGAACTCCCGCGCGCAGCATACGAAGGATTCCGCATCCGGCACCGGCATTCTGGTGGAGGGAAGCCCAGACGTCATGGCCAAGTTGGCGAAGTGCTGCCAGCCCGTGCCAGGAGACGCCATCTTTGGCTTCGTCACTCGCGGCGGTGGCGTGTCGGTCCATCGAGCGGACTGCACCAACGCAGAAAAGCTGAAGTCCGAGCCGGAGCGCATGATGCAGGTGGAGTGGGCCGGTGGGCCGAAGTCTTCCGGCGCTTTCTCCGCGACACTGCAACTTGAGGCTATCGACCGCCAGGGCCTGCTCTTTGAGCTGACTCGTATCTTCAGCGAGCAGAGCCTCAACGTGCTGTCGATGACGTCCAACCGCGGCGATGACCACATTGCGACCGTTCGCTTTACCTTCTCGGTGTCCGATACCAAGCAGCTGGGGCAGCTCATGACGACGCTGCGCAACACCGAGGGAGTCTTCGACGTCTATCGCGTCACCGCCTAGGCGAACTGAAGCCCACGGCTAAACCACCACCCCCTCAACCGGGGGTGTGTGGTTGAACGCTGGGTAGCGCAGGGATGAAAACGGGGAAGACACTAGGTGAACCTGCAGGTGGCAGCGTTAGCGAGCCCTGCGCCACCGTGATGGATGCGTTATAAACACGTGGACAAGATTCCTCTCATCTTCAGGAGTACCACGTGAATTTCCGCCGCTTTGGCCAGCTGTTGGCCGCCACCACCGTTACCGCCGTTGCCGTCTCCGGCGCACCTGCCTTCGCCGCTGAGGCCGACCAGGTGACCATCTCCGTCACCAACTTCACCGACTTCCACGGCCACCTTGAGCTGGCCGAAAACTTTGATAAGGAAACCGAGGAACTGGTTGGTTACTCCGAGATGGGTGCTGCTCGCATGGCTGCGCTCATCAAGGCCGTCAACAAGGACCAGGAGTACGCCTTGACCTCCTCCGGTGATAACGTTGGCGGTTCCGCTTTCGTGTCTGCGATTTCTGAGGACAAGTACACCAACGAGGCCCTCAATGCTATGAATCTCGATGTCACGGCCGTGGGCAACCACGAGTTCGACAAGGGCGATAAGGATCTTATGGGCCGTATCAAGGACCAGTCCAACTTCCCGATCCTGGGCGCCAACGTCACCAAGGATGGCAAGCCCTTGCTCGATGCTTCCTTCGTCAAGGAGGTAGACGGCGTGAAGGTGGGCTTCGTTGGTACCGTCACTGAGAACACCAAGTACAAGGTGTCTGCTGCGTCCATCCCGGGCGTCGAGTTCTCCGACCCGGTCGAGGCCACCAATAAGGAAGCCAGCCGACTGAAGGAATCCGGCGAGGCCGAGGTTGTTGTGGCGCTCATGCACGAGGATGCTCAGCAGTTCGCTGAGGGCTTCAACAAGGATGTGGACATCCTCTTTGGCGGTGATACTCACGTCAAGACCCAGGGCGAGGTTGCCCGTGAGGGCGCATTGCCGCTGTACTGGGCACAGGGCTACGAGTACGGCAAGGTGCTTAACGACGCCGACATCACCTTCGACAAGGCCGAGAAGAAGATCACCAAGATTGATCTCAAGCAGTACGACGTGGCCGACGCAGAGGTCTTCGCCCAGCTGCAGGGCCTCGAAGACGACCCCGAGGTAGCTAAGGTCGTCGAGGAAGCAAAGAAAGTAGCGGAGATTGAGGGTGCCAAGACTGCTGGTACCACCGAGAAGGCCATGTACCGCGGCTCCGATGAGGGCAAGGACACCGGTTCCAACCGCGGTGTGGAGTCCACCCTTAACAACTTCATTGCGGAAGGTCAGCGCTACGCTCTAGCCAAGCCGGCGGGCAAGGACATCGAAATTGGCGTCATGAACGCGGGCGGTGTGCGCGCCGACCTCAAGGAAGGTGACGTTACATACCAGGACATCTTTGCTGTTCAGCCTTTCGGAAACTCCGTGATTACCGCTGAGGTCAGCGGAGCTGACTTCATCACCGCACTGGAAAACCAGTGGAAGCCTGGCCAGTCCCGCCCACGTCTGGCTCTAGGCCTGTCCAACAATGTCACCGTTGTCTACGACCAGAAGGCTGAGCAAGGCAAGCGTGTTAAGTCCGTCACCATTAACGGTGAACCGATTGACCCGAACAAGAATTACAGCATTGCTCTGTCCTCCTTCCTCGCATCCAGCGATACGGAAGCAGGCGGCGATGGCTTCTTCGAGCCCGGTTCCATCAAGAACCGCAATGACGTTGGCCACATGGACACCCAGGCGATGATTGACTACATTGCGTCCGGAGAGTCCAAGGTCCGCACCGGCCAGGGTCAGATCGGTGCTCACATTGAGGGGGACCTGAAGCCGGGCAGCGAGATTACCATTGACCTGTCTTCCCTGAACTACTCCAACGCTGAGGAGCCGCAGGCTAAGAAGGTCACCGTTGCACTGGGTGACGCTAAGGCTGAGGCAGGCATTGATAACGCAGCACAGCCGGGTGATGAGCAGTTTGGCGAGCGTGGCCGCGCAACCGTCAAGCTCACCATCCCGGAGGGCCTAGAGGGCGAGCAGAAGCTGTCCATCACCACGGATGCTGGTACTAAGGCTGTCCTGCCTATCACCCTTGAGGGCGCGGGTAACGACGAGGACCCGAAGGACCCAGAGAACCCGAAGGATCCGAAGGATAACGGCTCCAACAAGGATGTAGCGTCCTCCGTTGGCCTGGGCGTGGGGATCACCGTAGCGATTGCCGCTGCCATTGCCGCTGTGATTGGCGCTATTAACCTGCCGGCAGGCGCGCTACCGGCTCCGGTACAGCAGATGATTGAGCAGTTGCGCAAGCAGTTCAACATCTAGTCAGTCTCGTTCCTAAAGCCCGCACTGAGGTGCGGGCTTTTCGCATGCGGAAGGTATGGTGGGAAGCTGTGGATACACTGAGGCTATTTGGACGCGAGGCAATGTATCAGCTCGGCATCGAGCCTCACCGCATCCCGGTGGTGATGTTCGCAACGCTGGGCATCTACTTGGCTTTCATGCTCTTGGTCAAGCTTTTCGGTAGTCGGGTGCTGACGTCTATCACGGCCTCAGATGCTGTCATCATCATTATGTTTGGTGCGGTTTCGGGACGCGTCATCGTAGGCAACCCGCCCACGCTTGCCGCCGGCATCATCGGACTGTTTACGCTCATGTTGTTGGAGGCCGCTTTCGGCACCTTCAGACAGCTGGTGAGGTGGTCGAGGTTCATTGACCGAAAACCGGTCCTTTTGGTGTACAAGGGGGAACTGCAAGAGGACAACATGCATTTTGCGCACATCACCGAGAGGGATATCAATTCCGCTGTGCGCAAGGCGGGGCTCGGACGGCGTAGCGACGTCCAGCTTATGATTCTGGAACCGACTGGTCAGATTTCGGTCATCCGCCGTGGCCAGCTTGTCGACGCTTCAGTGTTTAAGGATATCCTCGGCGCCGAGCGCATCGAAGAAGTCGAAGAAGACTCGCAAAAGGATAGCGAATAGATTCTCGCCAGCTGTTAGACCTGCTAACCACTGTGAGGGTTGGAGTCCTGAAGGACGTGCCGAGATACCTTTCTCCATTCCACACGAGAGCGCGAGCCTCATGGGGTGGGGACCAGACTGCCCTACGTGACGAAAACATAGCCCGATCCCCGGGGCGGGAGGGAAAACTTTGGCAACTAAGGCAGCACGTCCAGGGCAGCAGTGTCTAGGGCAGTAACGGTCAAACGGGGGATGGCCAGCCCGCAAAACGAAAAATCTCCTCCGGCGCGTTGAACGCGGGAGGAGACTTACGTGCTTGCGGCTTAGTTGCCAGCGAGCTTGTCGCCGAGACGCAATGCGTCATCCATGGCGCCGATGATGGAGGTGATAACCTTGATCCACTCGCGGATCTCCTTCGGGCTGACGTTGCCCTCATCGTCGGAGGAGAGAGCGAAGAAAGCAGCGGAGGAGCTATCGTTCTCGACCGGAGCAGCGGAAGCAACAGCGGTGCCGGAGAAGGTGATGGTCGCAGCGGTAGCAACGGCAACGAGGGACTTACGGGAGAAGAACTTCATGGTGGAGTGTCCTAATCTTTGGAGAGGGTGGAAAGAGAAACCGAATTACTTCGCGTTAGGAGCGAAGTTCTTCTGGTAGAAGGCGAAGACGGTGCCCAGAGCGCCGATGATGGCGGTGAAGACTGCGATCCAGTCGCGGATCTCAGACGGCTTCATGTCGGTGATGGAGGAACCCTCAGAGTCGTTGGAGGAGGAAGAAGAGGACTCCTCTTCCTTCTCCTTGTCGTTCTCGGACTCGGAGTTGTCGGTCTCCTTGTTGTTGTCCGTGGTGGACTCGGAGTCTGCGGACTCGTTGGTTACGACTGCGGTGTCCTCAGCGGAAGCAACGGACACGCCGGACAGGGAAACGGTTGCAGCGGTAGCGGCAGCAACAAGGGCCTTACGGGAGAAGAACTTCATTCTCGTTCCTTAAGATCTCGGGAATTTCAAAGACCTCACAGATGCTACTGAGACATTGTGCGATTTGCAAGAGATTTGGCAATTAGTTGGTGAGTCTGTGTATCTGCTGGCCGCCGTATGTGAGCTGCGGATATTAAACAGAGGTGCCTGTGGTGGGTGAGTGGTTTGCCAAATGAACTGCTCAAGGCTAAGAAATTCTTAGTACCGGGCGGGGTGGGGCGGAGTGGTAAAGAAATAGCCCCGCTCGCTGAACGCGAGTGGGGCTAGTCACCGTAAAGGGGGTAAAACTTATCCCTCGATGGTTGCCTTGGTGATGCGCACCTCTTCGGCGGGCTCTCCGTCAGACTGTCCATCCTTGACGCCCTTAGCAGCGATAGCGTCGATGGTCTTCTGACCCTTCTCCGTCAAATCACCAAAGTAGGTGTAGGAGGGAGGAAGCGTCGAGTCCTTGTAGTTAATGAAGAACTGCGAACCGTTGGTATCTTCGCCGGCGTTGGCCATCGCGATGGAGCCCTTCGGGTACAGGGCAGGCTGTGCCTTGGCGGCATCGTCAGACTCATCGGTGGGGTACTCGTTGGCAAACTGGAAGCCTGGTCCACCGGCGCCCTGGCCGGTCGGGTCGCCACACTGCAGAACGAAGATGCCGCCATCGGTCATGCGGTGGCACACGGTGTCGTCATAGTACTTGGCCGAAATCATGTCCGTGATTGCGTTGACGGTACACGGAGCTAGGGAGCGGTCGAGGGTCATCTCGATGTCGCCCTGCTTGGTGGCGAAGTTGACGGTCACCTCACCCTTGGCTGGAATGTCCTTGCCGTTAGGCGTAGGCACCTCACGGGAGGCGTCACCTGCTTCTGGGTATTCACACGTTACGGTGTCACCCAGCGGTGTGGCACGCTTGCCGATCAAAGGCTCGGCGGTGGGGGCTTCGGTTGTGGTCTCCGCGGCCGAGCTCTCCTCGGCCTGAATCTCCTCTTCCTCCGACGAGCGGGTAGCCAAGAACCAGATTCCGCCGACGAGGGCAATAATGACGACGGCTGCCATCACAACAACGCCAAGTGGGCGGCTCTTCTGTTTACGGTCGCGGGACTTCAGCTCGCGATCGAGCTGGTTGAGCGCATCATCCAAGCGCTGGCTGTTAGTAGACACCTATGTTTCCTCCACAGTGGTGGTTCACAACTTTCGACTCACCTATCCTAACCGCACCGTCCTACATCATGGCGCGACGCCCCGCGCGTCAGTACGCTTGGGTGCCATGGCTACAACGAATTTTCAGAATGAACCCGTCGAAACCAACGCCGAGCTGCCCAAGGTTGGTGAGGTCCTGCCGGACTTCACCCTTGTCGGTACCGATCTGGCAGAGCTGACCAAGGCAGACTTCGCCGGCAAGCGCCTCGTCGTTTCATGCTTCCCATCCGTCGACACTGGTGTGTGCGCGGCGCAGCTGCGCAAGTTCAACGAGGAGGCGGCTGGACTGGAGAACACTGTTGTTCTGTCTGTCTCTCGTGACCTGCCGTTCGCACAGGAGCGTTTCTGCGCAGCTGAGGGCATTGAGAATGTCGTCAGCGCCTCTGACTTCCGCTCTGACTTCGCGGATAAGCTGGGCCTCGTGCTAGAGGGGTCCCCACTCAAGGGCCTGTTCGCCCGCGCGGTCATCGTCACCGACGAGGACCACAAGGTGACCTACACCGAGCTGGTTCCGGAGGTCACGACTGAGCCGGACTACGACGCAGCTTTGGCATCGCTCAAGTAATGCCCGCTCCCGAAATCTACGGTTTCGCCGCCGGGCCTTATAAAACCAACACTTATGTGGTGGCTAACGGATCCCGGGCGTTCATCGTGGACCCAGGGATGCACACGCGCGAGAAGCTTGAGCAGCTCGCGCGTGAGAAGTCCTTGGAGTTTGAGGCCGTCGTGCTCACCCACGGCCACATTGACCACACGCGCGATGCCGCCGAGTTCGACCTACCGGTCTACATCCACCCAGATGACGCGTTTATGCTTGTGGATGGCTCCGGTGTGTCCCCCGAATCGCAGATGCTCTTTGCTGCCGCCTCCATGAAGCAGGTGGCGGACCGTCGCGACTTGATCGGCGGAGAAACGTTGAATCTGGTTGGCCTTGAGTTCAAGCTGCTCCATGCACCAGGTCACTCGCCCGGATGCGTCATTCTCGTGGCTGAGGAGGTTGCCCTGACGGGCGACGTGCTGTTTAAGGGTTCCATCGGGCGCACCGACTTGCCGCACTCCGACCACGCCGCGATGCAGCGTTCCTTGCGCGGCCCGGTGTGGGGCCTCGATGACTCCCTTGCTATCTTGCCGGGCCATGGCCCGACCACGACTATGCGTCGTGAACGCGCGACTAATCCGTTTCTACGCGCAGCGGGGGATGTACTCTAAAGGGCGTGAGTGATAAGAAGCAGTTCAAAGCCCTGTCCGCGCCCAAAGGTGTGCCGGACTACGTCCCGCCGCAATCGGCCATCTTTGCCAAGGTGCGCGACACCTTCGTGCACCAGGCACACCTGTCCGGCTTCCAACACATCGAGCTCCCTATCTTCGAGGACACCTCGTTGTTCGCCCGCGGTGTGGGGGAGTCCACGGATGTTGTGTCCAAGGAAATGTACACCTTCGCCGATCGTGGCGATCGTTCCGTGACACTGCGCCCAGAAGGCACCGCTGGTGTCATGCGTGCGGTCATTGAACACAACCTCGACCGCGGCCAACTGCCGGTCAAGCTGAACTACTATGGTCCTTTCTTCCGTTACGAGCGCCCGCAGGCGGGCCGTTACCGCCAGCTGCAGCAGGTCGGAGTGGAGGCCATCGGCGTGGATGATCCGGCGCTGGACGCAGAGATCATTGCCTTGGCGGATCGCTCCTACCGCAGCCTAGGCCTGAGCCAATTCCGCCTTGAGCTGACCAGCTTGGGTGACCACGACTGCCGCCCGGCCTACCGCGAGAAGCTGCAGGAGTTCCTGTTCAAGCTGGATCTAGACGAAGAAACCAGGGCCCGCGCGGAGCTGAACCCGCTGCGCGTGCTCGATGACAAGCGCCCGGAAGTCCAGGAGCAGCTTGTCGACGCCCCCCTGATGCTCGACCACCTCAATGCCGAGTGCCGCGAGCACTTTGAGACGGTCACTGGCCTGCTCGATGACATGGGCGTGCCCTACACCATCAACCCGCGCATGGTCCGCGGTCTCGATTACTACACGAAGACCTGTTTCGAATTCGTCCACGATGGCCTCGGCGCGCAGTCCGGCATTGGCGGCGGCGGCCGCTACGACGGGCTCATGGCTCAGCTCGGCGGACAGGAGTTGTCCGGTATCGGCTACGGCCTCGGAGTGGACCGCACGGTTTTGGCCCTGGAAGCCGAGGGCGTGGAGCTCGACGGCGTCGAAGAGCGCGTGGCCGTTTATGGCGTTGCTTTGGGCGCTGCGGCAAAGAAGAAGATGGTCAGCATCATTGATGACCTCCGCAAGGCCGGTATTTCCGCGGACATGTCCTTCGGTGACCGCGGCCTCAAGGGCGCAATGAAGGGCGCTGACCGCGCTAACGCGCGTTTCGCCCTCGTCCTCGGTGACCAAGAGCTAGAGGCCGGCACCGTGGCGCTCAAGGATCTTCGCGCGCACGAGCAGCACGACGTCCCCGTGGGGGACGTCGTCAAGCAGCTTCGTCAGCTGGTTTAGCACTCCACCTGGGAGACGGTGAAGCCCATCGTCTTCGCTAGGCCACCGAGCGAGGTCTCCTTGTACTTGGAGAGCATGTCGCGCCCCGTTTCGGCCATCGTGCGTACCGCGTTATCGAGGGTAACGTGGTGCGTTCCCTCGCCCATGCGGGCTAGGCGTGCGGCGTTGATGGACTTGACGGCACCGATGGCGTTGCGCTCGATGCAGGGAATCTGCACGAGGCCGCCGACCGGGTCGCAGGTCAAGCCGAGGTTGTGCTCAAGCGCGATCTCGGCAGCATTCTCTACCTGCTCCGGAGTTCCCCCAAGCAGTTCGGCCATGCCGGCCGCCGCCATGGAGGAGGCGGAGCCTACCTCACCCTGGCAGCCCACCTCGGCGCCTGAAATGGAGGCATTGGACTTGATGATGATGCCAACGGCACCCGCGGTCAGCAGGTAGCGGCGGGCATCGGCGCGCGTGAAGTCCGCCATGAAGTCGCGGGCATAATGGAGCACTGCCGGGATGATGCCACAAGCACCATTCGTCGGCGCCGTGATGACGCGGCCGCCGGCGGCATTCTGCTCGTTGACGGCGAGCGCGTAGAGGTTTACCCACTCCATCGCAGAGAAGCCACAGGATTCGTCGTCCTGCTTGGCCAACAACTGTTGGTACATCTGCGGCGCGCGGCGGTTGACGCGCAGGCCACCAGGCAAGATTCCCTTGGTGGAGATTCCCTCGGTCACGCATTCGCGCATAATGTCCCACACAAGGTCGAGGTGTTGGTAGACGTAGTCGAGACCGCCCTCGTCGCGGTGAAGCACAGCCTCGTTTGCCGCAACGATCTCCCAAATGGCCATGTCATTGGCAGCGCACAGGTGAAGCAGGTGCTCACCCGATTGGAACTCATAAGGAACGGTGTCCTCAGCAGTCGCCGCGGCGACACCTGCTGGAACGCCGGAGTCGGTTTGAAGCTGGGCATCAAACTCCTCGCGGGACAGGATGAACCCGCCACCGACGGAGAAATACTCCGCGTTCTCGGCGAGGATGGAGCCGTCTTTGTCCCAAGCAGTGAAAATGAGGCAGTTCGGGTGCTCGGGCACCGGCTCGTTGTTGAATTCGATGCTGTAGTCCACCTCGCCTGCCGGGCCGCTGATGCTGCCCTCGGTAGGGATGAAGGCATCGGCGCGTGGCTCAGCATCGAGCGGAACGGAGAGCGGATCCCAACCGGCGAGGCCTAGAATGACGGCCCGGTCCGTAGCGTGTCCACGGCCGGTAGCGGACAAAGAGCCACGCAGTTCGATGTGGACCTTTGCCGGGTGTTGCTCAAGGGTCTCGAGGAAGGCCTTAGCAGCACGCATCGGGCCCACGGTGTGGGAGGAGGAGGGACCGATACCGATCGAGAAGATGTCGGTCACGCTAATTGTCATGGGGGGTTAAACCTCCTTAGAAGCGTTAGATAAGTTACGCCTTACGATAGTACCGAGCGCCCCCAGTAGTTGCTTAGCCCGGTTGGCCGTCGTGGCGGGACAGGAGTTCGCGGAATCCCCCTGAGCCCGAATCAGGTGCCTTCCCGGTAGAACCCTGGTGCGTGTTGCGCGGTTCGCCGAGAGAGCCGGCAAGGCCAGCTACGCGGTCGAGCGGGCGCACCATGAGGTCTGCGAGCTCGCCCGTGGCGCGCTCGATGCGCTTTTCATTGCGCGCGCCCTCAGCAGTGCCAAAGTCTTCCGTGGCCTGGAAGATCCCGGTGGGGACCACCGTGGCATGCAAGTAATTGAGTAGTGGGCGCAGGGCATAATCCAACACCAAGGCGTGACGGCTGGAGCCGCCCGTGGCCGCGATGAGGGTTGGAAGCCCCTCCAGGGAATGTGGCTCCAAGGTGTCGAAGAACATCTTGAACAGTCCCGAGTAACTGCCCTGGAACACGGGACTGACCGCGATGAGGCCGTCGGCATCCAGCACCGCGGACTGAGCCGCGTTAAGGCGGGGCGTGGGCGAAACCCAGTTCGTCATTGCTTCAGCTAGCTCGCTCGCGAGGTCCCGGAGCTCCACGACGGTGATGTCGGTGCCTTCGCCCCGCGCGGTGACGTGGGCGGAGGTGGCGGCCGAGAGGGCGTCGGCAAGCGCGCGCGTCGAGGACGGCGATGACAACCCGGCCGTAACGACAACGAGTGACCGCATCTACTTCTCCTCTCCAGGATTGACCAACGCGTGTGGCTCATAACTACCGAGCGTGGCGTGCGTTGGTGGGTCAGAAGGTACATGATCCGGGCGGCGTTCCTCAAAGCGGCGGCGCAGCTCAGGGACGACCTGCGTCCCTAGAATCTCAATCTGCTCCAGCACCACCTCTTGCGGGAGGCCGGCATGATCGATAAGGAAGAGCTGGCGCTGATAGTCGCCCACCCAGTCGGCGAACTGCAGGGTTCGTTCTACCACCTGCTCCACCGTGCCTACCGTCAGCGGGGTTTGTGCGGTGAATTCTTCCAAGGAAGGGCCGTGGCCGTAGACCGGAGCGTTGTCGAAGTAGGGGCGGAAGAAATCCTTCGCCTCCTGCTCGGTAGACCCGATGAAGACGTGCCCGCCGAGGCCCACGATGGCCTGATCCGCGCGACCATGACCGTAGGATTCGTAGCGGGTGCGGTAGAGGTTCACCATTTTCGCGGTGTGTTCCTTGTTCCAGAAGATGTTGTTGTGGAAGAAACCATCACCGTAATAGGCCGCCTGCTCAGCGATCTGCGGGGAGCGGATGGATCCGTGCCACACAAAGGGCGGGATACCGTCAAGCGGGGCTGGCGTGGAGGTGAATCCCTGCAGTGGGGTGCGGAACTTTCCTTGCCAGGACACGACAGGTTCGCGCCAGAGGCGGCGCAACAGGTGATAGTTCTCCACCGCCAGAGGGATGCCTTCGCGGATATCTTTGCCAAACCACGGGTAAACCGGACCGGTGTTACCGCGGCCCAACATGAGATCGATGCGCCCGTCAGCCAGGTGCTGGAGAAAAGCGTAGTCCTCTGCAAGCCGGACGGGGTCGTTGGTGGTGATCAGCGTGGTGGCAGTGGAGAGGTGCAGGTTCTTCGTCTGCGCCGCGATGTAGGCCAGATGGGTGGTGGGTGCGGACGGGACGAAGGGTGGGTTGTGGTGCTCGCCGGTGGCGAAGACGTCGAGGCCCACCTCCTCTGCCTTGAGGGCGATTTCTGTCATAGCGCGGATGCGCTCGGCCTCGGTGGGGGTGCGACCGGTGGTGGGATCTTGCGTGACATCACCGATGCTAAAGACTCCAAATTGCATGCCATACTCCTCTCTGTGACATGTCAACAAAGTTTAGCCGGGTAATTATTCCCACTCAAGGGCGTCGACCAAGACTGCAAGATCCGCTGGCGTTGCGATGGCGAGCGGGCGCTGCGAAGGCTTGCCCTGCTCGGTAAGGAGAACCGCACTAGGATGCGTGCCGTCCGCCGCGGGTTCGGTGAGGGCATCGATGACCTCTTGCGCACTGGCGGTGCGGGGAAGGAACTCGGCCCTGTCCTTCTTCTCTGCAAACTCTAGAACGGCGCTAATCGACGCCGCGTTGACCACACCATCGTCTCCCAAATCTGCTGCGACCCAGCGGGCGATGACATTGGTCGTGAGGAGGGCTTGGTAAGCGCCGGAATCATAAATCGGGATCTGCGAATAGCCGGTCCTATTAATGAGCCGGAGAGCCTCTATGATCGGGGTATCGGGGCCAAGTGTGGTGACCTCACGGTTGGCGAGTAAGGACTGTGCCGTGGGCGGATCTGTAAGAAGCCGCTGGAGGTTCTCTAGCTGCGCCAGCACCTGTGGGTGCGGGGTAGCGATGGGCTCGCCGTCGAAATAGCGGCCGTGGGCGATGGCGTTGCGCAGATTACCTAAGTCCTTGAGCTGCTCTGCCTGGCGCTTGCTGAGCAGGTGTTTGTCGTGTGCGCGGTCGACAATCCACCAGAAGGAGTCGGAGTTCTTGGCCCCGACGGCCTGGCGGAGAAACTGCTCAATGTCGTTGAATGCGGAAAAGAATCTGGCCAGGGAGTTATCGCTCATGCCGTCCCAGTGTACGGGTGCTCTCAAACCCCAGTGGTCGCTGGTGGACAGAGAAAACAAAGAAGCCGCGAGTATCCCGAGGCGGCAGGAGACTCGCGGCGACTGGGTACGATGCCCTGTGCGCGTGTTGTGTTGAGACTAGAACACGACGCGCAGGATGGAGACCGTCACAGCTGCGATGGCAGCGGCGGCTGGGAGAGTGATGACCCATGCGAGGGCGATGGGCTTCATCAGGTTCCAGTTAGCAGCGCGGTTGACGATGCCGACGCCAAGGACAGCACCGATGAGGATGTGCGTCGAGGAAACCGGGAGGCCTAGGAGGGAGGCTGCCATGACAACGGCAGCGGCAGCCAGCTCAGCGGCGAAACCGGAGGAGGGGTGCATCTGGGTCAGGCCGGAACCGACGGTCTGGATAACGAAGCGGCCGATGAACCACAGGCCAGAAACGAGGGCAATGCCCATAGCCACCATGACCGGCAGCGGGACGGTGACTTCGTCAGAAATCCGGTTGGTCTGCAGGACATCGAAGACGGCGGCGAAGGGGCCGATGGCGTTGGCGATGTCGTTCGAGCCGTGCGAGAACGCGAAGGCGGAGGCGGTGAAGACCTGCATCCAAGAGAAGAGGAGGAAGGTGGAGCGGGACAGGGACTTCTTCTTCAGAGAGCGGGCGAAGATGAAGACGGCCATCCAGACCACGGCACCTACCATGCCCATGACAAGGAGGTTCTCAAGTGTGGAGAAGTCAACGCCGGTGTTCTTGAGGCCCTTGAAGAGCATCATCGCGGAGATGATAACAGCGCCCAATGCTGCCAGCAGCGGGACCCAGTTCTCTAGTGCGCGGTGCGCGTTGACGTCCTCGAGATCCTTGTTGAGGTTGTGCAAATCTCGGTAGTAGTCGGACTCGAGCGCCTCTGGATCGTAATCATCTTCCGCGGTGAGGGCGGCATCACGGGCCATGGCGTTGGTGTAGGAAATCTGCTGCAGCTCGTTCATGCGCTCGAAGCGGGTCTTGTGCTCCTTGCGCAGCTCAGCGCGGCGAACCTTGATGTCGCGCAGACGCTCGTCTGCGGCGTCGTTGTAGACGAGGATGGAAGCCTTAATCCACCTAAACAGCAGGTAAGCGGCAACACCGCCAAGAACTGGTGAAAGTACCCAGGAGAAAGCAATGGTGCCAATGCCGCCCCACTGCACCATGTCCATTCCGCCCTTGCCGGTGACGAAGCCGACGGTCAGCGCGGCGCCGACGATACCGCCGACGATGGAGTGGGTCGTAGAAACCGGCCAGCCCATGCGGGTAGCGACGAGCAGCCAGATGGCCGCGCCGAGCAGCGACGCCATCATGATGTAGACGAACTCCATGGGGTCGAGCCCGTCAATGGCGTCGAGGTCCACAATGCCGGAGCGGACGGTGTCGGTAACCTCGCCGCCGGCGAGGATCGCGCCGGATACCTCAAAAACCGCCGCAACAGCGAGGGCCTGCTTCATAGAGAGGGTTCCCGCACCCACGGAGGTACCGAAAGAGTTGGCGACGTCATTGCCACCAATGTTGAAGGCCATGAATACGGCGAAGATGATCGCGGTAACAAGGACGATCTTGTTAGCGCCCTCAGCAACCTCTCCGTTGCCCCAAATGATGAAGAGGACAAGAGTAACAGCGGTGATGGCGCCGAAGAACAAGTGCCAAATCCAGTCCTTGTTCTTACCATTCATCGTTTCGAGATCAGGCATCGTCGGCGTGGCGGTGCTCAAAACGTCGTTCCTTTCATGAAGAGAACGCTGCGTGATGAGGAAGCGCGGGCTGCCGCGGGCAAGGTAAAAGCGTCAATAATGATGGGGATTAACGTACCTGCTGCGGTGCAGGTGATGACATCACGCACAGTTCTTTTATGTTTTTAAAGACAGAGCGGATCCCACCACGAACCGGCGGGAACTTGATCAGGGTAAAGCATCAAGATTGCCGGCAGGTAAACACCTCATGTATTTGAATTTAATCTGCACATTTTGTGGCACATTTGGGGGTGGTGTGGCCTTTCGGTGGACACACCAACATTTTTGACGCTCGGTATTAAGACTTATATACGCCTCGACCCAAAGTGTCGCACTGCTCCATCTTTCCGCTGTTATATCCGGCGAGGAAGGATTGTGCTCGGTCCTCAGAGGAGCCGTGTGTCCAGGTATCGGGGCGTACCTCGCCGCCAGAGCGGCGCTGGATGTTGTCGTCGCCCACGGCGCGGGCAGTGTTGACGGCGTCGGTGACCTGCTGTTCGGTGATCGTTTCGAGCAAAGCATCCTCACCCTTGTCGGCGTAGTGTGCCCACAGTCCGGCATAGCAATCCGCTTGCAGCTCAATCTTCACTGCGTTGGAGTCCTCGCCGGGTTCGTTGTAATTGGACAAGCTGAGTGTGCCCTCTAGCTTCTGAATGTGGTGGCCAAATTCGTGGGCGACGATATACATCTGTGCCAGAGGTGCATTATCCCCACCGAAGTTGCGGAGCTGATCGAAGAACGCGGTGTCGAAATAGGCGGACTCATCGGCCGGGCAGTAGAACGGCCCGGTGGCGCCGGAGGCTTGGCCACAGCCGGACATAGTGGTGTTGTTAAAGATGACGCGGCCGGGTTCGACGTACTCGATGCCTGCCTGATCCGGCAGCTGCTGGGTCCAGACCTTGTCGACGGACTGGGCGGCGAACATGACGCGGCAGTCGTCGTACTTATTGCCGTCCTCGGCAGTTTGGCAGTGTGCGAAGGCATCCTCTCCGCTTTCCTCTGGGCCGACCTGGGTTTGGTCGGGCTGAGGGCTGCTTTCGGTGATGTCACCAAGATCGCCGCCAAGCAAGAGATAGAGGCCAATGAGGAGGAGGGAACCAATGCCGCCGCCGGTAGCGATCATGCCGCCGCGGCCCCCGCCGCCGGAGCTTGCTCGCTTGCCATCAAAGTTGGCGCCAGATTTGAAAGTCATGGTCCAGATTTTGCCATATGCGGGCGGTGATGTGCGTGTGATGAGGGGAGCTGCGTCAAGCGGGGGTACCAGTGCTCGACGTTCGGCGGCGCTCGGTGTTTACCCCAGCGCTGAGCAAGTCTGGCGCGAGCGGTAGACTTGGGCCGTTCAAGTTCTTGCATCCCTCGGCGCGTGCTGTCTACGCGTGGCGTGTGTGGGTGCGAGCGTCAACGATGAGAAGGGATTGAACGAGAGTGCTGCGTACACATTTGGCAGGCGAACTGCGCAAAGAGATGGCGGGGGAGACCGTCACCCTGACGGGTTGGGTGGCGCGCCGTCGCGACCACGGCGGTGTTATCTTCATTGACCTGCGTGATCGCTCCGGCGTTGCCCAGGTGGTTTTCCGTGAATCCGAGGTGGCTGAGCGCGCCCACGATCTGCGCTCCGAATACTGCGTTAAGGTCACCGGCGTGGTGGAGCCCCGTCCAGAGGGTTCCGCTAACGCGAACCTGGCCTCCGGTGAGATTGAGGTCAACGTTACGGATCTGGAAGTGCTCAACAAGTCTGCAGCGCTGCCATTCCAGATCGATGATCCTTCTTCCTCCGGTGAGGTCGGCGAGGAGACCCGTCTGAAGTACCGCTACCTCGATCTGCGTCGGGAGCGCCAGCACGAGGCTCTGCGCCTGCGCTCGGCAGCTAACCGCGCCGCTCGCCAGGTCCTGGATAGCCATGATTTCACTGAAATCGAAACCCCGACCCTGACCCGTTCCACCCCGGAGGGCGCTCGTGACTTCCTCGTGCCCGCCCGCCTCAAGCCGGGCAGCTGGTACGCACTCCCGCAGTCGCCGCAGCTGTTTAAGCAGCTGCTCATGGTGGCCGGCATGGAGCGTTACTACCAAATCGCTCGCTGCTACCGCGATGAGGACTTCCGCGCGGACCGTCAGCCGGAGTTTACACAGCTCGACGTCGAGATGTCCTTCGTTGATCAGGACGATGTGATCGCTCTCGCGGAAGAAATCATCTCCGCCCTGTGGAAGCTCATCGGCTACGAGATCAAGACACCGATTCCGCGCATGACCTACGCAGACGCTATGAAGTACTACGGTTCCGATAAGCCGGACCTGCGCTTCGACATCAAGATCGTGGAATGCACCGAGTTCTTCAAGGACACCACTTTCCGCGTGTTCCAGAACGAGTACGTTGGCGCCGTCGTCATGGAAGGCGGAGCTTCCCAGCCGCGCCGTCAGTTCGATGCGTGGCAGGAATGGGCAAAGCAGCGCGGTGCGAAGGGCCTGGCTTACATCACCATCGCTGAGGACGGCACCTTGGGCGGCCCAGTGGCCAAGAACATTACTGATGCCGAGCGCGAGGGCATTGCTGAGCACGTCGGCGCCAAGCCGGGTGACGCCATCTTCTTCGCGGCTGGTGACACCAAGTCTTCTCGCGCTCTTCTGGGTGCAGCACGCGGCGAGATTGCAAAGAAGCTGGATCTCATCAAGGACGGCGACTGGGCCTTCACCTGGGTTGTGGACGCACCACTGTTCGAGCCTGCCGCTGATGCCACCGCCTCCGGCGACGTGGCTCTGGGCCACTCCAAGTGGACTGCGGTACACCACGCCTTCACTTCGCCGAAGCCGGAGTATCTGGACAACTTCGACGAGAACCCGGGTGAGGCGCTGGCCTACGCCTACGACATCGTCTGCAACGGCAACGAGATCGGCGGCGGATCTATCCGTATCCACGACCAGGACGTGCAGAAGCGTGTCTTCGACGTTATGGGCATCGGTGAGGAAGAAGCACAGGAAAAGTTCGGCTTCCTGCTCGACGCTTTCCAGTTTGGTGCCCCGCCGCACGGTGGTATCGCGTTCGGTTGGGACCGCATTGTCTCCCTGCTGGGCGGTTTCGACTCCATTCGTGACGTCATCGCCTTCCCGAAGTCCGGTGGCGGCGTGGATCCATTGACCGATGCTCCGGGCACCATTCCTGCCGAGCAGCGCAAGGAGACCGGCGTGGATTTCAAGCCGGAGAAGGCAGCCAAGGCCGCTCAGGGCGACAAGGCAGGGAAGGAGTCCTAGGTCGCTCAACTCGGTGATGTAGTTGGGCCTTCGATATGTGGAAGCAGGCAAGCAAGTGAATCCGATGGGACACGAGTCCAAGAAAAAATCTGTGGCGGATGCCGTGGTGGCGGAAGCCTCACAGATGCTCTCGCGCCGCTTTGGCGGGGAGCCTGAGCTTAGTGACGTCGAGCAACTCACTGGTTCGGGCAACGCCGTGGTGCTTCGTGCCCGCACGTCACCGAGTGCCTTTTTCCCGCATCGTTCGGTGGTCATCAAGTACAACCCAGTCACCGGGCACACCATTGATGACGCCGCCCTTCTGCGTGAGGTGGTGGCCTATCAGTTCACCACAGCGTTGTCCGAAGAGGTTCGCCCAGGCCCAGTACTGCTCGCACACGACGTCGAGAAGCGCATCTTGGTGCTGTCTGACGCCGGCGATGGCGACACCCTGGCGGACACTCTTGCCCGCAGCAATGACGAAGAACGCGGAGAGCTGCTCAGGTCCCTGGGCGGCGCGCTGGGCAAAATGCACGCGGGCACGGCTGGGCGCGAAGAGGATTACGAGGCTCTGCTGAACCGGCAGTTGCGCCGGCATCCCGAATACGCCGAGCACCAAGCCCTGCGGGATGAGTCTCTGAAAAGCTCCATCCTGATCGGTGCGGACATCCTCAGCGAAGCAGGACTGGAGCCACCAGAGCACGTCCGCGAACTAGCCCGCACCGCCATGCAGAGCTTTAGTTCTGGCCGCAACCGCGCTTTTACGCCCTTCGATCTGTCCCCAGACAACATCATCGTGGGGACAACACTGACCTTCCTGGATTATGAGTGGGCCGGTTTTCGCAACGTGGGCTTTGATGTAGCCTGCGTTGTCGCCGGCTTCCCACAGTTCCTCTTCAGCCGCCCGATTACGGATTCTGAGGCGGACGTCTTCATCCAAGCCTGGCAGCGCCGGGTCGTCGACGTGTGGCCGCAGCTGGCGGATGAGAAAACACTGCATGAGCTGATAGTCGCTTGTCTCATTGGTTGGGCTTTGTCGAGCGTGACCACCATGTATGCCGGTGGGATTGAAGGGGTAGTAGCACTGGCGGAGGGTAACGCCGAGATTTATCGTGACCCGCGTCGCTCGCTGCTGCGCCGCTCCGATCACGGCCCGTTCAGCGAGGATGAGCTCTTGATTCGGCGCGACCTTTATGAAACTTTCGAAGCGCTCTCACGTTTTGCCGCGCAGTGTAAGCACGATGGGTGCTCGACTGTTGCCGCTTTCGGTCGCGCTGTGGCCTCCCGTCTCCGGGAGTCCTGATGGGGCAGGAGTCACTCTTCGGCGACGACCAATCAGCGCCAAGCCTGCCGGGTGGCCCCGATATTTTTGCGACTCATTCGGGGTCACCGCTGGCCGCGCGCATGCGGCCGCAAAGCCTCGACGAAGTAGTGGGCCAAAGCACCTTCTGGAACCCGGGACTCCGCTGCGGCGCCTCGTCGAGGGCTCCGGCGAGGCCTCCGTCATCCTGTACGGCCCGCCAGGCACCGGAAAGACGACCCTGGCTTCGCTGATCGCGTCCTCTCTGGGGGATAACTTCATCGGCCTGTCCGCCCTCGACTCCGGCGTCAAGCAGGTACGGGAAGTCATCACGCATGCTCGCCGCGAGCTGATTGAGGGCCGCCGCACAGTGCTCTTTATCGATGAGGTGCACCGCTTTTCCAAAACCCAGCAGGACGCATTGCTGGCTGCGGTGGAAAACCGGACGGTGCTACTCGTGGCAGCTACCACCGAGAACCCCTCCTTCTCCGTGGTGGCGCCTCTGCTCTCGCGTTCGCTGCTGCTGCACTTGGAGCCGCTTGACGACGCCTCCCTGCGCACTCTCGCCGAGCGAGCGCTGACGAGCGAGCGCGGCTTAGCCGGGCGGATCACCGCAACGGAAGACGCTCTGGACCAACTGGTGCTGCTCGCCGGGGGAGATGCGCGGCGAACGCTGACCTACCTCGAGGCTGCGGCCGAGGCGGTACCGGATGGCGGCGAGCTGACCGTTGACATCCTTAAAGACAACGTCAACCGCGCCGTGGTGCGCTATGACCGTGACGGCGATCAGCACTATGACGTCGTTTCCGCGTTCATCAAGTCCATCCGCGGCTCCGACGTGGACGCCGCATTGCACTACCTTGCCCGCATGATTGAGGCCGGCGAAGACCCGCGCTTCATTGCGCGCCGGCTCATCGTGCACGCCTCAGAGGACATTGGGATGGCCGACCCCACCGCGCTACCCACCGCCGTGGCCGCCGCGGAGGCCGCTGCGCTGATCGGCCTGCCCGAGGCGCGCATCCCGCTGGCTCAGGCCACGATCCACCTGGCTACTGCGCCGAAGTCGAATTCCGTTATTAATGCCATCAATTCTGCTCAGGCCGATGTCCGGGCCGGTAAGAGCGGTTACGTCCCGCCGCACTTGCGCGACGGGCACTACGAGGGTGCTAAGCGCCTAGGTAACGCCGTCGGCTATCAGTACCCGCATGATGATCCACGCGGTGTTCTAGCCCAGCAGTATCTGCCGGAGACGCTGGCCGATGCCGAGTATTATCAGCCCACCGACCACGGAGCGGAAAAGCGCGTGCGCGAGTACCTGGGAAGGTTGCGGGACATCATCCGGGGGCGGCGTCGCTAAGCACAGCACCGGACGGGTAAAGTTGAGCGCTGACTAGAAACCTCTCAACAGTGAAGGACTTTTGCTCGTGAAGACTCATGAGATCCGGGAACGCTTTACCCAGCACTTCGTCAAGGCCGGCCACGAAGCCGTCCCCAGCGCGTCGCTGATCCTGGATGACCCGAACCTGCTCTTCGTCAACGCCGGCATGGTTCCCTTCAAGCCCTACTTCTTGGGCCAGCAGAACCCGCCTTTTGCTAACGGTACGGCGACCTCCATCCAGAAGTGCGTGCGCACCTTGGATATCGAGGAAGTAGGCATCACCCCCCGCCACAACACCTTCTTCCAGATGGCAGGCAACTTCTCCTTTGGCCAGTACTTCAAGGAGGGTGCTATCACCCACGCCTGGAACCTGTTGACGAACTCGGTAGAGGATGGCGGCTTGGGGCTAGATCCCGAGCGTTTGTGGGTCACGGTCTACCTCGATGATGATGAGGCAGCCGATATCTGGCACAACAAGATCGGTGTTCCCCGCGAGCGCATTCAGCGCCTCGGCATGGAGGATAATTACTGGTCCATGGGTATTCCTGGCCCGTGCGGTCCGTGCTCTGAGATTTACTATGACCGTGGTCCGGAATATGGTCAGGACGGTGGGCCCGTCGCGGACGATAACCGCTACATGGAGATCTGGAACCTGGTCTTCATGCAGAACGAGCGCGGCGAAGGCATCGGCAAGGGCAACTTTGAGATTCTCGGCCCGTTGCCTAAGAAGAACATCGATACCGGCATGGGCATCGAGCGCGTTGCCTGCATCCTGCAGGGCGTGGACAACGTCTACGAGACGGATCTGCTGCGCCCGGTCATTGACGTTGCCGAGGAACTCACCGGGGCGAAATACACGCCCGATGCGCCGAAGGAAGACTTGATCCGCTTCCGCGTGGTGGCGGACCACTCGCGCACCGGCATGATGCTCATCCTGGATGGCGTTACCCCCGGTAACGAGGGCCGTGGCTATATCCTGCGCCGACTGCTGCGCCGTATCATCCGCTCCGCCAAGCTGCTGGGTGCGAAGGGTGAGACCATGGAACGCTTCATGAACACCATCATGGACACCATGACTCCGTCCTACCCGGAGATTGCGGAGAACCGTGAGCGCATCCTGCGCGTCGCCGTGGCGGAGGAGAAGGCCTTCCTCAAGACCCTGGAGTCGGGCACCAAGCTTTTCGACGAAGCTGTCGACGAGCTAAAGAGCACCTCCCGCGCGGCCACCCCGAAGGTGCTGTCCGGTGAGAAGGCGTTTGAACTGCACGATACCTATGGATTCCCCATCGACTTGACATTGGAGATGGCCCAAGAAGCTGGCCTTAGCGTGGACATGGAGGGCTTTGATGCCGCCATGGGCGAGCAGCGCCGCCGTGCCAAAGCTGATAACCAGGCTAAGAAGCATGGTCACGCCGACTTGTCGCTCTACCGCGAGTGGGTGGATAACCATCCGACTCTGTTCACGGGCTACGAGACCTTGGAGTCCGAAGCCAAGGTACTCGGCCTCGTCCGCGATGGCGAGAAGGTCTCTGAAGTCCAAGCAGGCGACACCGTCGAGGTAATTCTGGACCAGTCGCCGCTCTACGCCGAAGCCGGTGGCCAGACCGCCGACCGAGGCCGGATCATTGCCGGTGAAACCCTCCTTGAGGTCAATGACGTGCAGAAGATCGGCAAGAGGCTGTGGGTCCACAAAGCTACGGTGACCGCTGGTGGCCTTGAACTGGGCACTGGCGTAACAGCCGAGGTAGACCAGCAGTGGCGCCACGGTGCCGTGCAGGCGCACTCCGCCACGCACCTCATCCACGCCGCGCTGCGCCAGGTGCTGGGGCCGACCGCTGTCCAGGCTGGCTCCTTGAACCGACCGGGTTACTTGCGCTTTGACTTTAACTACACCGACCAGCTCACCCAGGAGCAGCTCGATGAGATCGCTTTGGTGACTAACCAGGCGGTAGACCAGCACTTCCCGGTCAATACCATCGAGACTTCCTTGGACAAGGCCAAGGAGATGGGCGCGATGGCCCTGTTCGGTGAGAACTATGGTTCCGAGGTCCGCGTCGTGGAGATGGGAGGGCCCTTCTCCATCGAGCTGTGCGGCGGTACGCACGTGAAGAACACCGCAGAGATCGGTCCAGTGTCTGTCCTTGGTGAATCCTCCGTGGGTTCCGGTGCGCGCCGCATCGAGGCCTATTCGGGCTTGGATGCCTTCCGTTACTACTCCAAGGAAGCAGCCCTGGTGGAAGGTGTGTCTCGCGAGCTGAAGGTCCAGACCGAGGACCTGCCGGAGCGCATCGCGCAGCTGACGGAGAAGCTCAAGGCCGCAGAGAAGCAGATTGCAGAGCTGCACAAGGCCCAGCTCATGTCCCAGACTGCGGACATGATCTCTACGGCGAAGACCGTCAACGATTTCACCATCGTGGCCGTCAAGCTCCCTAAGGGTGTGAACGGTGGTGACCTGCGCACGCTGGCCTCTGATATCAAGAACCGCCTCGGTGATGTCGCCGGTGTGGTTGTCTTGGCATCGGAGAACGAGGGCGGCAAGCTGCCATTCATCGTGGGTGCTACGAAGCCCGCCATTGAGCGCGGTGTCAAGGCTGGTGACTTGGTTAAGCTGGTTTCCGGCTACGTTGACGGCAAGGGCGGCGGTAAGCCCGATATGGCTCAAGGCTCCGGCGCAAACGCCGAAGGTCTGCAGGCTGCCTTCGACGCAGTCCGTGATGAGCTCGAAACCCACTAATGGATGCGCACGAGTAGGTGTGCAGCAGTAGCTGACTCTCAGGACCAGGAGGAACACCATGGCCGTAGAGCCCGATAAGCCAGGAGCAGACGATCCCGGACCTGGGCGCCGGTTGGGTCTTGACGTCGGAACCGTCCGAATCGGCGTGGCGGTGTCCGATCGGGATGCCCGCCTGGCTATGCCGGTCGAGACCGTCCGCCGCGAAACCGGGTTTAAGGACCGCGACAAGGGTGACATCGACCGACTGCTTGAGCTTATTCACGAGTATGACGTCGTCGAGGTGGCAGTCGGTTTGCCGCGTGATCTCAAGGGCAACGGCTCATCAAGTGTTAAACATGCCAAAGAAATCGCGTTTCGTATCCGCCGCCGCTTGGCAAAAGATGACACGATAAACACACCTCCGCCTGTGCGCATGGTGGATGAGCGCCTCACCACAGTGGTGGCATCATCTGCACTGCGAGCCTCTGGCGTGTCAGAGAAACGCGGCCGTTCGGTTATCGACCAAGCTGCCGCGGTGGAAATTTTGCAATCCTGGCTGGATGCGCGCCATTTCGCGTTGAACGGCCACAGCCCTTCAAACCTAGGAGACGAAGTACGTGAGCCGTAAACCTTCACGCATCGGACGCTCGATGGAACCCCAGTACGTCAAGCGCCGCCAGCGCGGCATGGCCGTGCTTATTGCCAGCCTTGTCCTCATCATCGGCGGCCTCGGCTACATCGGTTTCCGCCTGTTGGGAGGGGGCAATACCTTGGACTATGAGGGACAAGGCAATGGTGTAACACAGCTCGTTCAGGTCCCGGAAGGCTCATCCATGGGAGAACTGGCACCCGAGTTAGCAGAAAAGAATGTGGTGAAGACGCCTGAGGCTTTCTCTTCGGCGGCCAATTCCAATCCGCGCGCGAGCCAAATCAAGCCCGGGTTTTACCGTCTCCAAGAGGAGATGAGCGCCAAATCCGCCGTGGAGGCACTGCTTGATGACGCCAACATGGTGGACCTGCTCGACGTGCACGGCGGAGCGACGTTGCTGGACGTCAACGTACTGGGGGGCGATGTCCGGTTTGGTATTTACTCTCTGATCTCACAGGTCTCCTGTAAGGAGGGCGGTTGCGTATCCGCCGAGGAACTGGAGAAGATCGCGGCCACGGTAGACCCAGCCGAACTGGGTGCTCCGGACTGGGCTGTGGAGGAGGTCCGTGCCCGCGGCGAGGATCCCAAGCGTATCGAGGGGCTTATCGCCCCGGGTCAGTACGTGCTTGACCCGAACATGGATGCCCAGGAGATCCTGACCGATCTCATCACTCGTTCGACGAAGAAGTACAACGACACCAACATTGTCGACCGCGCCCAGGCCATCGGCCTGAAGCCCTATGAGCTTCTGACCGCAGCATCCCTGGTGGAGCGTGAGTCGCCGGCCGGTGAGTTCGACAAGGTTGCCCGTGTCATCCTCAACCGCCTCGACGAGCCGATGCGCTTGGAATTGGACTCCACTGTGAACTACGGTCTCGAGGACGTCGAGCTGGCCACCACCGATGAGGACCGTAACCGCGAAACCCCGTGGAATACCTATGCGAAGGATGGTCTTCCGGATTCCCCGATCGCCTCGCCGTCGGAGGAGGCCATCCAGGCTATGGAGAACCCGGCAGAGGGCAATTGGCTCTTCTTCGTCACGGTTGATGACAAGGGCACGACGGTCTTTACCGACAACTATGATGAGCACCTCGCCAACGTCGATGATGCGGTGCGCTCTGGCATCCTGGACAGCCAGCGCGAAGGCGCCGGCGAGCCACCAGCAGAGGAGCAGTAATAGGATGCCGCGCGCCGCAGTTTTAGGCAGCCCCATCGAGCATTCGTTATCCCCGGTCCTCCATAAGGCCGGCTATGATGCGCTGAACCTGAAGGACTGGGATTACACCAGGTTCGAAGTGACCGACTTGGCTGCCTTCCTCGCCGAGGTAGGGGAAGAGTACCGAGGTTTCTCGGTGACCATGCCATTGAAGTTCGACGCCTTGGCTTGCGCAGACATCGTGAGCGAGCGCGTCGAGCTCATCGGCTCCGCGAATACCTTGGTGCGCACCCCGCAAGGGTGGCGCGCGGACAACACGGATACGGAAGGCGTGCTGGGCGCGCTCGACGAGCTGCTGGGGTCCTCTCAGCCCGCGACGGCTTTGCTCATCGGTGCAGGCGGTACTGCACGGCCGGTCCTGTGGGGACTAGCCCAGCGTGGTGTCACCGATGTCACCGTGCTCAATCGCTCCGACCGCCTCGACGAGCTACGCCCGCTGGGCGACGCCCTTGGCCTCTCCCTCCACCCAGCATCCTTTGGTGATGATCTCGCGGGGTTAGCGCGTTCGGTGGACCTCATCGTCTCCACTGTTCCCTCCGCCGCAGTGGAAGAGCATCTGACCCAGTTGGCCAAGGCTCCGGTGTTCGACGTTATCTACGATCCATGGCCTACGCCTTTAACTGTGTATGCGGCTGCTGATGGCTATCCGACCGTCGGCGGGCACATCATGCTGGCCAACCAGGCTTATTCGCAGTTTGAACAATTTACCGGGCACACCGCCCCGCGGGCAGAGATGCTGGCTGCTCTCAACGCTGCGCTCAAGCTGCCTTAATCAACAGCATGCGCGGCAGCACCCCGCACGGTAGGCTGCGCAGTCATGGGGGATGTGCTTTTTCTGGCGTGGGGGTGCGCCTTAATCGTTTATGACCTGCGTTTCAAACGCCTGCCCAACTATCTGACACTGCCGGCCGCCGTGCTGTCGCTGTGGTGGTTCGACCCAGCCGGGCTGCTATGGCCGGGGCTTTGTATTCTGGTTGCCTTGCTGAGCCGTGCCGGAAGCGTGGGCGGGGGTGATCTCAAGCTGGCGTTGCCACTGGGCATGGTGACCGCCCACGCGGCGGGAGTACCAGGGGTAGCGTTAGCGATGGTAGGGGCGTCGCTGAGCACGCTGCTCTGGGGGTTCATAACGCAGGATCGGAAACCCGCGCACGGGCCCGGCATGCTCATTGCTGCAGCCCTTGTCGTGTTCTTTAGCCCCGACACGGTGTGATAGACGGCCCAGTGCCCCCGAAAGATCCCCTAGCGTGTGATAATAGTCCGCATGCTTCGTTGGACTACCGCAGGTGAATCTCACGGCCAGGCACTCGTTGCACTCATCGAGCACATGCCCGCCGGGGTTCCCGTTTCCCAAGACGACATCGCTCTCCAGCTCTCTCGCCGCCGCCTCGGCTATGGCCGCGGTGCCCGCATGAAGTTCGAGGCCGATGAGCTCACCTTGCTCAGTGGCATTCGCCACGGACTGACTCTGGGCAGCCCAATTGCCATCATGATCGGCAACACGGAGTGGCCGAAGTGGACCACCATCATGTCCCCGGACGCGCTCGATCTCGATGACACGGAGACCGCTAAGGCGATGGCATCTGGCCGCGGCGCCCCGCTCACTCGTCCCCGCCCGGGGCATGCCGATTTCGCCGGCATGGTGAAGTTTGATCACGCGGAGGCTCGTCCGATTCTGGAGCGTTCCTCCGCACGCGAGACCGCTGCTCGCGTGGCCGCGGCCACGGTCGCGCGCAACTTCCTCCGCGAATCCTTGGGAGTCGAGGTGCTGTCTCACGTCATTTCCATCGGCGCCTCAGAACCTTATGAGGGCCCGCATCCTAGCTTCGCGGACCTTGAGGCTATCGACGCTTCACCGGTACGCGCCTGCGATAAGGCGGCGGAAGAGTCCATGATCGCAGAAATCGAAACCGCGAAAAAGCAGGGAGACACTCTGGGCGGCATTGTCGAGGTGATCGTGGAAGGCCTGCCGATTGGCTTGGGCTCGCACACCTCGGGTGAAGACCGCCTCGACGCACAGCTCGCCGCCGCCTTGATGGGTATTCAGGCGATCAAGGGCGTCGAGGTCGGCGATGGCTTCGCTGAGGCCCGCCGCCGCGGGAGCGAAGCGCACGATGAAATGGTCCGCACCGACAATGGCGTGGATCGTGAGACTAACCGCGCTGGTGGTCTGGAAGGCGGCATGACCAACGGCCAGACGCTGCGCATCCGCGCGGCGATGAAGCCGATTTCCACGGTCCCGCGTGCGCTCAAGACGGTTGACATGGCCACAGGCGGGGCGGCTACCGCTATTCACCAACGTTCCGACGTCTGCGCGGTACCGGCTGCCGGCGTCGTGGCAGAGGCGATGGTGGCGCTCGTTCTCGCGCGTGCGGTGCTGGAGAAATTCGGCGGCGATAGCCTCGCCGAAACCAAGCGCAACATCGCTGCCTACCAGGACTACGTGGCAGGCCGACTGGAGTGGGGTGACGCATGAACTCCCCACACGTCGTCCTTGTAGGACCTCCCGGTGCCGGCAAAACCACGATTGGTCGCCGCCTGTCGCGGGCACTGAACTGCGACGTTGTTGATACCGATAGCCTCATTGAGGCGCGCTATGGAAAGAAGTGCGGCGAGATTTTCTCCGAGCTGGGTGAGCCGGAATTCCGCGAAGTGGAAGCCGAGGTCGTGCGCGAGGCGCTGGCTACCACCGGGGTGGTGAGCCTAGGTGGCGGTGCCGTGCTGACAGAATCGACGCGGGACTTGCTCGATAGCCTGACCGTCGTCTACCTCGACATCACACCCGAAGAAGGCGTCACCCGCACGATGGGGGGTACCAGCCGCCCGATTCTCGAGTCGGCGGATCCCCTCGCGCGTTATTCCCAACTCTTGGAGGAGCGACGGCCGCTCTACACCAAGGTTGCGGATTTAAAGGTACGCACAGGCGTGCGCTCCCCGCAGCAGGTGGTGGGCGATATTTTGAGCTTCCTCGAGACTCTCTAAGACACCGGCTTATTGTCACTCCACCCCCGCGACGACTAATGAAGACGACTACTAGCGCTGCTGAAGGAGCCGCTCCCATGCACACCATTCCGGTTAACGGACCATCCCCCTACGAGGTCACGATCGGCAGTGGGCTCAGTGCTGCGATGATTGAGCGCGCCGCCAGTATTGGTGCGGCGAAGGTGGCGATTATCCACCAGCCGCCGCTGTCCCAAGCTGCCCGCAAACTCGCTGAGCAAGCCAGCGCACAGGGCCTCGAGGCCACCCCGGTCGAGGTTCCCGATGCCGAGGCTGCCAAGCAGCTTGATGTATTGGCACGTCTGTGGGATGTGTTCGGTGACGCTGAGTTTAGCCGCCGCGATGCAGTCATCGGCCTCGGCGGCGGTGCCGTCACAGATTTGGCGGGTTTTGCTGCGGCAACGTGGATGCGCGGCATCCCGGTTATTCAGGCTCCGACGACGCTGCTGGCGATGGTTGATGCTGCCGTGGGCGGGAAGACAGGTATCAACACAGCCGCAGGAAAGAACCTCGTTGGGGCGTTCCACGAGCCGGATTCAGTCTTCGTAGACCTGGATCACCTGCGCACGCTGCCCGAAGACGAGATCATCGCTGGCTCCGCAGAAATCATCAAGACTGGTTTCATCCACGATCCACGCATCATCGAGCACTATCTAGCGGACCCCGCCGCTTGCCTCAAACCGGAAGGCCTGCTTCCTGAACTCATCGAGCGGTCCATTGCCGTCAAGGCGCACGTGGTGGGCCAGGACTTGAAGGAGTCCGGTCTGCGCGAAACCCTCAATTACGGCCATACCTTCGGCCACGCTGTGGAACGCCGCGAAAATTACTCGTGGCGCCACGGCCGTGCTGTGGCGGTGGGCATGATGTTTATTGCGCACCTGTCCCACGCTCGGGGGCTTATCGACGCCAGCCTCGTCGCCACCCACCGAGACATCCTCACCCGGATCGGGCTGCCCACCACCTATGAGCAGGGCCACTTCGAGGAGTTGCTCGACGGCATGCGGCACGACAAGAAGAACCGCGAGGGTCGCATCCGCTTCGTCGCGCTCACTGGTATTGGGCAAACAACCCGCCTAGAAGACGCAACAGAAGAGGAGTTGCGCGCAGCTTACACGCAACTGGCCTCGTAGAGTTTCAGCTGACCCCCTAAAGCTTAAGGAGCGCACACCATGACCATCCTCGTTCTCAACGGTCCCAACCTGAACCGTTTGGGGAAGCGCCAGCCGGAGATTTACGGCAGCGAAAGCCTAGCGGATATCGAAAGCCAAGTGCGCGCCGCGGCGGGGGAGGAAGAGATCGTCTTCTTCCAGTCCAACCATGAGGGTGAACTCATCGAGCAAGTGCATCGAGCCGCCGACGAAGGCTGGCCCGTGATCATCAACCCAGGCGGCTTTACCCACACGTCGGTGGCGCTACGAGATGCCTTGGCGGAGGTAGCCGATGGCGCCGGTTTCGTCGAGGTTCACCTCTCCAACGTGCATGCACGCGAGGCTTTCCGCCAACACTCTTACCTCAGTCCACTCGCGCGCGGTGTTATCGCAGGGCTGGGCTCGTATGGCTACGTCGCGGCACTGGGGTACCTACTGGCAAATTAGCTATCATGGAGTATCGCTTGAAAATGAATGGAGTGGTTCTCTCATGGCATTAGCCGATACTCGTTATAGCAACCGTCGCCGCAAGCTTATGACCGAGCTGTCCGGCCAGCGTATTGACGCCATTATTGTTACCCACTTGACGCACGTGCGCTACCTGACAGGTTTTTCCGGCTCGAATGGCGGTTTGTTGCTCCGCAAGGATCTCTCCGCGCTCATGGCAACTGATGGCCGCTACACCACCCAGATTGCCCAGGAAGTCCCGGATATCGAAGCCAGCCTTGGCCGCGATGTGGGCCCGCACCTCTTGGAGAAGGTATCCGATGATCTGCGGGTTGGCTACGAGGCGGACTATGTCACTGTCGCACAACTCGAGCGTCTGGAGAAGGCAAAGCCCGAAGGCGTAACGCTGGTACCCGTCACCGGGGTGATTGAGAAGATTCGCCTGGTCAAGGACAACATTGAACTCCAGAAACTGGAAGAAATTGCCGCTTTGGCAAACCAGGCGCTCACCGAGCTCATCGAGGCTGGTGAGGTAGCTGCTGGCCGCACGGAGCGACAGGTCGCTGCTGACCTGGAATACCGCATGCGCATGCTCGGTTCGGAGCGCGTGAGCTTTGACACCATCGTGGCCTCCGGCGAAAACTCCGCTAAGCCGCACCATGGTGCAGATGACCGTGAGCTGCGCAAGGGTGACTTGGTCACGATTGATTTCGGCGCTCACCTGCGCGGTTTTAACTCCGACTGCACACGCACCTTTGTCATCGGTGAGGTCACTGACTTTGCCCGTGAAATCTACGACATCGTCCTGCGAGCCCAGGAAGCAGGCGTCGAGGCTGCGGTGCCGGGCGCGAAGCTTGTCGACGTCGACGCGGCCTGCCGCGATATCATTACCGAGGCCGGCTATGGCGAGTACTTCGTCCACTCCACCGGCCACGGCATCGGGCTTGACGTGCACGAAGGCCCCTCCGCAGCAAAGACCGGGAAGGGCGAGTTGGCTGAAGGTATGACGCTGACCATCGAGCCAGGCATTTACGTTCCGGGCAAGGGCGGTGTTCGTATCGAGGACAGCCTCTTCATTACCTCCGGTGCGCCGAAGATCATTACGCCCTACCCGAAGGAACTTCAGGTGCTGTAGCCAGCACCCCTTCGCTCCGCTGGTACCGTGCGTACGGTATGCTTAGACACTGTTTTCATAGTTTCGACTACAAGTAATTTGGGAGAGTCATTTCATGGCAGATACCACTGATTTCAAGAACGGTCTCGTTCTGAAGATCGACAACAAGCTGCAGCAGATTGTCGAGTTTCAGCATGTGAAGCCGGGCAAGGGCCCAGCTTTCGTGCGTACCAAGCTCAAGGACGTGGTCTCTGGCAAGGTAACGGACAAGACTTTCAACGCTGGCGTGAAGGTGGAGACCGCTAACGTCGACCGCCGCGACATGACCTACCTGTACAACGATGGCCAGAACTACGTGGTCATGGATGATAAGACCTACGAGCAGTACGAGCTGCCATTTGACAAGTTCGGCGACGCCGGCAAGTTCCTTTTGGAAAACATGCGCGTCCAGGTCTCCTTCCACGACGGTGAGGCTCTGTTCGGTGAGCTGCCGATCTCCGTTGACCTGAAGGTGGAGCACACTGAGCCGGGCCTGCAGGGTGACCGCTCCAGCGGCGGCACTAAGCCGGCGACGCTCGAGACCGGTGCTGAGATCCAGGTTCCGTTGTTCATTGAGACCGGTAACACCCTCAAGATCGATACCCGTACTGGCGAGTACCTGTCTCGCGTTAACAACTAAGATGACCCAGCCAGAGCCTAACTATAAGCGTCACACGGCGCGCTACCGTGCGCGCCGCCGAGCCGCAGATATCCTCTTCGAGGCAGAGTCTCGCGATGTTGATCCGGTAGCAATCGTGGAGGACCGCGTCGAGCTTGCCCGCGATCCGGAAAATGGTGTGGCGCCGATCGCTGAGTACACCCGCGACATCGTCAGCGGCGCAGCTGAAGAGTTGGACGCTATCGATGACGCCATCGCCCGGTACCTTTCCAGCGAATGGTCCCTCGAGCGCATCCCTGCTGTTGACCGCGCGATCATGCGCGTAGCGGTATGGGAAATCCTCTTCAACGCGGATGTTCCCAACGCGACTGCGCTCGTCGAAGGCGTAGAGCTTGCCTCGGAGTACTCCAATGACAAGGCCGCGCCCTACATCCACGCGGTGCTGGATGACGTCATCCAAGCCCAGTCCGCGGATAGCCCGATGGCCTCGGCCTCCGCCGAGGACTCTGAGGAGCCCGCTGAGACTGTGGAAGACGAAGGCGTCTCCGAGTAGAGCCTACGTTTTTCCCTAAAGCCCTAAACTCCGGCCAGCTATCCTTTTCGGACTGGTCGGGGTTTCGCTTTTTATCTGGCTTTCGCCACGTTGGAACGGTTCTTGAGCAAAATAAACTGCCCTAGTTGCCAAAACCATTGCTCCCGCCGCGATGGCGGCGCATAACTTTGGCAACTAGGGCAGTTGCGGCGGTGGTGCCGCGCGTGCGTCGGTGGTTGCAGTGCAGCGCGCTAGAGCAGCGAAGAGAGGAAATCCTTCGTGCGCTGGTGCTGCGGGTTGTCCAAGACCTGCTCCGGGGTGCCGGTTTCGACGACACTGCCGCCATCCATGAAGACAATGGTGTCGGCGACCTCCCGGGCAAAGCCCATCTCATGGGTCACGACAAGCATGGTCATGCCGTCGGCGGCAAGCTCCTTCATGACGCGCAGCACCTCACCGACGAGCTCGGGGTCGAGGGCGGAGGTGGGCTCGTCGAAAAGCATCAGCTTCGGGTCCATGGCAACCGCGCGGGCAATGGCGACACGCTGCTGCTGACCACCTGACAGTTGCACCGGATAGGCATCCGCCTTGTGCGCGAGGCCGACCTTGTCCAGCAGCTCCATGGCCTTCTTTTTGGCTTGCTCTGGGCTCTGCTTCTTTACCTGGACCGGTGCCTCGATGATGTTTTCCAGCACGGTGCGGTGGCTAAACAGGTTGAACTGTTGGAAGACCATGCCGATATCCTGGCGCTGGGCTGCGGCTTCCTTCTCGGAGATTTCATAGAGCACGCCGTTGCGCTCGCGGAAACCGATGAGCTCGCCGTCGATGTAGAGGCGGCCTGCCGTGACCTTCTCCAGGTGATTACAGCAGCGCAGGAAGGTGGACTTGCCGGAACCGGAGGGACCCAAGAGGCAGGTGACCTCACCGGGCATGACGGTGAGGTCGATTCCTTTAAGAACCTCGAGCTGGCCGAAGGATTTGTGCACATTCTGCGCGGAGATCATGGGGGTGGTCATTAGTTCTTTACCTCCGGGATGACAGAGACGTTGCGGGGGATAGTTCCTTCGGCATCCGCTAGTGCGGCCAGCTGGCGGCCGGTGAGCTCGCGGGTGGCGCCGCGCTCAAAGCGGCGCTCCAAGAAGTACTGGCCCACCATGAGCAGAGAGGTGATAGCCAGGTACCACGTCGCGGCCACCATCAGAAGCGGAATGGGCTCGAAGAGCGCAGCCGAGATATCCGTGGCGCGGCCAAAAATTTCGGCCGTGTAGGGAATAGCAACCACAAGGGAGGAAGTCTTGAGCAGAGAAATGAACTCATTGCCGGTCGGCGGGATGATGATGCGCATAGCCTGCGGGAGCACCGTGCGGCGCATGGTCATCCACCAACCCATTCCCAGGGCCTTGCTGGCTTCCTTCTGGCCCTCCGGAACAGATGAGATACCGGAGCGGACAATCTCCGCCATGTATGCGGCCTCGTTTAGGCCCAAGCCCAAGACGGAAAGAAGGAATGCGTTAGTGAGCACCTCGGTGAGGGAAATCTCCGCGAATCCTAGGTTGATGGATTGGTAGAGGGCCGAAAGCAGACCCCAGAAGACGAGCTGTACGTAGATTGGCGTGCCACGGAAGAGCCACAGGAAGACCCACGACACGCCTCCCAGCACAGGGTTGGGGGACATGCGCATCACCGCGAGGGCAGCGCCGCCCACGACGCCGATGATCATCGCCAGAATCGTAATGGCAATGGTATGCAGCGCAGCGGTGGCGATCCGGGTATCGAAAAGATACTGGAAATACGTGCCCCACCCGAAGGCCTCATTGCGCGCCGAGGAGATGATGAACCACACTGCAAGCAGAGCGAGAAGGGTAGCGAAGACCCAGCGCCAGGGGTGGCGCAGTGGGCGAGCTTCGATCTTTTCCGGGGGAGTCGAAGCCGCTGAATCCGGCGCAGCCGGGAGAGAGGAGTTAGTCATTGATCGGCCTTTCATTAATCATTGCTTGTTCGACGAGTCCCTCGGTTACACCCCATTTATCGAGAATCTCGGCGTAAGCTCCGGTGTCGATGAGGTGTTGGAGCGCCGCTGCTACGGCTGGGCCCAGGTCGGAGTCCTTTGGTACAGCGAAGCCGTAAGGGGCTGCGTCGAACATTTCGCCGACCATGGACATACGCCCATCCGAGCGGTTGACCGCCCATGCTGAGACTGGTGAATCCGCTGAGAGAGCATCAGCGCGACCCATAAGTACGGCAAGGGCGGCATTGTCGCTCGTGTCATAGGGAAGAATGGTCAGGTTGCCGTCGCAGGCTTCCTGCTTGGGGCGCAGATCGTCGGTCTCCGACACCGTGGTGCGCTGCACCGCGACGGTGAGGCCGCAGGGGTTGGATGGGTCCACGTCATTGGGGCCATCGGTGAGTTTCGCCCACTGAATGCCGGCATAGAGAATATCGACGAAATCGAAGTTCTCGCGCCGCTCATCGGTATCGGTGAATCCGGAACCGCCCAGATCGATTTGTCCGGCTTGGACCGCCGGCAGAATCATGGAGAAGTCTTGCTCCACCGGCTGAAATTCAAGCCCCAACACTTGGGCGACGGCATTGGCCAAGTCCATCTCTAGGCCGATGATCGAGCCATCGGAATCCTTGAACTCGAAAGGTGCGAACGGTGGGTTCGTGCCTACGGTGAGGACGCCATCGGCGTCCTCGTACATCGCGGCGATCTCGGGAACTTCGTCCACGTTGGGTGCGGACCAGCCTTCTGGCAGTGCTGGCTCCTCGTTCGTGACGCAACCGGAGAGGGTAGCGGATGCTAGTAACCCGGCAGCGCCCACGATGGCCGTTTTCTTTCTCATGCTTTAACTCTCTTGGTAGCTAGCGGCTTTGCGCCGGTCCACAACGATGAAGATGGCCACGATGATGCCGCCAATCGCAAACATAAGCAGGATTAGTGGTGTGGAGGCGTCTTGGTCAGCGCCCCATGGCCACAACGTACGTAGGGAGCCGAGCATGAAACCAGCCATGGCTGCAAGGGTGGGATCGCGGTGATTATCCAGCAGGTAGTTCAATACCTTGACGAAAGCTGCGAGGCCACACACCGCGCCGAGTGCGAAGACACCCACGACGACCATGTTGCGGTCTGAGACCGCACCGATAATCGGCGCGTAGAGGCCCATGGTCAGCAAAATGAGGGAGCCTGACACACCGGGAAGAACGAGCGCGCACACAGCCACCATGGCCGCTAGGAAAACCACGAGCAGGTTGGGGTCTTCCACTGGGGTGGAGGTGAAGCCGGTGACGAAGAAGATTGCGACGGCGGCGATAACAAGCGCGGCGATGGACGCGGGTGAAACGCGCGACATCATGCTCAGCGGCACGATGATAGACACGGCGACCATGCCGAGGAAGAGCGCGCTGGATAGCGAAACTTGGCCCTCCACAAAGTTATGGAGGATCGTGGAGAAGCCGAAAACGGCGACGAGCATGCCGACGGCCACGGAGACGAGGAAGCCCCATTCGACCTTCTTGAAACGGCCGGAGATGAGATCATTGGCGTTATGCAAAGCGCGCTCATAGATGCCGACGATGAGCGCAACGGTGCCGCCGGAGATTCCGGGGACTAACTCGGCCATGCCAATAAGGGCGCCGCGAATGGCGTTGAAAAGATAATGCATAAACCGAAAGTAACCTTGACTGTCTACCCGGTGGGATTGCCGTGCCGGGAAGAGCGGGTGAGCAGATGACTTTTTATTCTCTCACCTCAACGCAGGCTTATGCAAACTATTCAATCAGTAGAAGGATATACGCCTTTTACATCGGCAGGCGCTTGGATACTTCACCGTAGAGCGATCCCAGGATGGCGAAGACAGTGAGGCCGACGAGGCCGTCGAGAAGCACTGCGTAGAAATTATTCAGCTGAGGATCGTTGGAGGAAGCCGTGGACTTGCGCAGTTCTTGATAGTAAGAAGATCCTTCAACCTTGGTGGATATCTGCCTGTCCGCGCTAGATTCGGCAGCAGTAGCAGCGGCGGTGCCGCCTACGGTGAGGGCAATGGCGGTGCTCACAGCGATGATAGTGCGACGCATGGCGACGGGTTCCTTTCCGTTGAAAACGCTAACACCCCACAACAGGCTCTGTTGTGGGGTGGAATTGTGCCCCTGGTGAGACTCGAACTCACACTACACGGGTTTTGAATCCGTTGCCTCTGCCAATTGGGCTACAGGGGCGCACAAGCAACGATACTAGCGCAGCGGACCAATTCGAACCTAATTGCCTGCCTGTGGCCCTCGACGGTGTCATTGAGCGCAACACGTTAGGATGGGCCGGGTGACTACTTCTCAGCCTCGACTCCTGCTCATTGATGGCCACTCCATGGCCTTTCGCGCATTTTATGCACTGCCCGCAGAGAACTTCTCCACCTCGGGCGGTCAGCACACTAATGCGGTGTATGGCTTTCTTTCCATGTTGGCGAACATTCTGACTGAGGAAAAGCCGGACTTTGTCGCGGTGGCCTTCGATGTGGGGCGAAAGACCTTCCGCACGGAGATGTTCCCGGAGTATAAGGCGCAGCGTGAAGCCGCCCCCGAAGAGTTCCGCGGCCAGGTCGAGCTCATCCGTGAGGTTTTGGAGACGCTTGGAATCACTACGCTGTCGCGCGATAACTTCGAAGCTGACGACATCGTGGCTACGTTGTCCACTCAGGCCGGCGCGGATTATGAGACCTTCCTGGTCACTGGTGACCGCGACTATTTGCAGCTTGTCGACGACTCCACGACCGTCCTCTATCCCATGCGCGGAGTCTCCAAGCTGCACCGCTTTACCCCGGAGGCAGTAGAAGAGAAGTATGGCCTCAGCCCCGAGCAATACCCAGATTTCGCAGCCCTGCGCGGGGACCCCTCCGATAACCTGCCGTCTGTCCCGAAGGTAGGGGAGAAGACCGCCACGAAGTGGATTACGCAGTACGGCTCTTTGGATGGCCTCATCGAGCACGCCGAGGAGATTAAGGGCGTGGCGGGGCAAAACTTCCGCGATCGCATCGAGCAGGTCAAGCTCAACCGACAGCTCACGCAAATGGTGACGGATATGGACCTCGAGGTCGGCCCGGCGGACCTCGGCTTTAAGGGTGCCGTGGCTAGCGAGGTGGCAGCTCGCTTTGATGAATTGGAATTCGGCACGAATCTGCGCGAGCGGGTCCTCAACGCCGTACCGCATGACGCAGCAGCTGAAGCCGCGGCGGCTGAGGAGGCACCAGACGTATCGGTGACCGTGGTAGACACTCCGCTGGCTGAGTGGCTCGAGGACAAAGAACACGTAGCGGTCTTCGTGCAAGGCGACGGAACACCGGGCGCGGGTGATGCCGCCGCACTAGCACTCGTCGATTCCTCCTTCGAGGGACTCCAGATTGAATTGGCGGACCTGGACGTGGCCGATGACGCCGCACTGGCTGCCTGGTTGGAATCGGATGCGCCGAAGTACCTCCACGAGGCAAAGGCGGCATGGCATATGTTGTCCGGCCGGGGAATCGAGCTGCAAGGAATTGCCCACGACACCGCTCTCGCCGCCTATATCTTGCGGCCGGGCCAGCGCACCTACGCCTTGACGGATGTGTACCAGCGCCATCTGCAGAAGTCCCTCGGGGCTGCCACGGAGCAGCTCTCCCTCTTGGATGGCAATCAGCTTGTGGAACAGGCCGGCGCCATCATGGAGCTGGCGGCAGAATTGACGAGTCAACTCCAGGAGATTGATTCCTTCGAGCTGTATACCGACCTCGAGCTGCCTCTGGTGAGCATCCTGGCGCGCATGGAAGCCGCCGGCATCGCGGTGGACCGAGACGTCCTGGAGACGCAGCGCGATGCCTTCATCGAGCAGGTTAACGAGCAAGAGCGCGCTGCCCGCGAGCTCGCTGGTGACGATTCCCTCAATCTGAACTCCCCGAAGCAGCTGCAGGCAGTGCTTTTTGAGACCTTCGATATGCCAAAGACGAAGAAGACCAAGACTGGCTATTCCACCGCGGCCAAGGAAATCGAGCAGCTCGCTGCTACCCACCCGCACCCCTTCTTGGACCACCTGCTGGCGCACCGCGAGTATCAGAAGATGAAAACAACGCTGGAGGGGCTCCTCAAGACCATCCAGCCGGATGGCCGCATCCACACCACGTTCAACCAGACTGTGACCTCAACGGGCCGGTTGTCCTCCACGGAGCCGAACCTGCAAAACATTCCGGTGCGCACGGAGGCGGGGCGCCAGATCCGCTCGGCCTTTGTGGTGGGGGAAGGCTATGAAACCCTGATTACGGCGGACTACTCGCAGATCGAGATGCGCGTTATGGCGCACCTGTCTGCTGATCCGGGCCTTATCGAGGCCTACCGTGAGGGCGAGGATCTGCACAACTATGTTGGCTCCAAGGTTTTCGACGTCCCTGTCGATGAGGTCACGCCAGAGCTGCGCCGCCGCGTCAAGGCCATGTCCTATGGCCTTGTGTATGGTCTCTCCGCTTATGGTCTGTCGCAGCAGCTAGGTATCCCGGCACGTGAAGCCAAGGAGATCATGGAGAGCTACTTCGAACGCTTCGGTGGCGTGAAGCGCTATCTCGATGAGGTTGTCGTGCAGGCCCGCAAGGATGGCTACACCTCCACGGTCTTTGGGCGTCGGCGCTACTTGCCGGAGCTCAACTCCGATAACCGTGTGGCGCGCGAAAACGCCGAGCGCGCGGCCCTCAATGCGCCCATCCAGGGCACGGCGGCAGACATCATCAAGGTCGCCATGATCCGCGTGGACAAGGCTTTGGAAAGCATGGCTTCGCGCGTGTTGCTCCAGGTTCACGATGAACTCGTCGTGGAGGTGGCGCCAGGGGAAGCGGAGGAAGTTCAGCGCATCCTCGAACACGAGATGGACAAGGCTATCGAGTTGACCGTGCCCCTGGAAGTCTCCGTGGGCGTGGGCGAGAACTGGGATGCCGCAGCGCACTAGAGAGCGCTTTAGGGATTTAAGTCAAGCCCACCGCACGCTCGTCCTCGGTGGGCGTGCGGCGCTCCACCAAGCACCCGGCGAGGAGATCGAAGGGAGTTTGTCCCAGCAGCAGGACGCTCAATCCGAGGATGGCCAAAATGGTTGCCTCAACATAGGGGAGTCCTGTCAGTGCAACAAGGGTGAGGAGTAGCCAGCTGTTGCGAATTGCAGCGCTGGCGATGCCGGGATGCTCAGCAATGACCTCCAGCTTTAGCGACCACTTACCCAGGGAGGTCTGCTTTGTCGCCTCCGCCCACACACGGTAGACGTAGAAGACGAGGGCGAGGGCGACGATGTCATATATGGCGCCCGCCCTGCCTGTGAGGGCGCCATCGGTGCTGAGGTTGATGAGCCACTTGAGCACCACGATCACGGCGGCGGCAAGGAAGGCGTCGATCCACCACGCCACCGTGCGGCGCAGAAAGATCCCGAGGCGTTCTTGAAGCATGACTGCCAGCTTAGTTCGCTGCGACCGGCAGACTCGGCAACAGGGTGGGCGGTATCCGGCTTAGCGCGCGTCGCAGACGAAGATGGCGGTACCGGGGAAAATGGCTCCCCTTTCAGGAGACCACTGGCCCCAAGTGATGTCGAGGCCCTCTGGCCACTCGGGCTCGATGAGGTTGTGAATTTCAAATGAACCGCGCACCTGGAGCGCTCGCACCCAATCACCCATCGTGCGGTGAAACTCGGCATAGGTGAGCTCGTCGTTGGCATCCTGCTCGAGGTAGGCGCGCTCGAAATAGGACAGCGCTGCGGTGAGGACCTGGGGATCGTCGGGGAAGACCCAGCGCATCGGGTGTGGCACAGAAAAGACGAAGCGGCCACGTGGGCGCAGGACCCGGTGGACCTCGCGCAGAGCTAGGTCTAGGTCGGCCACGAAGGGCAAGGCGCCGAAGGCGGAGAAGACGACGTCGAAGGCTTCATCGCGATAGGGAAGCGCCAAGGCATCTGCTTGAACGAGTGGCAGGCCAGTCTCAGCATGGGAGAGCATTCCAGACGAGAGATCGAAGCCCGTCGCAAAGTGCGTGCGTCCTTGCAGCCACCGCGTGCACGGCGCGGAGCCGCAGCCGAGCTCGAGGACGGTAGCGGAGGAGACGTCGCCAAGCAGCTGCGCATCAGCCTCATGCAGCATCTCCGGGCACCAATAGAAAGAGGATAGATACTCGGGGTGTTCCGCGTGGTAGGAGTCGGCGTCATCATCCCAAAACTCACGATTGGCTGCGGATGCAGAAAAAGATGCTGAAGACATTGTTCCTCTCCCAATTTCTTTTTCGTGTCGTATTTGCCGTTTTAGCTGCGAGGATGTAGGGTTGTACGGGCGTGTCTATGACTCGGGACGCGCTGGGCTACTGTAGGAGAGCTTGGCACGGCTGCGAGTCGGGATTGGAATCCATCTTAAGCCTTGCGTATGTACGCTGCTTAATGACGCTTTTCAAGAGACGCGTAACTGTCCAATTACGATCTCCTACGTTTATTCGGAGCATAACTACATGCCAACTTCTAACACCCCTCAGGTTGCGATCAACGACATCGGAACTGCAGAGGACTTCCTCGCAGCTGTCGACGCCACCATCAAGTACTTCAACGATGGTGACATCGTCGAGGGCACCGTGGTCAAGGTTGACCATGACGAGGTCCTGCTCGACATCGGTTACAAGACCGAAGGCGTCATCCCGTCCCGCGAGCTCTCCATCAAGCACGACGTCAACCCGGATGAGGTTGTCGAGGTCGGCGACGAGATCGACGCTCTTGTTCTCACCAAGGAGGACAAGGAAGGCCGTCTGATCCTGTCCAAGAAGCGCGCACAGTACGAGCGCGCTTGGGGCGCCGTCGAAGAGCTGCACGCCAAGGAGGAGCCGGTTACCGGTACCGTCATCGAGGTTGTCAAGGGTGGTCTCATCCTGGACATCGGCCTCCGTGGCTTCCTCCCGGCTTCCCTCGTTGAGATGCGCCGCGTTCGCGACCTGGAGCCGTACATCGGCCAGGAGCTCGAGGCCAAGATCATCGAGCTGGACAAGCAGCGCAACAACGTTGTTCTGTCCCGCCGCGCATACCTCGAGCAGACCCAGTCCGAGGTCCGCTCCGAGTTCCTGCACCAGCTGCAGAAGGGTCAGGTCCGCAAGGGCGTTGTCTCCTCCATCGTCAACTTCGGCGCCTTCGTCGATCTCGGCGGTGTCGACGGCCTGGTACACGTCTCCGAGCTGTCCTGGAAGCACATCGACCACCCGTCCGAGGTTGTCACCGTGGGCGACGAGGTTACCGTCGAGGTTCTCGACGTCGACCTGGACCGCGAGCGCGTGTCCCTGTCCCTGAAGGCAACCCAGGAGGATCCGTGGCGCGTCTTCGCCCGCACCCACGCTGTGGGCCAGATCGTCCCGGGCAAGGTCACCAAGCTCGTTCCGTTCGGCGCCTTCGTTCGCGTCGAGGAGGGCATCGAGGGCCTCGTCCACATCTCCGAGCTGGCTCAGCGCCACGTGGAGGTTCCGGACCAGGTTGTCAACGTTGGCCAGGAAGTCATGGTCAAGGTCATCGACATCGATCTCGAGCGTCGCCGCATCTCCCTGTCCGTTAAGCAGGCAGATGAGGACTACACCGACGAGTTCGATCCGTCCAAGTACGGCATGGCTGACTCCTACGACGAGCAGGGCAACTACGTGTTCCCGGAGGGCTTCGACCCGGAGACCAACGAGTGGCTCGAGGGCTACGACGAGCAGCGTCAGGCTTGGGAGGCTCGCTACGCCGAGTCCGAGCGTCGCTTCAACCTGCACACCGCTCAGATCGAGCGCAACCGTGCTGCAGCTGCTGAGGCCGCCGAGTCCGCTGCCAACTCCAACTACTCTTCTGAGTCCCAGGATGCAGCTCCGGCATCCGATTCTCAGGCAGAGGTTGGCGGCTCCCTCGCATCCGACGAGCAGCTCGCTGCTCTTCGCGACAAGCTCGCTGGCAACTAAGGACATTGCTTCTTAGGAAAGGCCGTCTTTCCCCGCTGGGGGAGAGACGGCCTTTCGCGTATCCTAAGCCGGTATGAAACTGATTGGACTTACCGGCGGAATCGGCAGCGGAAAATCCACCGTAGCGGAACTCCTCGTGCAGGAAGGCTGGGTACTGGTCGATGCAGACCGCATCGCCCGTGACATCGTTGAGCCAGGCCAGCCGGCACTCACTGAGCTGGCGGAGGCCTTCGGTCAGGACGTTCTGCTCCCCGATGGGAGCCTTGATCGCGGTCGATTGGCCTCCCGCGCTTTTGCCAGCGCCGAGAAAACCGCTGTTCTCAACTCCATTACCCACCCGCGTATCCAGGAAGAAACCCAGGAACGCTTCGAGGCAGCTCGCCAAGGTGGTGCCGAGTTCGTGGTTTATGACATGCCGCTCCTCGTCGATAAAGGGCTCCACAGAGACATGGATGCCACCATCGTCGTCGACGTCGACGCAGAGGAGCGGGTGCGCCGACTTGTCGAGTACCGCGGGCTGGATGAGGACGATGCACGCCGCCGGATAGCCGCGCAGATCCCGGATGATGTGCGCCGCGCCGCCGCCGACTTCGTCATTGATAATAACGGCCCCCGCGAAGCGCTCGATGGGCAGGTCGCGGGGGTCGTCGAGAAGCTGCATGCACTCCTAGGCCCACCCGATAGCTAAGAATCTCTTTCTAACTATCGCGTTGCTACGACGTCTGAGACGGCGATGTGGTCATTATTTTCCATGTCTTCACCCACAAAATCGAGGTCCGTGCGCATAAGCATGGTGTTGTAGTCGCGCCACGACGTTAGCGTGTAATACAGGTGCTGATCATCCTGGTTTGGCAGCACGAAGGGCGCGTAGGTGTCGTTGAGAGGTTGGCCGCTGACGACCTTTGTGGTCTCGGCGCTGACTAGCATGCGGCGTGGCGACCACGGTCCCTCCGGACTATCCGCAGTGCGCATGACGATGCCTTCACCTTCCACCCCGTACATGGTGACGAACTTGCCCAAGTACTGGTTGTAGGCGACGGAGAGCTCTGAGACCTTACCGTCAAGCACTTCGCTAGCTTGTGCGGGGTCCTTTACCCAGGAGCCATCAGAGTAGTAGCTGAAGGCACGTTCGTTGGGGAATTCCGACTTCGGTGCGCGCGACAGGTAAGCGGGGCCGCGGCGGCCGTTGCCCGTAGTAAAGCGGTAGACATAGTCCCCGTGCTCGATGTAGGCCGATTGCTGCAGTTTTTCAAAACCGGCGCGATAGTTGGCCCCGCCAGGGATGGGCGCGTTCGCACCGTGGCTAGCGTTGGTGCGTGTGGCCTCCGGAACCGCGCGCCACGTGACTCCGCCATCGGTGGACTTCACCGTCGCGGCATAGTTGGTGGACCAGCCTGTGTTCGGGTCGTGCCACGAGCGCACGGACATGTAGTCAACGTAATGCACGCCGTCAACAACGATGCCCGCGGTGGGGATCGTGGTGCGCTCACCGTTGGTATCGGCATCCCCAACCTTTTGTGAAGGAATGAACTCCTTTGCCCGGCCATTGTCGGACCAGCCGCCAGTAGTCAGTGCCTCTTCGAGACGCAGCCCATCGCCATAATCGTGGTCCGTCGTGCGCAACAGGAGGTTAGAACGCCAACCATCGCCCTCGCCGACGCAGTCCATGGAATCACCGAAGACGTAGTAGGAATGACCTGTGTCATCAGAGTAGGCGATGCCCAGATCGGTCCCGGAGATGCCAAACTTTTGATCCGTGCGGTTGGGCGAACCGGAACCGGTGATCAGCTGCATGATCTGGGTGGGCCCGCCAGTGATTTGGCGCTGGTTATAGTTGCTGCGCTGCCCATTCGCAGACTCTCCCGGCTTTCCCGAACGGGAGGAGCTGCCGAAGAGCGCATCGAGCCCACCGAGAGAGGATCCACCGGCTGGACCGGAAGCCTTCGGAGTGGAGGTAAAGCTACCAGACTTCGAGTAGGGCGTACACGGCGCGGCGAAGGCCGAGGG
>NZ_KV818291.1:0-37034 GCF_001814885.1 Corynebacterium sp. HMSC068G04 | reverse complement strand
GTCTGGGTTAGTACGGCGAGGGGGAGCAGCCCGGCAATCGTCAGGGTGCTGGCAAGGGAACGGAACTTCATGCCAGCCGATTCTAAAGGAAGGCAGGAACTTTTAAAGGATATGGCGGATAAAATTTACCTGCTGCTCTCATCCCGTTCATGTAAGCGGTTTATTCTCCCCCCTTCATGGGAACCTGGGACGTTGGGCCTTTTGATAATCATGCCGCGTGCGAAGTGCTCGCGGATATTCGTGACGGTTCCTTCGACCTCGATGCATTCAAAAAGAGCTGCGTGGATTCGCCCATTGATATCGACGACGCCGAGATTGTCATCGCCTTGGGAGCGCTGGCCACGGCGCCGGCCGACAAGCTGCCCCCGGGGATCAGCGCTGACGCTGTCAAGGCGCTGCGCACACCGCAGACTCGGGCGTGGTTGCGCAAGCGGATCAACACGGCGATGGAGCCGGACAAATCCGCAATCTATGCGCTCTGGGAGACCACCGGTGAGCTCGAGCTGTGGCTGCGCACCACGCGTGCGGCGCTGCCCTAAGCCGCTGTCCTAGCCGGTTTCGTCCGCGCCGCGTTAGACTGGTCGGCATGGCTTTTGCTGCTGAACACCCTATCCTGCCGGTCTCTGAACACCGCCCAGTCGGCGAAGTTGAGCGCCGCTCGGCCGAGTTTCGTGTTGAGTCCGAGTACCAGCCCGCCGGTGACCAACCTGCGGCGATCGCGGAACTCAACGAACGCCTCAACCGCGGAGAGCGCGACGTCGTCCTCATGGGTGCCACGGGCACCGGTAAGTCAGCGACCGCTGCGTGGCTCATTGAACAGCAGCAGCGCCCGACACTGGTGATGGCGCCGAATAAGACACTAGCAGCACAGCTGGCAAATGAGCTGCGCCAACTCCTGCCACACAACGCGGTTGAGTATTTCGTATCCTATTACGACTACTACCAACCGGAGGCCTATATCGCGCAGACGGATACCTATATTGAGAAGGATTCCTCTATCAACGAGGACGTGGAGCGCCTGCGCCACTCGGCAACGTCGGCCCTGCTCTCTCGCCGTGATGTCGTCGTCGTCTCCTCAGTGTCCTGCATCTATGGCCTGGGCACCCCGCAGTCCTACCTTGACCGCTCCGTCGTGCTCGAGGAAGGGGAGGAAATTGACCGCGATCGCTTCCTGCGTCTGCTCGTCGATATTCAGTATGAGCGCAATGACGTGGGCTTTACGCGCGGAACCTTCCGCGTCAAGGGCGATACCGTGGATATCATCCCCGCCTACGAAGAGCGTGCGGTACGCATCGAGTTCTTTGGTGATGACGTGGACGAGCTCTATTACATCCATCCGCTCACGGGTGATGTGCTGGAGCGGGTCGATGAGGTGCGGATTTTTCCTGCGACCCACTACGTAGCAGGCCCAGAGCGTATGGCCCGTGCCATTGAGGACATCAAGGAGGAGCTCGCGGAGCGCCTCGCCGAGCTGGAGAACCGCGGCAAGTTGCTCGAAGCGCAGCGCCTGCGCATGCGTACCGAATACGACCTCGAGATGATTGAGCAGGTGGGCTTTTGCTCCGGCATTGAGAACTATTCTCGCCACGTTGATGGCCGCCCCGCCGGTTCCGCGCCGGCGACGCTCTTGGATTATTTCCCAGAGGACTTCCTCACCATCATCGATGAGTCTCACGTGACCGTCCCGCAGATCGGCGGCATGTTTGAAGGCGATATGGCGCGCAAGCGCAACCTCGTGGAGTTTGGCTTCCGCCTTCCTTCTGCCGTAGACAACCGGCCGTTGACCTTCGATGAGTTTGAGGAGCGCGTGGGCCAAACCGTCTACATGTCGGCCACACCGGGCGATTTCGAAATGACGGCTTCCGGCGGCGAGTTCGTGGAACAGGTTATTCGCCCCACCGGCCTCGTAGACCCCAAGGTGACGGTCAAGCCCACCAAGGGCCAGATTGATGATCTCATCGATGAGGTTCGCGCCCGTACCGCGAAGCAGGAGCGCGTCCTAGTCACGACCTTGACCAAACGTATGGCGGAGGACCTCACAGATTACTTGCTGGAACACGGCATCAAGGTGCGCTACCTCCACTCAGATATTGACACGCTCCAGCGCGTGGAGCTGTTACGCCAGCTGCGCTTGGGTGAGTTCGATGTCCTCGTGGGCATCAACCTGCTGCGTGAGGGCCTCGACCTTCCTGAAGTTTCACTCGTTGCCATCTTGGATGCCGATAAGGAAGGTTTCCTGCGCTCCACCACCTCGCTTATTCAGACGATCGGCCGCGCCGCCCGAAACGTCTCCGGGGAGGTCATCATGTACGCGGATAAAATCACGGACTCGATGCAGGAAGCCATCGAGGAGACTGAACGCCGCCGTGAGAAGCAGATTGCGTATAACAAGGAGCACGGCATTGACCCGCAGCCGCTGCGCAAAAAGATCGCCGATATCTTGGACCAGGTCTATGAGAACGCCGATGAGCAGGGGCAGGACGCGGATCCCACGGCAATCGTCGACAAGCCGGATGTGTCCTCCATGGCAGCCGACGAGGTGCAGGCGCTTATCGACGACCTGACGACCCAAATGCGAGAGGCTGCCCGAGAGCTCAAGTTCGAGTTGGCGGGGCGTTTGCGCGATGAGATCGCTGATCTGAAAAAGGAGCAACGCGGTCTTAAGGAGGCCGGGATCTAATGGCGCGCCCAGTGCTGAAATTTGCCTACTCAATATGCGGGTAAAACCAATCTCTGCGTAGAAGACCGTGTCATACTGTTAAGGATTAATCGCTACTTATAAGGAGAATCATGCTGAGCTACAACGTCATCGCCGTCGGAACCGATGGCTCTCAGACTTCCATGCGCGCTGTCCGTTCTGCCGCATCCATGGCGCGCGCCTATGACGCGACGCTGATTATCGTGTCCGCTTTCTACAACCACTCTGGTTCGATGCTCGGCGCCCCGAACTCGGAGGACGCACGAGTACCGGTGGTGAGCGAGGAGATGTCGGAAAGCTTCCTCAGCAATGCCGCGGAGATCGCGCACGGTGAGGGTGCGAAGCGCATTGAAATCATTGCTAAGTCCGGTGACCCTGTGAATTCGCTCCTCGAGGTGGGCAAGGACTACGACGTTGATATGTTCGTCGTGGGCAACAAAGGAATTCACTCGGTGCGCGGTCGCGTGTTTGGCTCGGTAGCGACGGAGCTCACGCGCAAGGCCCACGCCGACGTCGTGGTGGTCAACACCACTGACTAGGGCAGTGTACCGCGCGCGTATCCTCGTGCGCGCTGATCGACGTGAACGCGCCAGCGTTGTTAGACTAGCTGGTGCGCAAAAGCTTTAAAATTTTGTCAAGCGGTGGCCCCACGGTTGGGGCCAGCGAAGAAAGGTCATCATGAGCGATTACAACAAGATCGTGGTCGGTACCGACGGTTCCAAGTCCTCCTTGCTCGCAGTGGAGCGTGCCGCCAAGATCGCCGCAGCCTTCGATGCCACCCTCATCATCGGTTGCGCCTACTACGAGAATCAGGAGCAGGCTTCCAAGACGCTGCGCCAGGATTCCGTGACGATTCTCGGTGATGAGAAGGCCCAGGCCAACCTCGCTTCCGGCAAGGAACACGCAGAGAAGTTCGGCGTGACGAAGGTGGAGACCGCTGTGCGCCCGGGAACCCCGGTTCAGGCCCTGATGTCTATCGTCAACGACAACAAGGCAGACCTGCTCGTCGTTGGTAACCGCGGAATTAACTCCCTGACCGGCCGCCTCCTCGGTTCGGTTCCGGCGGATGTCGCACGTCAGTCTGACTGTGACGTCATGATTGTTCACACTGTGAGCTAGGACGCTAGTCGTCACGGCGCGCATGCTCCGGAGAAGTCCTTAGCATTGAGGAAGTCTCTGGGCCTGCGCGCCGTTTTGTTTCTAACGAGCTTTAGTTGCTCAATCGCAGCTCGCGGTAAGCGTGGGCAAGAACGTCGCCATCCGTCCCCTGAATGAGTGGGATATCGAAGGAGGTCTGCTCGTTGACCTTCACCAAAGGCGCGAGCGAACCGTGTGCGAGCAGCTGTTCCTGCGGGCTGAGGTTGCGGATCGCCACGGCCGCTACGTGGTTGGGGTGCTCCGCCGCCGCGTCGGCATAGGTAAGCGGATCGTGCTGACCGTCGTCGCCGATGAGCAGCCAGCGGAGCTTCGGGAAAGCAATGAAGAGGTTGCGGAGCTGCACGCGCTTGTGCTCCTGACCATTGCGGAAGAGGCCGGTGGGGGTAGGACCCCAGTCTGTCAGCAGCAGGGGACCACGCGGGAAGCCCTTCTCCGCCATGAAGTTAACCAAGGTGTCGTAGGTGTTCCAGGCGCCGGTGGAGAGGTAAATGAAGGGGATATCGGGGTGCTGTTGGGCGATTTCCCGGTAGAACCGTGCCATACCTTCGACGGGGGTGCGGGTATTGGTGCGTTTAACCCACGAGTTCCATGCTGCGATCATTGCGCGTGGAAGCCACGTCACCATGATGGTGTCATCTATATCGCTGACCACGCCGAACGTGGTGTCCTTGTCCACGATGAGGACTTCCGAGGTCACCGCGTCCGCGCCCTTGGCACGGATGGTGACCTCGTGCCAGCCGGGCTCTAGGCCGTGGTTGTAGACGAGGATATCGATGTAGCCGTTGTCGTTCGTGGTTCCCGATACCGTCTTCCCACCAACCGTGGCTTCGACCTCGTGGTCTGTGACCTGAATGGTGAAGAATTGGCGGTAGCCACGCTGCGCCCAGGTATCCGTTTCTTCAGCCGTCGGGTCATGCATGAGGACACGGCCCAGAACACGGACGAATTCTTCATTGCCGTAACCGGCATAGCCAGTGATGCTGGGCTGCCACCCTTTGCGTGCCGAGCGCTTGAGCGAGAGGGAATTGACAGTGAATTCGACTTTGCGGGCGATATCGGAAAGAGCCATGGGCACCAGACTATCCGAAAACCTCCGCATAACGGCCGGTGATGGTCAAGGACTGCGTCGCACGCGTGAGCGCAACATAGAGGTTGTGCAAACCCTGTGGGGAGGCTGCCACGATGTCATCGGGGTTGACCACCGTGACGTGATCAAACTCGAGGCCTTTGATCTCCTCGACGTTGGCAGCCGTGATCACGGCGCGCAGGCGCCCGTCCTCATCCTCAAATGTCCTCGGCTCCGCATCGGTGGCGTCGTCGTGCCAGACAACGTTAACACCATCGCGCACCGCGATGCTCGGCGTGGCCTCAGGGTTGATTTCTTCCAACAGCCGATTGGCCAATTCCGTAACCGGGCGTGGGGTGCGGTAGTTGACCGTCAACCCGTGCAGTCGGAAGCGCTCTCCAACAAAAGGCTCGAGCGTCTCGCCCCAGTCATCCACACCGGCGGGTGCTCCAGTCTGGGACGTATCGCCCACGAGCGTCATCCATCGCGAGGGGCTACGCCGGAAAATCATGCGCCATTCCATGGGGGTAAGTTCTTGGGCTTCGTCAACGATGACGTGCCCGTAGGCCCACGTGTAGTCTTCGCGGGCCCGCTGGGCGGTGGTGCGGGAATCCCGCACCTCGTGACGGCGAGCGAGGTGCTCGGCGTCGATGACATCGTGCGCAGAGAGGATCTCGGCTTCGAACATGTCATCATCGTTGTCAGTGGAATCAGAGGAGCTCAGGATATCGAGGGCGTCTTCTGCCTCCGCGACCTGTTCGCGCCATTCTTTCTCCTCGGCGGCGCGCTCTGCTTCGGGGTCGGGCATGCCGATGAGGACCGCGAGCTCGTCGAGAAGCGCGGCGTCGGAGGCCGCCCATGACGTACCGTCTTCGCGGTAGAGGGCACCGCGGGTTTCGTCATCATAAGCGTAGGCTGCCGTATCGATTCGTTCGGCGCTACTCAGGAGATTGGCGAGTACCTCGGTAGGCATGAGATGGGGCCAGAACTCGTCGATGAGTTCTGTGACCTGTGGTTCTTCGGCGAGGTCATCGTGGAGCTGATCCACGTCCGCGCGGGAGAGCAGGTTGGCACCTCCCAGCGGGTCAGAACCGATGCGTTCGGCCATCTGCTGGGCCAGAGACTCGATGAGGTGTTCCGCAAATGCCGCTTGAGCGTCGTTGTGCGGCTTGCGCGAGCGTCGCGCGCGGGTACGCGCCGCCTTGACCATAGCTGGGGTGACGGTGAGCTCGAGCCGATCGATCTCCACCGTGCGCGGCTGCTCCGGTAGGCGCTGATAATCCTTGACCGCGTTGCCGAGGATTTCCACCATGGCAGCGGAGCCCTTGATCTCGCGGGCGAGCAAGGACTCCGAGTGAGTAGCCTCGATGCTGGGGAAGAGGGAAGAGATGGTGGAAAGCACGACACCGGTTTCACCAAGTTCCGGGAGCACGCGGGAAATGTATTCCAGGAAGGTGGAGTTGGGGCCCACGATCAGCACGCCCGTGGCGGCGAGCTGATCACGGTAGGTGTAGAGCAGGTAGGCCACGCGGTGCAGTGCAACAGCGGTCTTGCCGGTTCCTGGTCCGCCTTCGACCACCATGACGCCCCGCGTGCTGTCACGGATGATTTCGTCCTGTTCGCGCTGAATGGTCTCCACAATGGAGGGCATGTGCCCGGTGCGGGCGCGCTGCATCACGTGGTGGAGGGCGGACTCGCTTGCGACATCGCTGCTGTCAGCAGAGGATTCTCCCTCCAAGACCTCGTCGCTGATTCCAGTAACCGTGCGCCCAGTGGTCCGGATATGCCGGCGGACATGGACGCCTTCAGGGTGCGCTGTAGTGGCGAGGTAGAAGGGGCGCGCCATCGGCGCACGCCAATCCAGAAGGAGTGTCCGGTAGTTCTCCTCCCTGGCGTCGAGCCCCATGCGGCCGATGTAGCGCCGGTCCAGGCCTTCCGGGGTGGGATTATCACCGGGTGCATCGATGTCGATGCGGCCAAAAACTAAGCCGAGTTGGGCGACGTTGAGGCGATCCAATTTAGCCTGCAGGCCGTGGTACTCGGTCTCTCGCCGAACGAGTGCATCGGCGTCCGGGGTATGCGGATCGACGGCAGCTTGTACTTCGTTCAAGCGCTCGTTGGCCGCTTGAACCTCGTTGTCCAGACGCTCGAAGAGGCCATCGACATATGCTTGCTCGCTAGCTATTTCCGCGCTCTGCTCGTTCGTGTGGGCGCCGGGTTTCCCGGTGTGAGTCGCGGGTGAAGATTCAGACACAAGGCTCCTTGGGTGCGTATGAAGGCTTCTCGTGGACAGACGGGAAGTAAGGGAGATGGGGAAGAGTGGACAGGAAAAAGAACAACGGCCCAGCATACTAGCTGAGCCGTTGTTCTCTCCACCGCGGCGATTGTCGTGGTGTGTTGCGGAGTTATCCGCAGCGAAGGACGGAGAGCTTAGAAGCGGTCACCGAACTTCTTGAAAGCCTTATCCAGCTTCTTGGAGGCTTCCTTCTGCAGCTTCTCGGCGCGCTTGCGAGCCTTCTTCTGGGCACGCTTGCCATCGAGCGAATCTACCTTAGCCAGGGCTTCATCGGCACGATCCTGTGCCTTGCCAGCAGCCTTGACCAGTCCTTTGCGGGCGGTATCGGTGTTGTCACGGGCCGCGTCGAGCCAGTCATCCTTGTTGTCCTCAAAGAACTCGCGTGCCGTCTCAGCGGTATCCTCGACGAAGGAACGCGCGGAGTCGATGAAGTCACGGCCGGCAGACTCCCAGTCATCGCGGTTGTCCTCAACGTAGTCCTTGGCGGTCTCAAACCAGTCATTGGCCTTGGCCGTGGCATCGGAAGAAATCTCGTTTGCGCGATTGGAGAAGTCCTCCGCGAATTTCTGCTGTTCGGACTTGCCCGGTAGCGCCTGCTGAATCTTCTTGTTTGCACGCTCAGAGGCCTTAGCGGCGCGCCACCGCACGGAGGGCTTTCCTTCGGTGTCCTGCGTAACGATGGCGAGGGCACCAAGCAGAGCGGTATTGGTGATGAAGCTGTTGCGCTGTGCTTCCTTGTCCTTCTTGGAATCCGCGGTCCAGAAAGCATTGCCGACCAGGTTGGGTACGTGCGTCAGCGCGAGCACTGCAGCCGAGGTGCGCGGAGCCTTGCCCAGCGCGAGGCTCGTGCCCGCAGCGGTCTTCGCGCCGCCGAGCGCGCGGGTAACCAGCTCTGGGTCATTGGGGATGTAACCTGCGTATTCGCGGGGCAGCACCTTGCGCAGGCGCTTGAGCACGGACTCGGTGTCCGCGACGTGCTCCGAGGTGTTGCGGAGCGTATCCACACCATCCCAGACAAACACGGAGGCCAGCATAGGACGGGCAAATTTACGAATCATAACGTGCTCCATTCAATAGATCTGTAAAGACGTTCGCCACACCATAGTACGCGCGTTAAACAACTGCTGCTGTGAGCGCAGCAGTTAACACGTAGTTACCAGCGGCGCTCCCACCACTCGTCCATGTGCGGGCGTTCCGCGCCGAGCGTGGTGGGAGCCCCGTGCCCGGGGCGGACAATTGCGTCGTCCGGATAGACGTCAAAGAGCCGCTGCGTGACATCTTTGTAGAGGCGCACAAAGTCCCCTTCGGAGGTGGTCTTGCCCACGCCGCCGGGGAAGAGGGAATCACCGACGAAGAGGTTGGTAACGCCATCAATCTCCGCTGCAATTGCTGCTCCGCCCGGGGTGTGTCCGCGCAGGATAATGACGGGCAGATCGTAACCGGCGAAAGGAAGCGTATCGCCATGCTCCAGTTCCACGTCGACGGGCGCGGGCAAAGCGGGGGAGTCCAAGAAAGAGGAATAGTGAACGGCACCGGTTTCATTCAAGACTTCCTTGAGTGCGCGTACGTGATCCCAGTGGCGGTGCGTGGTCAGCACCGCGGAGATCTTTACTCCGTGGTCGGCGGCTAAAGCGAGCAGCGCGGGGGCGTCAGCGGAGGCGTCGATAAGCAGCGCCTCGTCACCCGCGCACAGCAGGTAGCAATTGTTGTCCATCTCGGACACGGAAATTTTATGAAGCTCAAGCGCGTTGTTCATAAGTCCAACCATACGGGTACATTCTGAATGAGAACTCTCTGAACACACATTCTTTTGTGTAGGAAGGCAACAACTAGTGGCTGATCGTTTGGTCGTACGTGGTGCGCGTGAGCACAACCTCAAGGGCGTGGACATCGATATCCCGCGCGATAACCTGGTGGTGTTTACCGGCCTATCGGGCTCAGGCAAGTCCTCACTCGCCTTTGACACCATCTTCGCCGAGGGCCAGCGGCGCTACGTGGAGTCTTTGAGCTCCTACGCGCGCATGTTCCTTGGCCAAATGGATAAGCCGGACGTTGAGTTCATCGACGGTCTATCCCCAGCGGTGTCCATTGACCAAAAGTCCACCAACCACAACCCGCGCTCGACGGTGGGAACCATCACCGAAATCTACGACTACCTGCGTTTGCTTTTCTCCCGCGCGGGCACTGCGCACTGTCCTGAGTGTGACGCCGTCATTGAGCGCCAAACCCCGCAGCAGATTGTTGATGAAGTCTTAAGCCACGAGGAAAAGCTGAAATTCCAGGTCCTCGCACCGGTCGTTCGCCGACGTAAGGGCGAGTTCGTTGACCTCTTTGCTGACCTCGCGGCCCAGGGTTACTCCCGTGTTCGGGTAGATGGGGAGCTTTACCAGCTCAGTGACCCGCCGAAGCTGAAGAAGCAGATCAAGCACGACATCGATGTCGTCGTGGACCGCCTGCAGGTGAAAGCTTCCCAAAAGCAGCGGCTGACGGATTCTGTCGAGACAGCGCTGCGCTTGGCAGACGGCCTAGTCACCCTGGATTTCGTAGACCGCGAAGAGCTCACGCACACCTACTCGGAAAAGGCTGCCTGCCCCAACGGCCACACGCTGACCATTGAGGAATACGAGCCCCGCGCGTTCTCGTTCAACGCGCCTTTCGGTTCCTGCCCGGTGTGTGATGGCTTGGGTACGCGCCTTGAGGTGGATGTGGATCTGTTGATCCCGGACCCGGATGCCCCAGCCGTTGAGGCCATCCAACCGTGGACCTCGAGCCCCAATGCGCGGTACTTTGTCAAGTTGGTCGAAGGCCTAGCGAAAGCTCTGGGCTTTGATCCCCACACCCCGGTTTCCGAGCTCACCGAGGAGCAGCGCCACGCCTTGATCCATGGCACAGATGTGGAAGTCAGTGTGCGCTACAAGAACCGCTATGGCCGCCAGCGCAACTGGTCAGCGCCGTTCGAGGGAGCTATCGGCTTTTTGGAGCGCAAGCTCGATCAGGCGGATTCCGAGTCGCAGAAGGACCGTCTCCTTCAGTACACCCGCCGTGTGCCGTGTAACGCTTGTGGCGGTACCCGCCTGAAGCCGGAAATCTTGGCGGTGCGTTTGGCCTCCACCGCGCATGGCGAGCAGTCCATCGCCGGCTTGACGGCACTGTCCATCGAGGAGGCGGCGGAGTTCCTCGACTCTCTCGTGTTGGGCCACCGCGAGGAGATCATTGCTGGTGCTGTGCTCAAGGAGATCCAGGCTCGCCTGCGCTTCCTTCTCGACGTCGGTCTGAACTACCTCACCCTTGACCGCGGCGCCTCCACGTTGTCTGGCGGCGAAGCACAGCGTATTCGCCTCGCCACCCAGATTGGCTCCGGCCTGGCGGGAGTCCTCTACGTGCTGGATGAGCCCTCCATTGGTCTGCACCAGCGCGATAACCAGCGCCTCATCGCCACGTTGAAGCGCCTGCGCGATATCGGAAACACCTTGATTGTGGTGGAACATGATGAGGACACCATTCGGGAAGCGGACTGGCTTGTCGACGTTGGACCGCGGGCCGGCGAATTCGGCGGAACGGTGGTCTATCAGGGCGAGCCCGCCGGCATCGAATCTGTGGAGGAGTCCCTGACGGGGCAGTATCTGTCAGGAAAGAAGAAGCTTGCGGTCCCGGATACGCGCCGTGAGATTGACCCTGAGCGCATGCTCAAGGTGGTCGGCGCGCGCGAGAATAATCTCAAGGGCATTGACGTGGAGATTCCGCTAGGCGTGCTCGTGTGTGTGACAGGCGTGTCCGGCTCCGGTAAATCCACCGTGGTCAACCAGATCTTGGCCAAGACCTTGGCCAACAAACTCAACCGTGCCCGCCAAGTACCCGGTCGCGCCAAGCGCGTTGAAGGCGTGGAACACCTGGACAAGCTGGTGCAGGTGGACCAGAGCCCTATCGGCCGCACCCCGCGCTCGAATCCGGCAACCTACACAGGGGTCTTCGACAAGATCCGTAATCTGTTCGCGGAAACCCAGGAGGCTAAGGTGCGTGGTTACAAGCCGGGCCGGTTCTCCTTCAACGTCAAGGGCGGACGCTGTGAGGCGTGCCAGGGCGACGGCACCATCAAGATCGAGATGAACTTCCTGCCCGATGTTTATGTGCCGTGCGAGGTTTGTGACGGTGCCCGTTATAACCGCGAGACCCTGGAGGTCCTCTACAAGGGCAAAAACATCGCCGAGGTTCTCGACATGCCGATCTCGGAGGCAGCGGAGTTCTTCGAACCCATCACGTCGATCCACCGCTACCTCAACACCTTGGTGGAGGTGGGCCTGGGATATGTCCGCTTGGGTCAGGCCGCCACGACGCTTTCCGGTGGTGAGGCGCAGCGCGTGAAGCTGGCCTCCGAACTCCAAAAGCGCACGAATGGGCGCACGGTTTACATCCTGGACGAGCCAACCACCGGACTGCATTTCGAGGACATCCGAAAGCTCATGCTCGTCATTCAAGGCCTGGTTGATAAGGGCAACTCGGTGATCATCATCGAGCACAACCTCGACGTCATTAAGGCCGCCGATTGGATCGTGGACATGGGCCCGGAAGGCGGCTCGGGCGGCGGCACCGTCGTGGCCCAAGGCACGCCAGAAGACGTGGCGCAGGTGGAAGGCTCCTATACGGGAGGGTTCCTCAAGGAGCTGGTGTGATGTTGGGCCACAGAAGTACCCGCACGGCAGCACTAGCCATCAGCATTGCTGCGACAGCCACCATGACGGGGTGTTCCGGCCCAGCGGAAGACACATCGCCGCCGGCTCCCGAAGAATCACCAGGCGTGGAATCGCCCGCCAGCTATGACGTGCGCGCCGAATTACGCGATGTCGTCTCTGAAGTACAGAAGGAGTTCAATGTCCGCGCCGGCGTGGCGGTGGCGGATAGGGGAGGGACTGTCAACGCCGGATTACGCGGTGAGGAGCCTGCGTGGTCGACGGTGAAGGTTCCTATCGCGATTGCCGCGCTGCGCGACGGCGCTAGCCCGGAGCTCGTCGACCTTGCGATTAAGGAATCCGACAATGATGCTGCCTACGCGTTGTGGTCCCACGTGCGATGGACTGAGGGCGATGCTGGGAGCGCAGTAACGGCGCTCTTGGAAGAGTATGGTTCGACCGGCGAGTTCGAGGAACCTTTTGGCTACTCCACGTGGCTGCTGGAAGACCAGGCAGAGTTTGGCGCACACTTACCGTGTATTCCGGAAGCAGAACAGGTCTATGACGCAATGGATGACATTGTGGAGTGGCAAGACAACGGATTGGACAAGCTCCCGAACACCCGCGCCAAGGGCGGGTGGGGACTATCCGAGTACGACGACGGTTATACCCACCGCCAAATTGGTGTGCGGGAAACCACCCCATCGGGCTCGAGTAAAGAGTCCACGGTGGGATTGGCCATTGAAGTCACCATGCCGGGTGAGTATGCCGAAGAAGCAATTCCTGCGCTCAACGTTCTTGCTGCTGGAGTGGACCGAGTCGTAACTGAGGCCTTGGAGGCTGGCGCGCTTAAACCGGTGGAGGCCTGCGCACCGCCCACGGCAACGCAGACTGCAGGAACGACATCGGCACGCCGATTTGGTTCCTGAAAAATCAGGTGTTAAAGTAGTGCGCACTACCGCCCGTAGCGCCTCCTCCAGGAGGTACTTGGGCCGCAAGCGGAGTTTCTCCCACCCGAAGCCGCGCCGGACACTAGTTCCGCCGCAGGATAAAGGTTAAGAGTAGGCGCCATACGTTGGCGCGTGCTTGAAAAGAAACTCCCGGATGCCTTTGGCACCGGGATTTATTCGTTTGTGGTCACGGTAGGCACACTACTAGCCCCCACAATCGAGGAGAACCACAATCAGCGCTGAAGCTCGCATTAATGAGCGCATCCGAGTACCCGAGGTCCGTCTTGTTGGCCCCGGTGGTGAACAGGTGGGCATTGTCCGTACAGACGATGCTCGCAAGCTTGCGTACGAAGCCGATCTTGACCTGGTCGAGGTTGCCCCGAACGCTAAGCCGCCCGTAGCCAAGATCATGGATTACGGCAAGTTTAAGTACGAACAGGCTCAGAAGGCCCGCGAGTCCCGTAAGAACCAGCAGCAAACCGTGGTGAAGGAGCAGAAGCTCCGTCCGAAGATTGATGATCACGATTACGAGACCAAAAAGGGCAACGTGGTGCGCTTCCTGGAGAAGGGCTCCAAGGTCAAGGTGACCATCATGTTCCGTGGCCGCGAGCAATCGCGTCCGGAGCTGGGTTTCCGCCTGCTGGAGCGTTTGGCTGACGATGTCGCAGAGGTCGGCGTCGTGGAGTCGCGCCCCAAGCAGGATGGTCGCAATATGACCATGGTCCTTGGGCCCGTCCGCAAAGGCAAGAAGTAGACCACGCTCCACTTAGGATTTAAGGATTTAATTCTCATGAAGCAGAAGACTCACAAGGGCACCGCCAAGCGCATCAAGGTGACCGGCTCCGGCAAGCTGCGTCGCGAGCAGGCTAACCGCCGCCACCTCTTGGAAGGCAAGCCTTCCAAGCGCACCCGTCGTCTGAAGGGCACCGAGGACGTCGCCAAGGCAGACACCAAGCGCGTCAAGCGCCTTCTCGGCCGCGCATAGTCAGCGCCGAAACTCCCATCCCCACACACTCACAATCAAGATAAGGAAGTATTACTGTGGCACGAGTAAAGCGCTCAGTTAACGCCAAGAAGAAGCGTCGCGCGATCCTGAAGTCCGCTAAGGGCTACCGCGGCCAGCGCTCCCGCCTCTACCGTAAGGCCAAGGAGCAGTGGCTGCACTCCATGACTTACGCTTACCGCGACCGTCGCGCCCGTAAGTCTGAATTCCGCAAGCTGTGGATCCAGCGCATCAATGCTGCCGCTCGTATGAACGACATCACCTACAACCGCCTCATCCACGGCCTGCGCCTGGCTGAGATCGAGGTCGACCGCAAGATTCTCGCTGAACTTGCCGTCAACGACTTCGAGGCTTTCTCAGCACTGTGCGAGGCCGCCAAGGCCGCACTGCCGGAGGACGTTAACGCACCGAAGGCTGCGTAAGCGTCGAGCGTAGAAACGTCACGAACCCACCGCCCTCTTATGGAGGACCGGTGGGTTTCTTGTTGTGGGGAGTAGCACCCGCTAGGTCGGCGGGCGTACTGCTCCTCTTTGTGGTTTGTGTTACATTGCTCGTTGTTGTGTAAATCAAGGTAGCCGTTGGCTTCTGGGCCTGCCCTAGGGGCACATGGTGCGAAGGAGAGATAGTTATGACCAACCCGAATAGCGCGTATCAGCCCAATGGTGATGCTTATGGCGGTGGCTCTTATGGCGGACAGTCGCAGCAGTCGAACCCCTTCGGATCATCCAGTGATCAGTACGGTTACAGCTCGGCTCCGTATGGCGGTTCGCAGCAGTCCCAGAATCTGCCCGCACAGCAGGATGCATACCAGTCAAACTATGGCCAGCAGCCACACCCGGGCGGCGAGCAGAAGTCATGGTTGGTAGCACTGCTCCTGTGCTTCTTCTTGGGCGAATTGGGGGTTCATAACTTCTATATTGGTCGCACGCAGCGCGGCATGTGGCAGTTGGGCCTTGCAATCGTAGGATTCGTTACCTCTTTTATCCTCATTGGCTTTATCCTCATCGGTGCCTTGGTGATCTGGAAGTGGGTCGAGCTCGTATTCATCGCCGGTGGTTTATCTGGCTTTGATAAGGACGCCGACGGAGTTCCGCTAAAGAAATAAAGCCCACCCGTATCCGCGGAGATGACGTGGAGACCAACCGTCCCGCTACCCACTCAAACTTGCTGGGGGAGCGGGACTTTTCAATGTCTGGTTCGGTGGGTACCGTCAAATGCATGAATCTGGATTTTTCCTCTGCCTTTACTGAACGCACGCCGCGCGTGGTTAATGCCGCCAAATTGCACCGGGCGGCCAGCCGCCGAAAGGCGGAGCGTTTCATCATTGAGGGCGAAAACGCCGTGGACGCGGCCGTGTCCACCGGTGCCGCTACGGATGTTTTCGTGACGGAGAAGGCCGCCGAGCGCTTTGCACACATTGTTCAAGCCTGCGGCTACATGGACGTGTATGTGCATCCCATTACGGATAAGGCGGCAAAGCACCTGTCTGACACCGCCACGAGCACCGGGCTCTTTGCCGTGTGCCGCCCAGTGCTGTGGACCGCCGGGAAGATTTTGGCCGGTAAGCCGAAGCTGGTGTCAGTTCCTGTCTTAACGGCGGAGCCGGGCAACGCGGGAACGCTGATCAGGACCTCGGATGCCATGGGCGCCGATGGCGTCATCTTTGCCGGGGAAACCGTGGATCCCTTGGGCTGTAAGGTAGCGCGCGCGTCGGCCGGATCACTTTTCCATGTGCCCGTAGCCCGAGACCCCAACATCAAGGATGTACTGGGCAAGCTGCGTTCCTCTGGTCTGCAAGTGTTGGCCACTGCAGCCGACGGCGAGGTGGACCTTGCCGATGCGGACCTGTCCCAGCCCACCGCGTGGCTTTTTGGCAATGAGGCGCACGGCCTGGGTGATTTGCAGGATGAGGCGGACATGCGTGTGCGTATCCCGATTCTTGGCCGAGCGGAATCTCTGAACCTTGCTACGGCCGCCAGCATTTGCCTCTATGAGTCTGCGAAGCAGCAGAGCAGCTAGCGCCTCCGATGTGCCAGGGTTGGTGGCCACAGAAGTCAGGCGGCACGGTAAGATAGCCCGCGTTAGTTTTTGTGCGAGAAGAAGGTAATCAAGGCACGTGTCCGATACACCTCAGATCGAATTGACCGAAGAGGCTCTCGAGGCCGCCGCGCAGAAGGCCATTGCCGCCTTTGAAGCTGCATCTAGCCTCGACGAGCTCACCTCCGCCCGTCGCGAGCACCTTGGTGATGGCGGCTATATTCCGCAGGCCCGCCAGTCACTGGGGCAGCTGCCGAAGGACCAGCGCAAGGATGCTGGCCGCGCAGTAAACATGGCTCGCGGCAAGGTGGAGAAGCGCTTTGCCCAGATTCGTGAAGTATTGGAGCAGGAGGCCCGCGCCGCGCAGCTTAAGGCGGAGAAGGTCGATGTCACCGTCCCCACCACCCGCGCGCAGACCGGTGCCCTGCACCCAATTACCGCGTTGTCCGAGCGCATCGCGGACATCTTTGTGGGCATGGGTTGGGAAATTGCCGAGGGGCCAGAGGTAGAGGCAGAGTACTTTAACTTCGACGCTCTGAACTTCAAGCCTGACCACCCGGCCCGTACCTTGCAGGACACGTTCCACGTGGGCAAGGAAGGTTCCAAGCAGGTTCTGCGTACCCATACATCCCCGGTGCAGGTGCGCACGATGCTCGAGCGTGATGTACCGCTCTACATCGCCTGCCCGGGCCGTGTTTTCCGTACTGATGAGCTCGACGCGACCCACACTCCGGTATTCCACCAGGTGGAAGGCCTGGCAGTGGATAAAGGTCTGACCATGGCCCACTTGCGCGGCACTCTGGAACACTTGGCCAAGGTGCTCTTCGGCCCGGAGACCACCACCCGCATGCGCGTGAACTACTTCCCGTTTACCGAGCCCTCCGCCGAGGTCGATGTCTGGTTCCCCAACAAGAAGGGCGGCGCCGGCTGGATCGAGTGGGGCGGCTGCGGCATGGTCAACCCCAACGTGCTGCGCGCGGTGGGCATTGATCCTGAGGAATACACCGGTTTCGCCTTCGGCATGGGCCTCGAGCGCACCCTGCAGTTCCGCAATGGCCTGACCGATATGCGCGACATGGTTGAAGGCGATGTCCGCTTCACCCTGCCTTTTGGCGTGCAGGCATAGGAACCCAGAGAAAGGATAGAAAGAAAACAATGCTTATTTCCCAAGACTGGGTTACCCGTATCCTGGGCACCGCTAATTCCGGCTGGACCGTGTCCTCTGAGGAACTGGACTCTGGATTTGTCCGCGTAGGTTTTGAAACCGAGGGCTACGAGGCCCTTCCGGAAACCACGGGCCCGTTGGTTATCGGTCAGGTCGTAGAGATCGAAGAGCTCACCCAGTTCAAGAAGCCAATTCGCTATTGCCAGGTTAACGTTGGCCAGGCCAATGGGACGGGGGAACTGCAGGGCATTATCTGCGGTGCCCGCAACTTCCGCCTCAACGACTATGTCGTAGTCTCCCTTCCAGGCGCTGAGCTGCCGGGCGGATTTAAGATTGCCGCCCGCGAGACCTACGACCATATCTCCAACGGAATGATGTGCTCCGCAGCTGAGCTGGGCTTCGGTCCTAAAGCAGACGGCATCATCGTGCTAGGGGAGGAGGTTGCCGACAAGATTGGTGAGGACGCCCGCCCCCTCATTGGGCTGTCCGATACGGTCTTCGATGTCAACATCACCCCGGACCGTGGCTATGCCTTGTCTGCACGCGGCCTGACGCGTGAAATTGCCTCCGCATTTGATCTCACTTTCCCGGACGTGGCGCAGGACCCGAGTGTGGCTGGCATCGATACCTCCGTCGTGCCGGCTCCGGAGGGCACGCTTATCGACGTTGACCTGAGGGAGGAAACCAAGGCGCAGCGTTTTGGTCTGCGCAAGGTGACCGGTATTAACCCGGCAGCGCGTACCCCGTTCTGGATGGAGCGCGAGCTCATGCTCTCTGGTCAGCGCAGCGTCAACGTGGCTACCGACGTCACGAACTACGTCATGCTGCTTCTTGGCGCGCCGATGCATGCCTTTGACGCCGAAGTTGTCAAGGGCAACCTCGTTGTGCGCAACGCCAGCGAAGGTGAGAAGTTCGAGACCCTCGACCATGCCCAGAGGGAGCTTTCGGAGGGCGACGTGGTCATCTGCGATGACAACGGTATCCAATCCTTGGCGGGCGTCATGGGGGGCACCACCTCCGAGATTTCTGACGAGACGACTGATGTCTACTTCGAGTCGGCCATTTGGGATCCGATCACCGTGGCCCGCACATCCCGCCGCCACAAGCTCTCCTCGGAGGCTTCTCGCCGTTTCGAGCGCGGAGTAGATCCGGCCATCGTTGAGGTAGCGCTGGACGTGGCGTGCGTGCTGCTTCAGCAGATCGCCGGCGGCACTATCGAGGCTGGGCGGACGCTTGTGGGCGACGTCGCTAAGCGCGAACCCATCTCCCTTCGCGCTGCCAAGCCCAGCGAGTACGCCGGCGTGGACTACTCCCAGGAGACCGTGGTGAAGCGCCTCACGGAGGTCGGCTGCGAGGTGTCTGGCGGGGAGGAGGAGCTCTCCGTCATCCCCGCCTCTTGGCGCACGGACATCGAAATGGACGTTGATCTCATCGAGGAGATCCTGCGTCTGGAAGGGCTGGAAGACATTCCGACCATCCTGCCCACCCCGGTGGGCGGTCGCGGCCTAACTCCGGCGCAGAAGCGTCGCCGTGCGATCGGACATGGGTTGGCCTATGCGGGCTACGCCGAGGTTCTCCCGTCGCCATTCATCGCGAACGACACCTTTGATACCTGGGGCTTGGACAAGGAGGATGCGCGCCGCCAGACCGTGGCCGTGCAGAATCCGCTCGAGTCAGACAAGGCGATCCTGTCCACGACGTTGCTGCCCAATCTCCTTGAGGCTATCGCCCGCAACGTTGCCCGTGGCCGCAGTGATCTGGCCCTGTTCGGCCTCCAGCAGGTGGCCTTCAAGCGCGCTGATTCTTCTCCCATGCCGTCGGTGGAGTCGCGCCCGGAGGACTCCGTGGTCACCGACTTGTTGGATTCTTTGCCGCTGCAGCCGTTGCACGTAGCCACGGTGGCCACAGGAAACATTGAACACGAAGGGCCGTGGGGAGCGGGCCGCGCCTACAGCTACGCGGATGCTATTGAGTCTGCGCGCCAGGTTGCTCGTTCCGCTGGCGTGGACATCGCAGTGAAGGCAGCTGAGCAGCTACCGTGGCACCCGGGCCGCTGTGCTGCAATCGTTCTCGCAAGCGATGAGGAGACGGTCGTCGGCTATGCGGGTGAGCTGCACCCGCAGGTCCTTGAGGCCTTGGAGCTGCCAGCACGCACGTGTGCGATGGAGCTCGATATGTCAGCCCTGCCGCTGGATGAGAAGTTCCCCGCCCCCGTGCTGTCTTCCTTCCCGGCTTTGCACCAGGACATCGCTTTGGTGGTGGACGAGGAAACCCCGGCGGAGATGGTTCGCCGTGTGGTCGAGGAGGGTGCTGGTGATCTCCTCGAGTCCGTGGAGCTTTTCGATGTCTTCCGTGGCGAGCAGCTCGGCGAAGGAAAGAAGTCCCTAGCCTTCCAGCTTCTCTTCCGTGCTGGTGACCGCACTCTGACTGATGAAGAGGCCAACGAGCACCGCCTCGCCGCTGCGGAGTTGGCCAAGCAGCGCCTTGGCGCACAGATGCGCGCCTAAGACTCTGTTGCTTCGCTAGTGCTTCGTTAGTGCTCCAAGCCCGGTTAGCCCTGTGGGAGGTTAGCCGGGCTTTTGTTTTGCCGGGTTTGCGCGCGTTGGGGCAGGTGCTGATGTGGGGAGAGATCCCCTAGCGCTGGAAGGGGTGTGCTCTGCCTCATAACCTCGAGGGTGCAGCAAGGGTGCTGAGTTTCCAGACCAAGCCACACCGAAAGGATTGTTCACACCATGCGTCTTATTTCTCGTCTCACAGCCACCGCCGCCGTTGTCGGCGCATTGACCATCGCCCCACACGCCTCCGCTGACTTGTCCCAAGGTTTCTCCAACGCCGATGGCACCGTCAACTGTGAAGCTTCGAACATCGAAGGAACCTACGTCGCGTGCCTGTCCGAAGGGGCACGTGCCACTAGCCCGCAGTGCAACCCGCCAGGCCAGTTGGCGCCGCGCTTTATCTACCACGCAGGTCGCTCCAAGGCTGACTGCTTCAACCAGGGGCTGACAACCACGAGCTTCAAGCGCCTGCAGCCCGGCCAGGTTCACCAGTTCAATGAGGTTGTAGCCATCGCGGATGCCCAGGGCGGTATCCACTTCGTCGGCCCGCATGGCTACCTAGGCTATGCAGGAAAGACCGCCGTATCGGGTGCGGAGGGACTGGGGAACGTCTCGTCCCGCGTCATGTAAACCTTCCTGAACCCTACTTTCCTCATCTGTGCGCCGAGCTCTTCGGCGCATTTTTTCTGAATAACATACGGCTGACTGCATTATTTGCTAAAGTGGCCGCATGACTATTTCAGTAGCAATCGCCGGAGCTACGGGCTATGCAGGCGGCGAAATCCTCCGCCTCCTACTGTCGCACCCAGCATACCTCTCGGGTGAGTTGCGCATCGGCGCGCTCACCGGGCACTCCAACGCAGGTCAGCGAGTATCTGAGCTCATGCCGCACCTGCCGCAGTTGGCGGACCGCGTCATCGAGGACACCACGCCGGAGATTCTAGCTGGCCATGACATCGTGTTCCTCGGTTTGCCGCACGGGCACTCCGCGGAGATCGGCCGCCAGCTGGGGGAGTCCGTCACGGTGATTGACTGTGCGGCTGACTTCCGCCTACGCAGCAAGGATGACTGGGACGAGTTTTATGGTGGTGAGTACGCCGGTGCTTGGCCTTATGGAATTCCGGAGGTTCCCGGCAACCGTGAGCAGCTTAAAGGCAGCAACCGCGTTGCCGTTCCTGGTTGTTTTCCCACCACGATTACCCTGGGTGCGCTGCCGGCCGTGGCGCAGGATCTGATTGAGCCAGATCTGTCGGTGATAGCAATCACCGGGGTGTCCGGGGCAGGCAAGAAGGCCTCCGTGGCACAGCTAGGTGCGGAAACTATGGGCAACCTCAAAGCCTATAAGCCAGGCGGGACACACCGGCATACCCCGGAGGTCCTGCAAAACCTACAGCCTTTTACGCAGCAACCGGTGTCTGTGAGTTTCACTCCGGTGCTGGCGCCGCTGCCGCGTGGCATTCTGGCGACGATTACGGCGCCGTTGAAGGGGGACGTCGACAAGCGCACAGTCGCCGAGGCCTTCCGTGACTTTTATGCTGATGAACCATTCTGCCTCGTCCTGCCTGAGGGCCAACAGCCAGAAACGCAAAACGTGGTGGGCAGCAACATGGTCCATATCCAAGCACACGTGGATGAGCGCGCCCGCCGTCTCGTGATTACCGCGGCTCTGGACAACCTGTGCAAGGGCACCGCCGGCGCTGCTGTCCAGTGCATGAACCTGACTTTGGGATGGGAAGAAACCCTGGGCCTTCCACAGGCAGCAGTTGCCCCTTAAGGGGCACCCCTACTTTCCCAAGCGTTCCGCACCGCCTTCTTCAACTCACTTCCACACGAACTAGGAGAAACTCGACATGATTACCGCCCCTGCAGGATTCCTCGCTGGCGCCACGACAGCCGGAATCAAGCCCTCCGGAAAACCCGACATGGCCCTTGTAGTTAACCAGGGTCCTAATTTCGACGCCGCTGCGGTCTTTACGCGCAACCGCGTGGTGGCTGCACCCGTGAAGCTTTCCCGCGAAGCAGTGGCGGACGGCACTGTTCAGGCCGTCATTTATAACTCCGGCAACGCGAATGCCTGCAACGGCGAACAGGGAGACAAGGACGCCGCGGCGATTGTGGCAGCCACGGCTGAGCACACGGGTATCCCCGCCGCTAACATCGCGGCGTGCTCGACGGGACTTATTGGAGAGCTCCTTCCCATGGATAAGGCATTGGCTGGCGTTGAAGTGGTTGCCGGAGACCTTGGCGCGGATGCAGCTCACGGTAAGTCCGCGGCGGAGGCCATCATGACCACCGATACCGTAGCTAAAGAAGCACTCATTGAGGCCGAGGGCTGGAGCATGGGTGCGATGGGCAAGGGCGTAGGCATGATGGCGCCGTCACTGGCCACCATGTTGGTGTGCATCACCACCGACGCTGTTGCCTCCTCCGAAGCCTTGCACTCGGCGCTGCAGGCAGCGAGTGCTCAGACTTTCAATACGCTCGATGTGGACGGCTCCACATCGACGAATGACACGGTCATTATCATGGCTTCCGGTGCTTCCGGGAAAGAACCTAGCCAGGAGGAGTTGGATGCTGCGGTTCTCGCGGTGTGCGCCGATATCGCGGATCAGCTTCAAGCCGACGCCGAGGGCGTGACCAAGCGCGTGAAGATCATCGTGGAAGGCACCGCTACCGATGAGCAGGCGCTCAACGCCGCGCGCACTTTGGGCCGCGACAACCTGTTCAAGTGCGCCATGTTCGGATCGGACCCCAACTGGGGCCGCGTCCTCGCCGCTGTCGGAATGGCGGATGCCGAGATGGATCCGGACAACATCTCCGTGTTCTTCAATGACCAAGCAGTGTGCGTCGGTTCCACTGGCGCGCCCGGCGCGCGCGACGTTGATCTTTCCGGGGCCGACATTGATGTGCGCGTGGACTTGGGCACCGGGGGAACCGGCACAGCTTTTGTCCGCACCACCGACCTGTCTCATGACTACGTGGAGATTAACTCCGCGTACAGCTCTTAAGAACGCGCGAGGAGGAACAATGCTTCAGGGACTAAGTAATGCTGACCGCGCCACTGTGCTCGCAGAGGCCTTGCCATGGCTGCAGCACTACCGCGACAAGATTGTGGTCGTAAAATATGGCGGCAATGCGATGGTGGATGATTCCCTTAAGGCCGCCTTCGCTGCCGATATGGTTTTTCTGCGCACCGTGGGCGCCAAGCCCGTGGTGGTCCATGGCGGTGGGCCGCAGATCAACGACATGCTGGGCAAGCTGGGAATTGAAGGCGAATTCAAGGGCGGTTTCCGTGTGACCACTCCGGAGATCATGGACGTGGTTCGCATGGTCCTCTTTGGTCAGGTGGGGCGTGGCTTGGTCAACCTCATTAATTCACATGGCCCGTATGCCGTGGGTACCTCGGGTGAGGACGCTGGGTTGTTTAAGGCGCGCAAGCGGCTCGTCCAGGTCGATGGTGAGCCGACTGATATCGGCATGGTGGGAGAGATCGTCAGCGTCGATCCCACCGCCGTCATGGACATTATTGAGGCCGGGCGCATCCCGGTTGTGTCTACTATCGCGCCCGGTGATGAAGGCGAGGTGTACAACATCAACGCAGATATCGCGGCCGGGGCCTTGGCGCGAGCGTTGGGCGCCGAGCGCTTGGTGATTCTCACAAATGTGGAGGGCCTGTACACCGATTGGCCGAACCGCGACTCCTTGGTGTCGAAGATCGAGATTGACAAGCTCAGCGCGCTCCTCCCAGGCCTGGATTCCGGAATGATCCCGAAGATGGAGTCCTGCCTCATGGCCGTGGAAGGCGGAGTCAGTGCCGCGCACGTCATCGACGGGCGCATCGCCCACGCCGTGCTGCTGGAGCTGTTGACTATGGGAGGAATCGGCACGATGGTGCTGCCCAATGACTATAACCGCGAGGACTACCCGGAGGGAACGGTCTTCAGGAAGGACGATAACAAGTGACCGCGCAGACCAAGTTGACAGAGCGTTGGGGTCAGGTGCTCAGCAACACCTATGGAACCCCACCCGTTGCCATCGTGTCCGGTAAGGGGGCCACGGTGACCGATGAAGACGGTAAAGACTACATCGACATGCTCGCCGGTATCGCGGTGAACTCGCTGGGCTACGCCCACCCGGCGATCGTCGAAGCGGTGAGCGCCCAGGTGGCCACCGTAGGCCACGTGTCCAATCTTTTTGCCAGCGAGCCCGTGGTTGAAGCCGCCGGGAAACTCCTGGACAAGGTGGGAGATAGCGAGGCTCGCGTCTTCTTCTCTAACTCCGGCGCGGAAGCGAATGAGGCGGCCTTTAAACTGGCTCGTCTGACCGGCCGCCGCCGCATCCTTGCGGCGCACCATGGTTTCCATGGCCGGACAATGGGTTCTTTGGCCATGACTGGGCAGCCCAGCAAACGCAAAGCCTTTGAACCTTTCCCGGGCGGAGTGGAGTTTTATACCTATGGCGACATCGACTACCTGACCGCTTTGGTGGAGCAAGATCCGGAGGACACCGCCGCCATTATCTTGGAGCCCATCCAGGGGGAGACGGGTGTCATCCCGGCACCTGAAGGTTTCCTGACGGCGGTGCGTGAGCTCTGCACCAAGCACGGCATCCTCATGGTCGTGGATGAGGTGCAAACGGGTGTGGGGCGTACCGGTGACTTCTTCGCCTTCCAGCATGAAGGCATCCTCCCGGATGTCATCACCATGGCGAAGGGGCTGGGTGCTGGCATGCCTATCGGTGCCACCATTGCGCGTGGTCAGGCCGCAGACCTTTTCACTCCGGGCTCCCACGGCACGACGTTTGGCGGCAATCCTGTCTCGTGTGCGGCGGCGTCAACGGTGCTGGAGCTTGTCGACGTCCCCTTCCTCGCCGAAGTCACCCGCAAGGGCGAGTGGTTGCGGCAGGAGATTGGTAAATCCCCTGCGGTGCAGTCGGTGAGGGGCCGAGGGCTTATGCTAGGTGTTGTATTAAATAAGTCGGTGGCCAAGGAAGTCGTGGCTGCAGGTTTGCAGCATGGACTAATCCTCAACGCCCCAAGTAGCGAGGTCGTACGCTTGACCCCGCCGCTGGTGATCACCGATGAAGAACTCACCCAGGCGGTGGAACGCCTGCATAAGGTACTGGAGGAAGTTGCATGAGTGTGCGCCATTTCTTGGCCGATGATGACCTCACGCCGCAGGAGCAAGCCGAGGTTCTCGACCTGGCTCTAAGGCTCAAGAAGGATCCCTTCTCCGAGCGCCCGTTAGAGGGGCCGAAGTCGGTGGCGGTGCTCTTTGACAAGACGTCGACGCGCACGCGTTTCTCCTTTGAGGCGGGAATTGCTCACCTGGGCGGCCACGCCATCGTGACGGAAACTAAGTCGACGCAGATGGGCAAAGGGGAGACCTACCAGGACACCGCAGCGGTGCTCTCCCGTTTCGTTGAGGCGATCGTGTGGCGCACATATGCGCATCAAAACCTTCTGGACATGGCGGAGACTGCGACGGTACCAATTGTCAACGCCTTGTCCGATGACCTCCATCCCTGCCAGATCTTGGCGGACTTGGTGACCTGCCGTGAGAACTTCGGGGACCTTACTAGACTGAAGGCCGTCTACCTAGGGGATGGCAACAACAACATGGCAAATTCCTACATGCTGGGGTTTGCTACCGCTGGCATGGAGATGACCATTGTTGCCCCGGAGGGTTTCCAGCCGCAGGCGGAGTTTGTTGAGCGTGCCCGAAAGCGCGGTACGGTGACGGTGACCGATTCCCTTGACGGCGTGGACGGCGCTGATGTTGTCATTACAGACACGTGGGTGTCCATGGGCCAGGAGGATGACGGCAAGGACCGCCGCACACCGTTCTTGCCCTATCAGGTGACCGCGGATGTGATGTCCCGCGCTAAGGACGAGGCAATCTTCCTGCACTGTTTGCCGGCCTACCGCGGCAACGAAGTAACTGCTGAGGTAATTGATGGGCCCCAGTCGCGCGTTTTCGACGAGGCAGAAAACCGCCTCCATGCGCAGAAGGCGCTGCTGGTCTGGCTCCTTGCGGCTCAAAAGGAGAACTAAACGAATGACTACGACCCCAACTACACGCAACGCCCGCCAAGCCAAGATCTTGGAGATCTTGGATCGCACCCGGGTCACCAGCCAAGTTCAGCTCTCAGAGCTCCTGCTCGATGAGGGGATTGATATCACGCAGGCTACGTTGTCGCGTGATCTCGATGAGCTGGGAGCCAAGAAGGTCAAGCGCGATGGCGGGCGGTCCTTCTACGTGGTGGGCGGTGAGTTGGAGCAATTCGAAGATCAGCTCAACGGCCCGCGAGAGAAGCTCCGGCGCATGCTTGATGAACTGGTGGTGTCCCATGACTTCTCTGGCAACATCGCCATGCTGCGCACCCCGGCGGGCGCTGCGCAGTACTTGGCCTCCTTCATCGACCGCGTGGGACTTCCAGACGTGGTCGGCTGCATCGCGGGCGATGACACGATCTTCGTCCTCGCGCGCGAAGGGTTGACCGGCCGCGAGCTTGGTGAGAAACTCACCAACCGCAGCATTTAACATTTATACGTAAATCTGTATAATATAAATAAGTTCGATTTTTTAGCACCTGTTTGTCTTAAAGGAGCCAATAACTATGACTGCACGCGTTGTGCTTGCCTACTCTGGCGGTCTCGATACCTCTGTCGCCATTCCTTACCTGGCCAAGATGACCGGCGGCGAAGTCATCGCCGTCTCTCTTGACCTCGGCCAGGGTGGCGAGGACATGGAGTCCGTGCGCCAGCGCGCCCTCGACTGCGGTGCGGTCGAGTCCATCGTCGTTGATGCCAAGGATGAGTTCGCAGAGGAGTACTGTCTGCCCACCATCAAGGCAAACGGCATGTACATGAAGCAGTACCCGCTGGTATCGGCCATCTCCCGCCCGCTCATTGTCAAGCACCTCGTTGAGGCTGCTCAGACGCACGGCGGCACCCACGTCTCCCACGGTTGCACCGGCAAGGGTAACGATCAGGTGCGCTTTGAGGTCTCTTTCCGCGCGTTGGATCCGGCTCTGGAGATCATCGCCCCGGCGCGTGACTACGCCTGGACCCGCGATAAGGCCATTGCCTTCGCTGAGGAAATTAACCTGCCGATTGAGCAGTCCGCAGCATCCCCGTTCTCCATTGACCAGAACGTCTGGGGCCGCGCGGTAGAGACCGGCTTCCTAGAGGACCTGTGGAACCCGCCGACAAAGGACCTGTACGCCTACACCGAGCAGCCGGACCTGGGCAATGCCCCGGACGAGGTGACCATCACTTTTGACAAGGGTGTTCCCACTGCTATTGACGGCAAGCCGGTGACCGTCCTCCAGGCTATCGAGGAGCTTAACCGCCGCGCTGGTGCCCAGGGCATTGGCCGCCTCGACATGGTGGAGGACCGCTTGGTAGGCATCAAGTCTCGCGAGGTCTACGAGGCCCCTGGTGCCATGGTGCTCATCAAGGCTCACGAGGCGCTGGAAGACGTCACCGTGGAACGCGAGCTGGCCCGTTACAAGCGCCTCACGGACGCTCGCTGGTCCGAGGAGGTCTACGATGGCCTCTGGTTCTCGCCGCTGAAGCGCTCCCTGGATGCTTTCACCGAGTCCACCCAGGAGAACGTCACCGGCGATATCCGCATGGTTCTGCATGCTGGCACCGCCACCGTCAACGGCCGTCGCTCTGGCCAGTCGCTGTACTCCTTCGACCTGGCTACCTACGACACCGGCGATACCTTCGATCAAACCGCGGCCAAGGGCTTTGTCCAGCTGCACGGTCTGTCGACGCAGATCTCCAACCAGCGTGACCGCGACGGCGGTTTCCCCACCGGTAAGTAAACCAGCACAGCCAAGGTCAAGGTAAGGAATCGATGCATAAGACTAACGAGGGTGCGCTGTGGGGTGGCCGCTTTTCGGGCGGCCCCTCCGAGGCGATGTTTGCCCTGTCCGTATCCACCCACTTCGACTGGGTCCTCGCCCCCTATGACGTGCTGGCCTCCAAGGCTCACGCCAAGGTCCTGCACAAGGCCGGATTGCTATCTGACGCTGACTTGGACACCATGCTTAACGGCCTGAGTGAACTAGGGGAGAAGGTCGCTTCTGGTGAATTCACCCCGCTGCCGACGGATGAAGACGTCCACGGTGCGATGGAGCGCGGTCTCATCGACATCGTAGGCCCCGAGGTCGGCGGCCGCCTGCGCGCTGGGCGCTCCCGCAATGACCAGGTGGCAACGCTGTTCCGGATGTGGATTCGCGATGCCATTCGCGATATCGCACTTCAGGTCACGGATTTGGTGGAGGCTCTGGCTAGCCAGGCCGAGGCCCACCCGGATGCCATTATGCCGGGCAAGACCCACTCCCAGGCGGCGCAGCCGGTGCTGCTGGCACACGAGCTGCTCGCTCATGCCCAGCCGCTGCTGCGCGATATCGAGCGCCTGCAAGATCTGGATAAGCGCTTGGCGGTGTCCCCTTATGGTTCTGGTGCGCTCGCGGGCTCCTCGCTGCACCTGGATCCGGAGGCGATTGCCGAGGAGCTGGGCTTCGATTCTTCCGCGGAGAACTCGCTGGATGGTACGGCGGCGCGTGACTTTGCCTCCGAGACGGCCTTCGTGCTCACCCAGATCGCGGTGGACATGTCCCGGCTGTCGGAAGAGATCATCTACTGGTGCACCCCGGAGTACGGCTACGTCACCCTGGATGATGCCTGGTCGACTGGTTCCTCGATCATGCCGCAGAAGAAGAACCCGGACGTTCCGGAGCTGACCCGCGGTAAGACCGGCCGACTCATCGGTAACCTCACCGGCCTGTTGGCAACGCTCAAGGCGCAGCCTTTGGCCTATAACCGTGACCTGCAGGAGGATAAGGAGCCCATCGTGGACTCGGTGGCGCAGCTGAACCTCTTGCTGCCTGCCATGACTGGGCTGGTGGAAACCCTGACCTTCCATGAAGACCGCATGCGTGAGCTGGCCCCGCGTGGCTTTACTTTGGCCACCGACCTGGCCGAATGGATGGTGCGCCAGGGTGTGCCGTTCCGTGAGGCGCATGAGGCTTCCGGTGCCTGCGTGCAGATCGCGGAGTCTCGCGGTGTGGATCTGGTGGATCTCACGGACGAGGAACTGGCGGGCGTCGACAAGCGCCTGCTTCCGGAAGTTCGTGAGGTGCTGACCATTGATGGGGCAGTGGCATCCCGCTCAACCAAGGGTGGCACCGCTGGCGTTCGCGTGGTGGAGCAGCGCGAAAAGGTTCGCGAGCGCGCTGGCGCCGCGCGGGAGTGGGCCAAAACTTCCCTGCGCTAGTCCGCACAGAGAATGAGTAACCGCATGGTCTTTTCAGGCCATGCGGTTCTTTTGTGCGTGGGGGTAGAAAACAAATCTATTACTACTGGGCATCCATGTGCTGGGTTGCACTGTGGGGGTATTGAAGTGACGGAAGTCTCATTAGCTTGTTATAACGTTTTCTTAGGGAATGTGAAGAAAGGCACGTTCGCAACTTTGAAAGGACTACCTTCCTAATGGCTGATATACTTCGCCCGCCTAACACGGAGTCTCACGAGAAGGAGAAAGCGGTCTATGCTTCGGAAGACCACGGACTTCAGAAGGGGATGGGCAATCGCCAGCTCCAGATGATTGCCATCGGCTCTGCGATCGGTACCGGATTGTTGCTCGGTACCGGCAGCCGTTTGCAAACCGCTGGACCATTTCTTGCAGTTTTGTATTTGGTCTGCGGTTTCTTCGGTTACATTATCTTGCGCTCGCTCGGCGAACTCATCGTCTACCGCCCAAGTTCGGGTTCTTTCGTGTCCTATGCGCGTGAGTTTTACGGCGAAAAGACTGCCTTCGTTACCGGATGGCTCTACTGGGGCAACTGGGCTGCGACCCTGGTGGCCGACGGCACAGCCGTGGCCATCTACATCAAGTGGTTTGGCCAGTACACTTCCTGGCTCGACGCTGTCCCGCAGTGGTTGCTCGCTCTCGGCGTGGTGTGCAGCATCCTGTTGTTCAACATGTTGTCGGTGAAGATCTTCGGTGAACTGGAGTATTGGTTCTCCATGATCAAGATCATCGCGCTGTTGATTTTCATGGTCGTGGCTATCGGCGTGGTGATTATGGGTCACCCGAATGGTGACCCGACGGGCTTTAGCCTGATATCCGATGCCGGTGGCTGGCTGCCCAATGGCCTGCTTCCCGCCGTCATCGTCATCCAGGGTGTGGTCTTCGCCTACGCCGGTATCGAGCTGGTGGGCACCACCTCCGGTGAGACCAAGGACGTGGAGAAGCACATCCCACGCGCGGTCAACAGCGTCCTGTTCCGCATCGTGGTCTTCTACTTCGGTAGTGTGCTGCTGCTGACCCTGGTGCTGCCGTACACCAGCTACGTTGCGGAAGTATCGCCGTTCGTGACCTTCTTCGAATCCCTCGGCGCTGGTTATGCCGCACCGATCTTCCAGCTGGTTGTCATCACCGCGGCAATTTCCTCGCTGAACGCCGGACTGTATTCGACGGGCCGCATCATGTACAACATGTCTACTGCCGGCTCCGGGCCGAAGTTCGGCGCGCGCATGTCCAAGTCCGGTGTGCCCTATGGTGGCATCGTGATGGCCGCCTTCGTCGGCCTTGCCGGTGTGTTCCTCAACTATGTTGTGCCTGAAATGGCCTTCGAAATCGTGCTGAACTTGGCGGCGCTGGGAACACTGGCGTCGTGGGCTGCAGTGGCCTTGTCACACATCAAGTTCGTGCAGCTGGCCAAGAAGGGGCGCTATACCCGCCCGAACTACCGCTCGCCATTCGGCCAAGCTGGTGACTGGTCCGTTCTCGCTTTCATCGGCGTGGTCATCATCCTCATGGCTTTCGATTACCCCATCGGAACCTTCGCTTTGGCCTCAACGCTACTTCTCATCCCAGTGTTTGCGGCAATGTGGTTTGCGTGGCGTGAGCGAATCTACGCGATTGCGGCAGAGAGGAAGGCCAAGCACCTGCCGACCTCGCGCTTCCCGGCCGCACCGCAAACGGACCTTCACCCCAGGAACCGAAACACACCGCACAGCAAGAACCAAGACAAGAACTAAGAATGGAGACTTTGATGAAGCCTGTAGTTAAGTTTGTTGATGTAGAGAATATGGCGCGCTGGATTCAGCGCGAAGGCGTCGAGAACATCATCACCGGGATGGTGGACTACCTTGAAGCCGACTACCGCGAATGGGAGCGCTTCGACAAGGTTGCGCGCGTTGCCTCCCACACCCCCTTTGGTGTTATCGAGCTCATGCCGACCTCCAATGGCAAGGAGTACTCCTTCAAATACGTTAACGGTCACCCTTCCAACCCCGCCCGCGGTTTTCAGACGGTTACTGCCTTCGGCGTGTTGGCGGACGTTGACAATGGATACCCCACCTTCGAAGCTGAAATGACGCTGCTTACTGCACTACGCACGGCCGCGACCTCCGCCATGGTGGCCAAGTACCTGGCCCGGAAGGATTCTAAGCGCATGGCCATGGTGGGTGCCGGCTCCCAGTCCGAGTTCCAGGCCCTTGCCTTCCGTGGAGTGATGGGAATCGACGACATTGCCATCTACGATATTGACCCTGCGGCCGTAGAGAAATTCCGGCGCAATCTGGAACCGCTGGGCTTCAACATTACGGCCGCCTCGAGCGTTGACGAGGTCGTTGTGGGCGCGGATATCATTACCACCTGCACTGCGGACAAGGCTCAAAACCAGATTCTGGCCGAGCGCCACGTTGCACCGGGCGTGCACCTCAATGCCGTCGGTGGTGATTGCCCGGGCAAGACTGAGCTCGAAAGCTCTATCCTGGATAAATCCAAGGTCTTTGTTGAATTCCCAGAGCAGACACGCGTCGAAGGAGAGATTCAGCAGAAGCCGGAGGACTTCCCGGTTGTCGAGTTCTATCAGGTACTCACCGGCCAGGCCACTGGGCGCGATAATGATGAGCAGATTACGCTCTTCGATGATGTCGGATTTGCCATCAATGATTTTTCTGCACTGCGCTACCTGCGTGATTCCGTCAAGGGTACAGATTTGGAATCCGAAATCGACATCATCGCGAACCCCGACGACCCGAAGGACCTTTTCTCGTTGGTCGCGAACGTACCTTCTCTTCTTTAACCAGAGCGCACGGAAAGGGGGGAGCCTGTTTCTCCCCTTACCCCGCCGCGAATCCAGCGGTGAGAAGAAAATCACTTTATGATTTAGAACATGAGCAGCTCATCATCGAAGAAGCGCACCAAGTCCTTCGTGATCGCCGCGGTTTTCCTTGCGCTCGCTGTGGTATCCGTCGTGATAGGTCGCGGAGGTAGCTCCCTTCCGAGCTTTGGCTTTTCGACAACTACGCACCACGTTAAGGGCGCCATTAGCCCAGAGCTGGAGGCTGTTTTTAAGGACCCGGCCACAACGAAGGCGATGGAAAAGCACGATATCGAGCTCGAGCTCGATGTCCTACCGGCACGGGACTTCGTTGAGGGAAGCAGTAGCTTGGACAAAGATTATGACTTTGTGCTCGCGGATCCTAACGGCGCTACATGGACCTCCGATGTGCGCGATGCCCATCCGGAACTAGCCGGAAGGGATGACCTATCCCCGATGTTTTTTGGTAAGCCGCTGTTGGTGCTGGTACATAGCGAGCTTGTCGAGGACATGAGGGACCACGGCTTGGTTGCGGGATACGACAACCAGGCGGCTTTGGACATGGAGACGCTGGTGGAGATGTCCCAGAAGGACACTCGCTGGCGGGACATCAGTCCGTCCTTCGGCTCGCCGCGCGTGGTGGATGTGGCCGTGCCACAGGTGGACCAGTCCTTTGCCGCACTGCGCTATGCCCGGGTCGTACACACCGCGGCCGCGAACTATGCGGAAAAGGACCTGGGCAGCGATAACAAGGAGAAGATCAACGCGCAGGCGGATGACATCATGCGCCGCCTCGTTGCTGATCAGGGGTATGGCGAAACCACTGATCAGGGCATCCTCGATGCTTTCCTCCGTGTGGATAAGGGCGAAATGCCTATGGTATTGACCACCGCGGAGCAGTACGTGTACCTAGAACGTGCGGGCAAGGACCTATCCGGCTATACGCTGTTGGCGTTGAAACCGGCGACGAAACTAAGCAGCATCGTCCTTCCACGCACTGACGAGGGCGCATTGTTCGCCACAGCAATGAATGACGCAATCCCAGCAGTCGCGGAGAACCTTGGCTTGGGCTCGCAGAATTCGGACTTCATTGCCAAAATTGAGCCTTCAGATAACTACCAGATCCCGGTGGATGGTGGCGATACCACCCCACTGCGGTGGGCGGATTATGAAGAGATTTTGCGAGTGGTTGGCTAAGGCCCCGCAAGGAAAGCATCAGGAAGGTACAAGGGAATGTTTCGGTCTTTAAAAGTCCTGCTCGTCATGCTGAGCGCCATGGCGCTGACGGCTTGTTCGGCAGGTGACTTGTTCGATGATGTGGATATGCCGGGTTCCGGCTCGTCCTTCAGCGGTGGCCTCAACATTGTGGCGGCCACGGAGCTTAAGCCTCTGGAGCCGGTGCTTGACGACGCCTCCCAGGACCTCGGCTTCGATATCACCATGACCACCGAGGATGGGACGCTGGCGAATTCCCGCAGCCTGAAACAAGGCGGTTTCGACGGATCCTATGATGCCACGTGGTTTGCCACCAATCGTTATGCGCGCATCATTGGTGCCGATGAGAAGCTGCGCAAAGAACACAGTGTGGCGCGATCCCCCGTAGTACTCGGTGTGCAGCCTTCCGTGGCTAAGGAAAAGGGCTGGACCACGAAGCAACCGACGTGGCAGGAGATTGCTGACTCGGGGATTACCTTCGGTATGACCGATCCTTCGACCTCAAACTCGGGCTTCTCCGCGCTATCGGCTGCGACCACTGCTTTCGCGGACACCGGGCGCGCGCTTACGGAGAAGGATATCCGCCAGGCCACGGGCAAGGTCCAGAAACTCTTCAGTAACCAGACTTTAACGTCGGGATCGTCGGGTTGGCTGGCTGATAGGTTCCGCGAGCATCCGGAGCAGGCCGACGCCATCCTTAATTATGAATCAGTGCTGTACCAGCTCAAGGATGAGGGCGTCGATCTTGAGGTGGTCATCCCCTCCGATGGCGTGATTTCGGCAGACTACCCTTTGTCGGCTCTCGCCAGCTCCCCGGACCAGGAGGCTGAAGGTAAGGTGCAGGCACTTGCCGAATGGTTTGCTGAACACCCAGAGAAGCTGAGGAGCTACCACCTGCGTGTGGACGATTCTGACATGCCCGGGACCATCTTCGAGCTGCCGTACCCGGCCAATGAACAAACCGTAAGCGCACTGGAGGATGCCTTTGCTCACGAGCTGCGTAACCCTGGCAACACGGCGCTGGTCTTGGATACCTCGGGCTCCATGGAGGGCGAGCGCATTGATTTGCTCAAGAATAGTCTGCGCCCGCTGATCGACGGCTCAGCTGACGGCTCTCCAGACGGCGAAGGTCAGGTAGCCTTCCGTAACCGTGAGCAGATCAAGCTCATCCCATATTCTTCTGAGCCGCAGCAGCCGACTCGCGCGCGAGTCGATTTGCAGAATCCGGCAACCACAAAAGAGCTTGCTGATCGCGTAGATCGACTCGTGGCGGATGGCGATACGGCGACGTTCGAGGCTGTGCTCAATGCCTTCAACGAGGTAGACACCAGCAGCGGCGAGATTGGGACCGTGGTGCTCATGACTGATGGCGAAGTGACGCGTGGGCGTACTTTTGCACAATTTAAGGAGGCCTATGAGCAGCTTCCCCCAGAGAAAAAGGAGATCCCGGTCTTTGTCATCTTGTATGGTGAAGCCAACATTCAAGAGATGGAGGAGCTTGCTCAGCTCACGGGCGGCAAGACATTCGATGCGCTCAACGGTGACCTCGCCGCGGCCTTCGAGGAAATCCGCGCTTACCAGTAAAAATCTCCACCTATCCTCAGGAGGGCCTACACCTTATGAACACACTGAACTCGCGGAAGATCGTCGTCGGCGTTGCGGTAACGGCGCTCGTTATCGTCCTTCACGTGTTGACTGGTGGCGGTTTAGGTTTCTTGTGGCCACTGGTCGCGGTCTGCACAGGTGCGGCTGCGGGATTCGTGACGCCGCCAAAGCAGGAGAAAGCTATTGAGGCCCCCACCTCGGGTGCAGGTCAACTGATTAGCTCATTGGAGGGCGTCCGATACAACCTGAAGCAGTCCAAAGTGCCCGGACCTGTTAAGAAAGCGTGGGACTCGTTCGATGACTCGGCCGTGTGGGTCCTAGACAATTGGCACCGCCTCGACGATGCCCCACACCAGCAAGCCCTCGTGCGGGACATGATTGAAGAACACTCTAAGGAGCTGGTGAATTCTTACCTCGACGTCACGGACTTGAAGAATCCAGTGGCTGTCGAGGAAATGAGCGAATCGCTGGGGATCCTAGGCCGAGAGATGGGCGAGATTCGAGACGCCATTGCCCAAAACTCAGTACGCAATTTGCGCAACCATTCCATGGCTCTCAAACTCGAATACGGCGGGACCCTTCCATCCATCGAATCCAAGGAGGTGTAGGGTTAGCGGTTATGAGTCTCGATTCGAAGCTGCTCGACATCTTGGTATGTCCGCAGGATAAAGGTCCGCTGAACTATCTGGCCGAAGAACAGGTTTTGGTCAACGAACGCCTCGGCGTGGCCTATCCCATTGAGAACGACATTCCCGTCATGCTGGTAGACCACGCAGTACCGTGGCCACCCCAGAACTAATTCTCACAGCACCGAATCGACTTTCCAAGGAGCATTCATGAACATCATCGATGAGCTGCAGTGGCGCGGCCTCATTAACCAGTCCACCGACCTTGACGCACTGCGCGAGGCTTGCGAAGAGCCCATTACCTTGTACTGCGGTTTTGATCCAACCGGTGACTCCCTCCATGCTGGTCACCTCGTTCCGATGATTATGCTGCGCCGCTTCCAAAAAGCTGGCCACCACCCGATTGCTTTGGCCGGTGGCGCGACGGGCCAAATCGGTGACCCACGCGACGTAGGGGAGCGCACCATGCTGTCGCAGGAGACCATCAACGAGAACATGGTGGCTATCAAGAAGCAGCTGCGCCAGTTTATTGACTTTGAGGGCGAGAACGCAGCCACCATGGTCAACAATGCTGACTGGACCTCGCAGATGACCGTCATTGATTTCCTGCGTGATGTCGGCAAGAACTTCTCGCTGAATACCATGTTGGACCGTGATACCGTCAAGCGCCGCTTGGAGTCCGACGGTATTTCCTACACCGAGTTCTCCTACATGCTCCTCCAGTCCAATGACTACGTTCACCTCCGCGAGGAGTACGGCTGCGTCCTGCAGATTGGCGGTGGCGATCAGTGGGGCAACATCGTGTCTGGCGTCGACCTCAATCGCCGCGTTAAGGGCGTCAAGGTTCACGGACTCACCGTCCCGTTGGTGACGGATGCCCAGGGGCAAAAGTTTGGCAAGTCTACCGGCGGCGGAAAGCTCTGGCTCGATCCGGAAAAGACGTCGCCTTACTCGTGGTACCAGTACTTCCTCAATGCCGGTGACTCCGTGGTTATTGACTACCTCCGGTGGTTTACCTTCCTGTCGAAGGAAGAGATCGCTGAATACGAGGAGAAGGTTGCTAATGAACCTTTCCGTCGCGAGGCACAACGGCGTCTCGCCCAGGAGATGACCACGCTGGTCCACGGCGCGGAAGCCACCAAGGCTGTGGAGCTTGCTGCTCAAGCGCTGTTCGGTAAAGCAGAGCTTGCTGACCTTGATGAGCAGACGCTGGCGGGTGCGCTTTCTGAAACCACCGTGGCCGAGGTGGCTGCCGGTGAACCGCGCTCCATCGTTGATCTGTTGGTTGCTTCTGGTCTGGCAGAGTCCAAGGGCGCGGCTCGACGCACCATCAAGGAAGGTGGCGCCTACGTCAATAACCAGCGTATTGAAGCCGATGACTGGGAGCCGGCGGACGAAGACTTGCTTCACGGTAAGTGGCTGGTGCTTCGTCGCGGTAAGAAGAACTTTGCCGGTGCCAAGCTGAACTAATTAGAGCTCTCGACTTCGCTAGATGACTGCATGCGAATCCCGTCGCCTTGTGCGGCGGGATTCGTCGTTTTCTGGGACAGAGCATCTACACCGGCCGCCGAAGGTTAAGGAAAGTGCTGTTAACCAGGCGATTTGTTGAAGCTTGGGGCTGTGCGTATATTTATCGAAGTCGCCGCGAGACGCTGGTGACACGGAGATTAACTCCTAGTTGACAAGGGATAAACTTGTTAGCTAGAGTATGAACTCCAGCCGCTCAGAGCAGAGAGTAGATGAATTCGATGTGACGGGTGTGCGGATGATGTTTGAGAACTCAATAGTGTGCCAATGTACTTTTTTGTTGGTTGATTTTATTCATTTTGGCTGCGATACGTCGTATGTGTATCGCGGTTGGTGT
>NZ_KV818290.1:0-1184 GCF_001814885.1 Corynebacterium sp. HMSC068G04 | reverse complement strand
GGGACATTTCGTGTGGATTTGCGGCGTGTCGCGCTAAGGGACATTTCGTGTGGATTTAGGAGCGTCCGGCCCAGCCTTTTCTTATGCCTAAGCTGGGGTTCCACTCATTGTCGATGCCGGTATCGAATGTGGCAGGTCGCCCGTCGGGGTGGCCGCGTCGTGTGAGTTCTTCTTTTGCCCAGGCCGCGTATGCCGCTCTCCCCAATTGCGGCCGAAGTCTTGATGCCTGGCTAGCCCCAGTGGAGGTACAGGGGCTTCAGTGCGGAAGTCGCCATAGGAATTGACCTAACAGAATTGACCTAACTGCACCAGCTGCGGCTTACCTACCACAGACCTAGTGTTATTCGGTGTTGATTTCACAGATCGGCCCGTTGGAACCGATTCCAAATCAAGATCAAGGCATTATCCCAGGCTGTTCCAGTAATCCACATCGATCTATCCACACGAAATGTCCCTTAAGCCATTGAAAGTCTATTTCTGATTCCACACGAACCCCCCGAGCCGTTGCTTATATCGATACCTGGAGCCAATTTGCTAGGGTGGCATTACTTACCCCACCAATGTTGCTCAGTCCCATTCTCACAGTGAATCGTAGAATGAGAAGCGCGAGTATTTTAGGGTCGCGTTGCTTCGCCGGTTCGCGTTAAAGGACTAGAAAAATGGTTGAGTTTCTTTTCTTCCTTGCCCCTTCAGTGCTCTATATCCTTGTCCGACGCGGGTCAATCGGGGTGTCTCGAGCTCGGGCAAATGTGGGTTGGCGCTGGGGAAACCTGCAGGCAGCAGCTTTAAGTGTCATCTTGTTCCCTGTGCTGCTTGGATTAGGTTATCTTGGTATCCGTCTTGTATCTACGGATAGTCTCGGCATGCCGGGCGTCGTTTTTGTTCAAGGGGTAAGTGTTGCCGCGATTCTAAGGGCTGCAGGCGAAGAGCTTTTCTTCCGCGGATTTCTCGGGGGTTTACTTCTTCGGCGTTGGGGATTGTGGGCGGGAAACACTTTTCAGGCGACTCTTTTTCTTTTGCCACATTTGGTGTTGTTGGGCTTTGATGCTCATCTGTGGCCCGTACTTCCGGTTCAATTCCTCAGGTGGGTGGATACTTGGCGCGGTGAGATTTCGCTCCGGTAGCGTCATTGAGTGCTCAGTCTTACATGCTGCCCTTAACATATGTATCGGATTGCTGGCGGG
>NZ_KV818289.1:0-7979 GCF_001814885.1 Corynebacterium sp. HMSC068G04 | reverse complement strand
CGACGTGTCTACTTTCCGGGGGCCAGGCCCCCGCGCCAGGCTTACCCGTGCTGAATTCAACCGGCTGATGGACGAACAAGACCCTGAGCGCCGCGAGGAAAAATGGCAGCGCGCCACCTACGTGTTCAATGAGCTAGTTATGGCAAGTACCGAGGACATGCCCGAAGAATACCGAGCCAACTGGCAGGGAGACCTCACCCTAGACGGAACACTTATTCCAGGCGTGCGCCGTGGCAACAACCGATGGACGAACCGACCGGACGATCTCATGTCCTCCGAGCCGGAGGCAGGCTGGTACTCCCGTGACGAGCGACAAGAAACACATGGCGAATCAAACCGAAAGCGAAACGCCAAGCATGTGTGGGGTTGGGAGGCCACACTTGTTGCCGGAGTCATCCGCGACCAAGGCCCATATGCACAGCCACACCTGATTATGGGCATGGCCTTCGACCGGCCCAGCCACAACCCTGCGATCCGTGGGTTGGAAGCCATGCGGCATTTAACGGATGATCCTGAGACACCTAAGGGCACAGTGGTGGGCGATCGTGCTTACTTCGCGGTGGCTAAGACCAAAGACTTCCATGAACCACTGCGCAAACTCGGCTATACCCTGGTGGGAGACTACAGAACCAATCAGCTGGGAAAGCGCGGATCCTATGAAACCATGGGGTTAGTTGAAGGCCACTGGTATTGTCCTGCCATGCCGAAACCTCTGGTGGAAGCCACCGAAGACTTCTATGCCGGACGTATTGATGAGGCCACCTACAACCAGCGGATCAACGAGCGCCGCGCCTTTGCCATGCGGAGAAAAGGCAAGAAGCTCTCCGGTGAGAGCCAGATGTTTATGTGTCCGGGACGAGGTAAAGGAAAGACACTGGCATGTCCCTTGGTGGAAAAGAGTCAGCGCCAGGACGCGAGAGACAGAGGACTACCCTCCATCTCCGGGCCAAATCTATCTACCGCGCGCAAGGCAAAAGGAAAGTGCTGTACCAATAAGGTCTCGGTAACCATCCCGAATAAGGAGGGAATGCGCTACCGCCAAACTGGCCCTGCTTTTAAGACACCGGAATGGAAGAAGGTGTATGGCACGTGGCGCAATGTGATTGAAACCCGCAACGACTATGTAAAGAACAATCGTGGTGGTGCTGCTATTGGTGACCATACGAGAAGACCTGTACGCGGTTTTGCTGCGGCCTTCTTCTATACAGCTCTTGGTGTGGTCGCGGCCAATGTATCTATGATTCGGCGTTTTCTTGGCCGGGTGGATCGGGATGAAAAGACTCCGCCTCCTGACTCTGGTAAACCTGTACCGCCGCGCGATCCGGCGCGCGAGAAGGCAAGCCCGAACGCGCCGCCTGCGCGCGAGGCCGCTTAAGACCAACTGAATACTTTTATCCATCTAGCTCGGAAAACCGATATGGGGTTCCGGGCTAGAAGTGTGATGTCTAGCGACTTTTTGGACACGGAGTCCAGGATGTTTTTGGACGGGATGTCTAGTGGCTTTTTGGACGTTTGCGGCGGTGGAATAGCCGGATGGCTGGGCCTGGCCCCCGGAAAGTAGACACGTCGGGGGTTAGCTATGAAGTGTCCCAGGTTTTGTTCCGTTTGAGTAGATGGGAAAATCTGGAACATGCCAAGAAAATTTGACCAGGATGCAAAGGACCGTGTGGTCCGTCTCGTGGAGGACCGCATCTTGGCGGAAAGCATGTCGATGCATCCCGCGTGCTAGGCAGTAGCTTCAAAGTTGGGGGTTTCATGGCACACGGCTCGTCTATGGACTTAAGCCTGCTCGTCGTGCGGGAAACATCCCAGAACCTGTTCCTGAAGATTTGGCTACCGAAAATGCCAGGCTACGCCGCGAAAATCAAGAGCTTCGAGATACCAACGAGTTGCTGAAGGCTGCGTCAGCTTTTTCGCCTCACGACCAGGCCCCAAACGTTAAGAAATGATCCGGTTCATCGATAAATACCGGAATCATTTCTCTGTCGAGTTCATCTGCACCGGAGTTGAAGATTAACCGGGCTGGTGGGTTTATCACCTCGCGTGGTTATCGCCAGTCCAAAGCCCGTGGGCTTAAGTGCTCGTCGCCTTCGTGACGCTGTGCTGATTGAACGCATTGGTGCCATTCATCGGGATAATTACGGTGTCTACGGCGTGCGGACAATGTGGCATGCGCTTGACCGTGACGGAATCGACATCGGTCGTGAGCAAACCGCCCGGCTGATGCGCTTAGCTGGTGTTTCTGGCACAGGCACAGGCGGATCACCAATCACAACCCGTACACCTCAACAGGCCGGATCTGCGCCCGGATTTGGTCGAGCGTGAGTTCAAAGCCCAAGGCCTTAAACAAGCTGTGGGTGGCCGACATTACCTACGTGCGTACGAAGAAGGGTTTTGTGTACACCGCGTTTGTCACTGACGTTTACTCCCGGCGGATCGTCGGATGGGCATTATCGGACTCGATGCGCACCGAGGTATTACCGCTGCAAGCACTCAACCAAGCGATTGTGAGCGCGAAGGAAACAACAGGCCTTATTCACCATTCGGATCACGGCTTATAGTACGTCAGCGTTGTCTACAACCAGCGTCTCGCCCAGCACGGGATTGCCGCTTCCACTGGGACCGTCGGTGACTGAAATGACAATGCTCTAGCTGAAAACGTTAACGGCTCTTACAAGAATGAGCTCATCCATACTCGCAGGTGGAATGATGTTGTCGAGGTAGAAATCGCGACGTTCGAGTGGGTGTCATGGTGGAACGAGGTAAGGCTCCACCAAAGCCTGGGATATCGAACCCCAGCCGAGGTGGAAACCGAATTGTGGAAGAAGAACCCGCAACAGGGAATAATAGAAATCAAGGAACATGCCTAGGAACAAAACTCGGGGCACTTCAAGCCCCTTATATGGCTCTGGATGTGGTGATTGCTGCAGAACCGTCATCAGTAAGGGTGACTTTTCCATCTACGCGGTAGACTTCACGTAACATTTTTGCGGTTAACACGTCCTTAGCTGCTCCGTGTGCGTATACAGTGCCCGCGTGGAGTACCGCAATGCGGTGAGCGAAGCGCGCTGCTTGTGAAAGATCGTGCATCGAAACCACGACCGCCGCGGGTGCTTCAGCTGCATAGGCGCGAATATGCTCCATGAGGATGAGCTGATTTCTTAGGTCAAGAGCGCTGGTTGGCTCGTCCAGTAGTAATGCCTGCGGCCGGCATACGATGGCCTGGGCGAAGCTTACTAATTGACGCTGGCCGCCGGAGAGCTGGGACATTGTTCGGGATTCTAGGTCTTCTAGCCCCAGCCGCGTGAGGACCGAGCTGACTCGGTCCTGTGTGGATGTGGCTACCCGTAGTCCGCTGAATCCCGTCCGGGAATGCTGGAGTGCCAGAAGTACCGATTCGAATACGGTAAGGGTGCTTTCCGGCGGGGGATCCTGTGGCAAATATACTGCCTCGGGCCCAGTGACGTCGCCGCTGAATCGGCATAGGTTAGCCATGCAGCGCAGCAAAGTCGACTTACCAGCGCCATTAGGGCCGACGAGGGCGGTGACGGTTCCAGCTTCGATCTTTGGGAGACATACGTCATTCAGTATCTGTTCGTCTCCATGGGAAAAGCACAGGTTATCTACCCGGAGTGTGGGTTCTGGCGGAACCGTGGGCGGTTGTTCCACGAGGGGGTCCTTTCTGGGGCAGGAAGTACTGGGAGAGGCGATCATTAGGTTGAGGAGACAGTTCGGGGGCGGCGTCGCAAAACAATGAGGACGACGAACACGGGAACGCCCACAATCGCGGTGATGATGCCGACAGGCAGAATCGCCCCAGGCTGGATCAGCTTGGATACCACTGAGGCTGAGGTCAGCAAAAGCGCACCTGAGATGATGGACGTGGTGAGGAAGAAGCGTTGGTCCTCACCAACGAGCATCCTGGCGATATGTGGGCCGACGAGTCCGATGAAACCAATTGTCCCGGCCATCGAAACGGCAGTTGCCGCCATAAGGGAGACTCCCACCAGCGTGTACGTGCGCAGCTTTGGGATATTGATACCCATGGACCTAGCGCGGTCGTCGCCCATTCGAAACGCGGTCAGCGTCCACGCATTGCGGTAGAAGTAAGCAATTCCGATTAGTGAGATGACCGCGAGAAGGCCGATCTGAGGCCACGTAGCGCGCGTAAGGCTGCCCAAGGTCCAGAAAACCACCTGCTCTAATTGGGTCTGCGAGGCGAGGTACTGCATTAGCGCTAGTAGAGCATCGAAGAGGAACACGATGGCTATGCCCAGCAGAATCATTCCCTCGGTACCAGAGCTCTTTGACCGAGAGAATAGGACGATCACCGCACAGGCCGCGAGGGCGAAGACCCAAGCACTGCCCGCCATTCCCAGCGCTGCCCCGATTCCCGCCGCGGTGAATCCTGAGACGGTGGCAAAGGCTGCGCCAAAGCTCGCAGCGGCGGAAATGCCCAGCGTATAGGGCTCTGCCAAGGGGTTATCCAAGATGGTTTGCATCTCTGCGCCGGCAGCAGCGAGGGTGCCACCGATGAGCACCGCTGTGACGGTCATAGGCAGACGTATATCAAAGATGATCTGCCAGTCAATTGGGCGGGAATCGCTGGGGTGAAAGAGCACGTAGAGCGCCTCATTTGCGTTCAAACTGCTGCCGATGAGGAAATCTATGGCAATGGTGACGCATAGCAGGGCCGTAAGCCCTGCGATGATCGCTACCTTTCGCCTGCTAGCTGTTCGGTACCAGTTTGACCGGGGGCGTTGCCGTTGCGGGGTAGAGTTTTGGTCGTCCACCTCGCTTCCGGTGGCAATTGATTGCGCTCGTGCTCCGTGGCTCATGGCAAACCAGTCCAGAAGGTGCCGCTAGCCTCCACAGGGAGGAATTTTTCATGTAGTTCTTCCAAATCGGCCTGCGGGTCGACATCGGAAAACAGGTCGGGGTGCATGGCTTTGGCAAACCACTCGATGGCTAGGTAGTTGTATGGGGAGTCGTAGAAGTGATGCCACGCAGCGTAGGCCCGCTTGTTCTTGACCGCCCGCATTTCCTTAAGGACAGGTTGCCCGTCAACAACGCGTTGGAAGTCTTTGGCTGCCTGTTCGGTGGACTCGTCGTAGCCCAGGGGTACAAAGCCATTCTTCTTTGGCTGCTGCTTGGCGCCGGTCCAGTCTGCGCCGGTGGCGATGATGACGTCTGGGTCTTTTTCAGCTAGCGCCTCGGGAGAGACTTGCCCCTGCTTGGCGTCGATCATATCGTCGCCCACGTTTTCGCCACCCGCTGCGTTAACAATTTGGGCTAGGTTGGACTTAGCGAAGGTAGAGCAGCAGTCGAAGTAGCCGGGAGCTCGCCAGAGGAAGGTCGGTGTGGGGGTGGCCTTGGCTTTTTCTAGGCGCTCCTGAACCATGTTCACCTTGGACTCATAGAACTCGGCATACTCTTCCGCTTCCTTCTCGTGGCCGAGTACCTTGCCGAGCAAGCGCACGCTCGGTGCGGTGTTCTTCACCGGGTCGGTAAAGTAATCGACGGTAACCGTGGGGATTCCGGCCTTTTCTAGACCGTCTACGATGCCAGCATCCTGGGCGGCTTCGAAGCTGCTTGCGGAGACAATGAAGACATCTGGACGGGAATTCAAAGCTTGCTCAACGGACATCGAGCCGTCGTAAACTTCACCAGTTTGCTCAATATCTTCGATCTCTGAGAATTTCTGTTCGTACTTCTTGTACGTGCCAGGGTCGTTCTGCTCCAGGTCATCTGGCCAGGCAACGATGCCCTGGAGCGGGTTTTCTTTGTTGAGGATGGATGTCGTGTAAAGCATCCGTTGCCCGCCCATGAGGACCCGATCGACGTTCTTCGGGACCTCGACTTCGCGCCCGAGAATGTCGGTGATCTGTTGCTTTTCTCCGTCATCTGCGGTCTGTTGTTCATCGTTAGTGCTGCAGGCAGCGGTCATAAGGAGGGCAGTGGCGGTGACGGCTGAGGCGACTACGCGGGCCATTCGGTGGTGAGGGGCGCGTGGGGTTTTAAAACCGCGAGCCCTAGTTGTCGTGAGGGACAAGGCAATCCTTTCTTCCAAGTGGATCTATTAGGTTAGCCATACCTTTGTTTATCTACAATGGGTGATGAAACTTTTACCCCCTAACATTCCCGTTAAGTCAGTTCATTCAGTCGGCGGGAATATGTGCGTAGCAGCAGTACCGCCGTGGTTGCGAAACCCATGATGAGTCCTAACCAGACGCCATATCCTTCCCATCCGAGGAGCTTTCCAAATATCAGAATCCCGGGGACGCCAACCAGCCAGTACCCGACGAGGGTGCAGCGTAGCCCTGAGGTGGTGTCTTTCAGGCCTCTCAGTAGGCCCACTGCCACGTTTTGGATTCCTTTGGCGAACTGTTGCAGTACCGCGAGACATAGGAGCAGGACGGCAATGTGAAAGGTGGTGGGATCTGCCTCTTTTAAGAAAGGATGCAGTACCCACCTGCCCAACAGAAGCCACAGCGCGCCCATTATTCCCAGATACGTGACCACGACGAACAATATGCGTCGGGTAATCTCGCGCACTGAGTCGGCACTCTCGGCCCGAGCCCTTGTGATCAGCACCGAGCCGCCGTGAGAAAAGCCGATGCACACTTGGTAAACGATGTACGCCAGTTGGTTCACAATATTGTGCGCCGCTAGCATCTGTGGGCTAAAGGTCCCCATCACTAAACCGGCGATGGTTGTTATTGCAGCCTCCGAGCCATAGGTCAGACTGACTGGTACCCCGAGGCGGACGAGGCGGCAGATAGTCTCCCCATCTCCTTTACACGGAAGGATGTGGAAATAGGGCTGTAGCTCGGGAATGCGCAGTACCACAATCCGGAAGGCCAGGAAGGTAAGCAGTTGGATGACAGTTGTAGAAAGCCCGATGCCCGCTACCTTCCAGTGATCCGAGGCTGCCCATGTCATAAATAACCAGTTCAATGCGATATTTATAAATATCGATATCAGCGTGATGGTTAACAGGGAGCCGGGTTTTCGCATGCCCACGGCGAATTGGCGCAGGACGTTGAGCCACATCATCGGGACTAACCCGGGTGCGAGCGCAAGGGTCATGGCGAAGGTGAGTTGGGCAACGTGCTTGTCGATGGGCAGAACAAGGACCAATCCGCCTAGGGCGATGACCAGTAACGCGCCGAGAATTGCAGTGCCAGTGGCCACCGCGAAGGAGGAGCGCACAGCCCGCCGGATCTGTTCTGCTCCCGCCTCGCAATTTTGACAAGAGGTTTTCTCTTTTTCCATTTTTGCTGCTGCTTCAGCCACAAGATTTGCCCCGGCCGTCACCATGCCCACGCACATCGTGCGGATCTGGTTGTAAAGCTGCATCGCTAGGCCGCCGCCGGCTATCGCCAGTACGCCCACGGACTGCAGCATCAATACGTCCGTGGTGGTCAATGCAACTCCGGCGAGTTGTACTCCAGCGATGGGAAGGGAAATTCCCAGAACTTCGCGATATTTCCGGATGGATTTCAACCTCGCAGCCACCTTCAACTTCGGACTAACATTCGTCTCGGCCCTCGCTTCTCATCTTCTAAACCTCGCCCATTTTGGCGGCTGGTCTCCAATGTGCTGCGGTTTCTAGCGGTAGATACGCAGCACATCCGATTCATTTGCGGCCTCCAGGCCGTTGAAGCGAATGGCGCTGCGATACATCTGCACCAAAGTTGCAATCGGACGCTGCCGTCTGCACCATGGAAATTAGTGGTTCGCCCCTGCGGATTCAGCTGGTGCTGGCCGATGCCCCAGCGGTACCACCGTTGGTTGAGACCGAATCCCGTTCAGGGCTGGTGTTTGCAGCGGCAGAGACTCCCTTCGGAAAGTATAAAGATTATACCTAGTTTAGGTAAGGCTACCATAATTGAAGATTTCCACTTCAAACACTTCAGGTGGAAGGAGTGTGAAGATGGATAGGAGAGCTATGCTGCTTGGGTCAGTGTAGCTGATGT
>NZ_KV818288.1:0-35493 GCF_001814885.1 Corynebacterium sp. HMSC068G04 | reverse complement strand
ATCAGGTGTCTACCTAACAGGGGTCAGGTCCCGGTGCGGGATGTTGTCGAATGGGTCAACGACATCAAGGAAGCTGTGCAGCGCACGCCACAGGCGGTAGTACCAGTTGCTGTGCTGGGTTGCGTAAAAGTCACCTACCCGTCGTGCCTTATCGCGGCTGGGCAGGTTAAGGAGTTCTAAAGCCTTGTCTGTCGTATCAGGAGAGGCCAGGAGCGTCGTCATGGTGGTCAAATGCATGGGTTGACCAGAACGCGCCAGAATCAGGTAGAGCGCAAGGATGGTGCGGTCGTTAACGGATTTAGGCCTGCCTCCTTTGGCGGGGTCGTAGCCGTCTACTCGCCTCCAGGTGTCAAGATGGTGGCAGATGTCGGTGCGGTCGATGATGGTCAATGCCCAGGAAACGCTGGCTCCATCCAGGCGAAGCAGCGGGGTGGGTGTGGTGTTGAAGTGGGCCACCTAGACTTCGCCTCCTGCTCTCGGTTCGACGACTCGAAGCGGCGGGTAGTCTGGTTCGTCCCTGTTGCCGCTGATCCACTCACGGTATTCGGTCTCGGTGAGCGCGCCAGATTCAACGATCATGTGGTGAAACGTGTCCTGGAAGGGCTGGATGCTTCCGGTGGCATAGACCAGATGGTTAAAGTCCACGCGCTCGGCGGCATGAGTAGCGATCCAGGTATAGCGCAGCCTGGGCAGTGTCGGGGCAAGGCCGGTACTCGATGGGTTCTGGCTGGTCTTGTGGATGAAGTCAGCAATCAGGTGTGGGCCTGTGGCATCGTTGCGGCGGCGCGCCGAGTTGGGTTTTACCAGTGGTTCGTCTCTACGGTCGTCGCCCACGCCATGCAGCACTTGGCGCATGAGGTCGTCGAAAGGTGCAGTCAGCGGAACGGTACGCGGCTTTAGCCCACGACCACCGCGTGCATGAACCGCCAGCACTGTGCCAAAGTCGGTGAAGTCGCCATCACGGCAGTGATAGATTTCCTCGGTGGACATGCCAGCACCTAAAGCCAGTGACACGATGATGCAGGCCACGCGCCGCGACTCGCGGCGGGGGCGGGAGTGAACCCAGTCGTTGATTCGGATAAGTTCGCTGGCGTTGTAGGCGCGGCGCGGAGCCGTAGCTGCCGGGTAAAAGACCTCCGGTAATTCTTCTGCCCACTCCAGCGCGCCTTCTTGGCCAATGACATGGCTTGCGCAGCGGTTGAGGATGCGGCGGGTGGCATTGAGGCTGGATTTGGATAAATCCGCTGTACGGGCTTGTAAGTAGGTGCGGATCTTTCCGCCATCGCGCAGCAGGTAGATACAGCCGTCCACGGAGATGTCGTCGTACCAGCGGTCGCGCATGTAGCAAAAGTACGTGGCGAGCACGCGCTTGCGGTTGCGCTCAACGGTAGGAGTTGTAGGTGGCAGTAATCCGCGTGTCGTCAGTGTGTCGATCACAGCGTAGACCTCATTGTATTTAGACTTAGGTGGTTCGTCTTTTTCTTCTTGTTCAAAGGAAGTGGTCTCGTGGCTTCCGACCTTCCCGCCGAGGCTCCGGTCAGGCGTTACGCCAACTGGCCTAATGCCCATATCGAGGCCCACGATCCGGTCATGCGGAAATTGCAGGACTTTGCCCGCAACGTCCAGAAACTCACCCTGGACGGGAGCTACCCCAGTGCCAAAGACTTGGCCGAGGCCTGCGGTATCCCCACCTCCACCATCACCCGAATCATCCGCGGCGAGATGATCCCGACGGGACGTGTCATTGCCAATATCGAGGTCACCACAGGCAAGCCCTTGTGGCCGCGCCATCGCAGCAACCGATACGGCAGTCAGTGACCCGAGGGTTGGAAACTGCATGTTTCCGACACTGGTAAGGCGGGTGTGAGTTACATGGGTGTCGTTCATGGCTCACGAGGTGAGCACACCTACACCACGAAATAGGTGGCGGTGCCTTCTTACCTCAGACCATGAGTAAACCCGCAGGTCACAGGGTGGTTCGTCCCTGGTGCGGTCTGTGCGCCATGAGACGAGTTTTGCGTATCCGCAATCCAACTTTGCAGATGTGCAATCGCTAGGGATAGCTCAGGAAGTCTCCGTGAGCCGAGCTACAGCACGTACAGGCCTCCACCTGGGGTGCCATGAGTCGATCCTCCGGCCAAAAGAATCCGGTAGGCATGGCGGCGGTTAGCTCCGGCCTCGACCACGTAGTCCTCAAACTGGTGCAAGGACTTCAGTCCTGCCGCAGCACACAGCACATCAGCGGGAACTCCGGCTGCAATGCGGTCGATAATCCACGTATTGCGCAGCCTGCGGGTATCCGGCACCATATCCGGCGATGTACTAGGTGTTACCCGGCGGAGATACGCCGAGAGCTGGCTGACGTTCTCGTTGTCGCGGCCTGGCCTGAACAGGTAGTCCTCCGGGCCGGTAGCCATAATGACCGGCTGAAGTACCTCGATATGAGACTTGAGCAGTGGCACCTCGCGCGGGCCAGCCCCGCGGTAGCCGTGCGGAAACAGCAGCACCCCGTCGCCGTCAACACGCACGTCTTTGCCGCGCAGCGTGCAGATTTCTCCTGCGCGCAAGCCCGCACCAAGCGTGAGTGCTAGCACCGTAGTGAAGTTGCGGCGGCGGGCAGCTGTGGGTTGCGACTCGGCCCAATCCCACATCCTGTCACAGGCATAAGAGTCGTAGGGTTCAAGGGTTGGCTCGTAGCTAATCGGGTGCTGGTAGTCAGGGTTCCAGTCGTCGTTGATCACCTCCGCCACACGACACAGCAGCGAGCGCTGGGTTCCTGCGGTGGACGGGCTGAGCTTTGCACCACCTCCGGCAAGGAAGTAGTTTCCGATGATGTCGGGGTGGAAGACGGTCTCGACAGTCACCACGCCGTAGCTCACCCAGACCCAGGCGGCGAGCTTGGACACGCAGTTGAGCGTGTTGCGCAGTGCGTCGCGGCTGGTGTTATCCGGGGTGATGTTAAGTGCGCGCACGCACTCGCGGGTGAAGTCGGCAACGTGGCTCCACGGCTCAGAGCGCACGGCGTGTGGTGTGTAGTTGGCGATGATCGCCTCATAGTCGGCGGTGGTGTAGTTACTGGACATGGGCCTTTCCTTCGTCGGCACGATCGCAGTGGAATGGGGCGGTGTAGTGGATGCTACGTAGCTAGGCCACGCAGTGCACTCCGCTACACATAGTCTTGTTTGCCGATCTGCAATCTGGCAAGCAGGTGGCCCCACACCGCCAACTTCGCAGGAATTTCTTATATGGCCTGCATGTTTGCGGTTCCGCAAACATCTACCAGACGAACCACCACATCATGTTGTGGAGATCAAAAAAGGGACATGCCATATTTAGTACCCCCGCGCGAGCCTCGGACACGGCCTTAATCCTACCCACCAAGTCCTTCAAGGCCCCGCTTTGTGGCCCACAGCTATGTCCACCACAACATGTAGATCCGCTGCCCCCGGTTGTGGCTAACCGATACGTGCGCGACCTGCGCGGAGCCTCAACCACACCCCGCACCGACTAGCGTGACCACCGTCGAGCGCGATTGCGTATCCGCAATTTTGTCTTAACTCACGCGGCTTGTTGCCATACCTCGCACATCGGCAACCCACCGCGCGGACAGTTTGCGTATCCGCAAATTTCTACCTGTTACCGTGCCCGACACTTGACATTTCCACTGCTCACACCCTCAAAGGAAAGGGACGAACCATGTCCACACTCGACATGAGCACACCACTGTACTGCCAGTACTTCACCGCCGAGCTTGAGGTAGACGACCTCGCCCAAGTCACCGAAACCCTGAAACAGGGAAAACAGGTGGCCGACACCATCTTGTCCATGTCCACCGCCGCGCTCTACAACCACGTCATTAGCTTCACAGGCCCGCAGGGGCTTATCACCGAGCGCGAAATCAACGTCCTCACCGCGTTTAACTCCATGTCGGTGGCCACTGCCCCGGTGCGCGTCACGTTTGTCACCCTGGCCGACACTTACGGAAACCGTGCGGGACTCACCCGCATCCAAGGCGGTGAGTCCGCCCGCGGCCTAATCCCGCTTACCCGGTCTGTAAACGAGGCCACGGTTGCAGACATGTCTGCCACCACACCAGGACTCACCATCAATCTGCCCAATAGTGTCCACGACGACCTGATCATTCGCTGCACGACTTTTGACCCGGACGGGTGCGTTCCCGAAGCAAAGGACGAGTTTCCCGGCGTGGACTACTGCCCTAGCCTGTACCACCTTTTGCGGGACGAACCATCTCCAGGCATCGACATCACCCACGACATTATCCGCGCACTACTTCCCTACCGCGGGATCCACATGGAGGTAGAGCCGAGGATTCTCGATGGCGATGTAGACATCGAGCGGCTGTAGCTGCTGGCTACGCTGTAAGCCATGAAGGAACCCAGCTGTGGTGTGTGCTGCGGCTGGGTTTCTTCTTGGGGAGGGTGAAGAGGGGACGTGATGGGACACCGGCCACGTCTTAAGTCGGGCAGCGTCTCCGCCAGACCCGGCAGAACTTGCGCACCGCTGACTGTAAGCATATACTTACACCTGACATCGTTCGATTACGATACGGAGGGATGATGGACGCAGCACGGCTCGCTCAGATGCTCAGTGCTCTTGGAAGTGAGCCTCGGTTGCGAATTATCGCCTCCCTAGAGACGGATTCGACCCATGTCAGTGAGCTGGCCCGCCGACTCGGGATGTCTCGGCCACTGCTCTACCAGCACCTCAACCGCTTGGAAGCTGCTGGACTCATCGAGAGTGGCCTGGAACAGCTCGGAGAGAGCCGAGTGAGGAAGCACTACTGGGTCGCTCCGTTTCAGCTTGAAGTAACTCCAGACCACATTAGGCACCTGATTAATCAAGAACAGAAAAGGGAATCTTCGTGACACTTACCGCTACCGTATTTCTTGTCATCCTCGCCGCCGCATTACCACTCGCGATCTTCGTTGCTCTTACCGTCTGGGTGGTACGCACCGTCACCAGCGCACGACGCGAAACGGCGACGGCGATCGATGGTTCCAACCAACTCATCGTGGAGCATCTACGCAACATCACCGAGCGGTTGGATCGGATTGAGGCCCAACTCAGCGAGATCCCCGAGTAATCAGGCTCTTCCTTAAACAAGGGGCGCGGTGGTTTTGGCTCCGCGCTATGGGCTGTCACAGCGTATGCGCTAAGCACGTCGCGTAGACCTCCAGCAACATAAACTTGCTTGTGACTTTGGCGGCGGGGTGTGTCTCCGGTCGTGGCGTTATCCTGTCCCTCTCGCGGATAGGGGCTAGGACTGGGGACGAACCACGTGGTGTGCCCCCACCTCCGACACCGCCCCGGCCCACCTGCCGACGGAACCGGGAACGGAAACCGACGGAAACCATAGCTGTGGTTCGGGTCGTTGCAGGTGGGTGGGTAGTTTCGCAAAAGACTCTTAGGCTGGCCAGAAAACTCTGACCAGCCTTTTCTTCTGGAACGAGTCGACGGGTTAAGGCTTAAGCCTTGGGTTACTACGCCCACGGTAAATAGAGTTCAAATAATTCAATTTTTTAGCGCTTATTTACCGTGAACGACATGTATCGCCAAGCAAGGCCACTCCATGTTTCTCACCCTCATGGGGTAGATAGTGTTTCAAACTCTGGCCAAAGCTCGGGTTAGGGCACTATTACAATCCATGGAATTGTTATTGATCTACCTCGCAGTGGTGTTTGGCTGCGGCCTCGTTGCGTGGGCGGTGCGATTGCCGCCTCTCATCGGGTTTCTCGTCGCTGGCTTCGCGCTCAATGCCGGGGGTATCGAGCACGTTGAAGCGTTAGATCTTTTCGCCGACATCGGTGTCACGCTGATGCTTTTTGCAATCGGGTTGCGCCTCGATCTGAGGGCCTTGACCGACAAGGCTGTCTGGCTTACCGCCACCGCCCACGTGCTCGTGATGACCCTCCTCGGCATGGGTTTTATCACGGCTCTCGGCGCACTCGGCGCATTCGGTCCGACCAGTTTTTCGATAGCGGTCAACGTCGCCCTCGTGCTGAGTTTTTCCAGCACCATCGTGGTCGTCAAAATCTTGCAAGACCGCGGCGATGAACAAGCCCTCTACGGCAATATCTGCATCGGCGTCCTCATCATGCAGGACATCATCGCTGTCGTCTTCATGAGCATCCTGCGGGGAGAGCCGCCAAGCTTAGCGGCCGTGTTGCTTGTCCTCATCGTCCCGCTGCTAGCGCTGACTACTCGCCGCTGGTACAAGCTCGGGCACGGTGAGCTGGGCGCGCTCTTTGGCATCGTCATGGCGCTGCTGCCTGGTTATGCTCTCTTCGAGTGGGTCGGCCTCTCCGGAAGCCTCGGCGCGCTCATCATGGGCGTGGTGCTCTCCCGCTCCCCTGGCGCAGAACAGCTCAGCCATTCACTGTTTACCCTCAAAGAACTGCTGCTGGTTGGCTTTTTCGTCAACATCGGTTTCCTGGGCCTACCAACGTGGCACAACATCGTCGACGCCGGGTTGCTCCTGCTGCTTTTGCCCATCCAGGGCCTCGCTTACTGGGCAATCCTGTGGATGTTGGGACTGCGCAACCGCACTTCTGTCCTTGCTTCCCTGTTGCTGGCGAATTACTCTGAGTTCGCCCTTATCATTGCCGCTGTGGGAGTACAGGACGGCTGGCTCAACCAGCGCTGGCTGCTGTCACTCGTGCTCGCTGTTTCGTTGAGCTTTGTCATCTCGGCAATCCTCAACCCACAAAACGTCTCGCGAGCTACACACCTAGCCAAGCGACTGCCGGCCCGCCCACCGCACAAGATTCACCCGGAGGATCGCCCCATCGAGCTTGGCGACGCCCATGCGCTCGTCCTCGGCGTAGGACGGCTCGGCCTTTCCTGTTACAAGGAGCTCGTCGACGTCTACGGCGCCAATGTTTTGGGAGTGGAACACGATCCAGCACGAGTTCGCCATCTCCAAGAGAGTGGCTACAACGTCGTGGAGGGCGATGCAACAGATATCGACTTCTGGGAGCGCGTCAAGGACAGCCACCAGATCGATATGATTATGCTCGCCATGCCGGCCCAGCACGCGAACGTAGACGCCGTCAAGGAAATCTACGCTTCCCGCATCAATACCGAAGAATGCACCATCAGTTCGGTGGCCATGTACCGTGAAGACGTCGAGGACCTGCAGGAGCTCGGGCTCAGTGTCGTTGTGCACTTGCAGGACGGTGCCGGCGAATCCCTAGCGGAGCGAACTTTTACGGAGAATCAGCTACGGCACTTGCGCAACGAGGGCGAGCTTTAGAAAACGTCCTCCGCGGCATCCAGCCCGCTCCCTGCTGAGACCGGCTCCTGTGTCCGGACTCAGCGTCCAATGGGTGCTTAGCTGTTAGCACGCCACGGGATCCCCTCCTTGGGCAGGTAGCCCAAAAGGTAGAGGTAATCCATCGCGCCCAGAATAGAAACGACGAGACCGCCACCGAGGATAGCTGCGAGGAATGTGTAGCCAGCCATGGAGGAGGAATCGACGTCCTTTCCGTCTTGACCGTCTTTGCCATCCTTCCCGTCAGCGCCGTCGCGGCCATTTAGACCGTTAAGACCGTCGCGCCCGTCCTGGCCATCGACGCCATCGCGGCCGGGTGCGCCCGGTGCACCGTTGGCACCGTCGCGGCCATCCTTGCCGTCGATACCATCCTTACCGTCTTTTCCATCGCGGCCTGGTTCACCGTCCTTACCGTCTTTGCCGTCCTGAGCCTCAGCACCGTCGGTGGTAGAAGTCGAGGGTTCGGTCGTCGTAGGCGTCTCAGACTCCGATTCCTCGGGCTCGGTGGTCTCAGAAGGGCTCGGCGTTACTGAGCTAGACGGCTCAGAAGACGCGGGGGATTCTGAAGGCTCAGTGGTATTAGACGTCGAAGGAGAAGCGGGCTTGTCGTTGCTTACCTTCTTGCCATTGAGCATATCCGCACACTTCTGACCAGCTGGTGCATTGATTTCTGCGAGCGCGGAGGCAGAAGCCGAAATATCTGAGAGAGTAGACTCAATTTCCTTTCGCTGGGTCTTGCTCAACTTCAAATCCTTGGCTGCGCTGGCGCCTGGGAAGAGACCTGCGATGGTGACAGCGGCATTGAAGATCTTCAGAACGGTGGCCACACCATTGCCAAAAGCACCATCAGCAAATTTGATGAGACCAGAAACGGTCTTCTTAGCGGCATCTGGATTCTTTAGATCCACCTCTGCATCAGCGTTATCAATCTTGGCGATGGCCATGCCTTGCGCGCGTGCGAGATCCCAGGTGACGTCCTTGTTTGCCTCACCATCACGAACAAGTTTGGCAATTCCCTCCCACGAGCTTGCGCCAATCTTCTTGATGAAGTCAGAAGGCACAAGTTCACCGACGACTGGGATTACTTCCCACACCGTCTGGAGCAGCTTGTTTCCACCGTCGTAGAAAGCCCGTGCAAGGTCCAGCTTGCGCTCGAGAATCTCGCCTTCTTTGCCTGGGGCATCGGTGATCTCACACACCAATTTGCCGTTCTTCTCTACGACCTTGATAGTCGCGTCAGCCGTCGATGCCTCGGCGGTTTCCAGCTCATCGAGTGTCGTTGGCTTGCCGTTTTCCGCGCCGTAGAAGCCAAAGTCGTTGTCTCGGGATTCACGCTCCAACTCCTCAATGGTGTTGTCGCCAGCGTTGTTTGAATCGATCAGGTTGCCGTCTTCGTCGAAGGCGGTGCCATTGACGTCGACAGTGTCAGCGCCGGACTGTTCGTGGACAAAAGACGTATCGCTCGGCTCCTCAACGGCGAAGGTCTGCGGGGCGACAATAACGGAAGAAAAGGTTGCTACGGCCACTGCGGTGGCAACGATGCGAGAGTGTAGGGAACGCATGCGAAGTCTTTCTTGCAAGTTGATGAGCACACACTTAACACAGTGAGCTAAGTGCTTAAGGTTCGGACGTGGTCACCATACAACCGTCGAAATATATTTTCGACATTTGAGTAACTATTCGTTACCCCCGCTTGGAAACCCCCAGTTCAGCATCAGTGCAGTTCACAGCGTCAACATCGTTGACAATACGATTATCTTACCCCCATCACCAACGGGCAACTTGCGGATAGACGCCGAGTTTAGCCGCCGACACACCAGCCCTCCCCAGGTACCAATAGAACGAACTACCCGCTTTCACATTAAGAAAGCGGGTAGAGAAACGGCGACGATGACGCGCCAAGAGGCAATTCTCAGTTACGTTGCTGCATTAGTCAGTCGTGCCACTAAGACTGCGCATGATGCCACCAAATTCAATGTCCATATAGTGGGTGAGAATCTCGAAAATATAGTCAGAATCAAACCCACGCAAGGGACCCTTGGTACTCAGCATGGCTAGACCATGAGCGCCCGCCCACACGGAAATCACCAAGGTGAATAGAACCCACGGAGTGCGCGGCCCGTCAACTTCATCGATTGCCTCACGCATGAGAGACATAATGAAGCCAAAAGCCCGTCCAAATTCGCTAAAGTCACGTTGGAGCTCAACCGCTTTGTTCGCGTTCGGCAAAAAGTCGTCCTCGAAGGACATGGGAACAATCGGCCCGGACGCGATCTTGATGAGAGCTTCAAAGCCCATCGGATCAGCCAACGCATGCGAGACGTAGCCGTACCCGGTGGCCTTAATCTTGGACATTGCTTTAGCGTCTTCCGGAAGCGCAGCTACCTGCCGGAAAATGAACTCATAGTTGACCTTGTCCAAATACCGCTCAAGGAAGCTGGCCAGCTCTTGATCGCTTTCAATCAGATGCTCAGCTTCCTGCACACTAAGGCCCGCCCGCTTCGCAGCACCACCGATATGAAGGCCGGTAACGCCGTGGTCAAGCGCCTCCTCAATAGCACCACGCAGCAACGCCGTACGCTGTTCATCCTCGGTTCCCCGTGGGTAATCCTTGGCCTTTGCTACCAACGCTTCCGGCTGCTCTCCCACCAAGCCATAAGGAATAGTGCGCTCGACGCGCTCTCCCCTAAAGAATGGGTAGAGGCCGACACTCAGGGTGTCCATAACAGCGCCAAATGTCTGCTTTTTCGCTGCCGGCGACAGGTAACGCAGGATTCCTTCAGCTGCCAGTTGCGTCACGCCGTGTAGGTGGGAAAAAATCGACAGCGCCGACAACAAGGTTCCACTAACATCAGGATCTACTCCGCCAGATTCCTTGATAGCCTCCTCGGTCAACTCAAAAAGAATCTGCATGATAGGACATATTTCGACATCCCCATCAGAATTAACAAAGTCCTCTACAGTAACGCCGACCCGAGGAGTTGCATGAACCGCAGAAAATGCCGCAAAGGCAGAAGGATCCTCCACCGCGAAGGAGAAATACGCCAGCGCCGTGGCGCGAAGCTTATCCACGGCCGTCGCATTCTCAGGCAAACGCTGGAGATGCAGATCAACGACTGAGGTCAGCGCCTCGTTCAGGGTGCGCTTGGTTTCCTTTACAAGCTCAGCTTCAGAGGCAAAGAGCTCTTGGGCTTCCGCTAGCGGAACATCCACTTGATCGGCCACCTCCCGGAGGCGCACCTCATCAATGCCCGCTTTGGCAATAACCCGACCGGCCTGCTCAATAAGGAGCTGGCGCGAGGGTTGGTTACCTTGTTCCACACCTACTGAAGTAATCACAGAATTCAGCTTACCTAGGAAACAATCACTTTTAGGCCCATAAACAAAGGATAGGAATATACACAGGTTTTCTTAAGCTTTCGCCCGCACTGCAAGACAATCCACCCCCGTCACCCCAAATTCAAAGTATACGTTGCTGTAAAACTTATACAGTCCCGCCCGCTATGCGGACGGGACCCCTGAGCGTTCAGGCTACGTGTCGCACAATGCCGGAACCTTGATGTGGCTCGGAACCAAGCGCGACAATCGCTTTACTTCTGCTCATCCCCCTGAGGAGCCTCAGCGCCCTGGTTGCCAATGCGCTCATCGAGCTGGTCGCGAGCGGAGTCAATCTTATCCGCCTTATCCTCGCCCAGCTTGCCCTTAGCAAGATCTGCACCCTTATCCAGTGCGCTATCCGAAATCTGCTCGCCCTTATCGGAGTTCAGAGCATCCTTTGCCTTGTCAAAAATACCCATTACTTTGTTCCTTCCTTAAGTAAATACTGCCCTAACAGTGGTGACCCTCACGGCTCGAATGTGCCGAATACTGCGTAATGCCGGCAACAGTGGGAGACGTTAGCCGGCTCCCCGCGCAACAAGCACGTGCACTACGGTCGCCACTTTCAAGCTGAGCGCCATCACGTCCCCCCACCGTACCGACGAGCCGTACTCTTCGCCACAAACGTTATAAATCGTTATACATCTAGAGCACGAGTTAAAGGAAGACTTTCACACACTGAGAGTTCTCAGAATCGTTCTTAAAGTCTACCCCCTCCGGTTACCCCTTTTCGTTCAACAACTTGGCGCGTGCCGCCACTCTCTCATTTGTGAACCCTTGTACTCTGGGACACAATTCACATGTGCTCATTCTTGCCGCGTCGCGCGGCACGTACTGCACAACGTCATTGACCGCTCACTTACCTTTAAAGATCGAAGTCGAAACCTCGGCGCACCACAATGCCTTCCTTTCATTCTCATTCCGCACACCAATCTGTAGCTCGTCCTTCTGAAGAGCTGCCTTCCTCTGAGCTAGACATTCCCTCAGCCCCTCATGGCAAATCGGTCTTTGGCCTTGTGTGGCCGGGTAAGGAGGCGGCTGCGGCGCAGGCCACGAACAAGGCCACTCGGACAAGAACACTGATGAGCGGTCCTCATTCGGCCCCCAACAGCGTGACGGTGGCGGATAATCTCGACGCCTTAAAGGATTTCATTGCACAGGGGATGCGAGCGGACATCATCTACATTGATCCGCCCTATAACACCGGCAAAGATTTTGTCTACCGCGATAATTTCCGCCAACGCCGAGAGATGCGCTCAGAGCACTTTGGACAGTGGCATGCCGAGTGGCTTTCTATGATGTTGCCACGCTTGATCCTGGCTCGTGAGGTGCTCGCCGATACCGGCTTCATCATCGTGTCCATCGGTGAGTCAGAAAGCGCTCACCTGCGCCTACTACTCAACGAGGTTTTCGGTGAGGACTGCTTCGCCGGGCAATTCATTTGGAAGAAGGGCGGGACCGGCAAGAATGATTCCAAATATGCGGTTCTCGAGCACGAGTACATCCTTTGCTATGCCAAGTCACCTTCAAATGCCGGATTCAACCTGGACTTGGAAGCGCACACTTCAACCCGCTATAACCACAGCGATGAGAAAGGGAATTATTCACTCGTGCGGTTGGATTCTAAGACCTTGGGATACTTATCAAGCCTCGACTTTCCCATCGTTGGCCCCAATGGCCACGAATATTGGCCGCACCAGCCGGAGGGCAAGTCGGGCGTCGCGCGGTGGCGTTGGGGTAAAGACAAGGTCGCTGAGCATTATGAGGAGCTGGTCTTTCGGCGCGGCTTTGTCTACACCAAGAACTACGAAAAGAATGGTGCGCGTCCCCGTTCCATTCTCGATGGGGAACGTTTTGGGGTCACTCGAACAGGCCGTCGTGACGCCGAAGAAGCACTTGGTGTCACGGGAGTCTTCGACTTCCCCAAACCTGTGCGCCTCATCAAGCATCTACTGTCCATCACCGGCGGCACGGACGCGGTAGTCCTTGATTTCTTTGCAGGCTCAGGAACCACTGCCCAAGCCGTCGTTGAGCTCAACCGCGAGGATAACGGTCAACGCTCATTCCACTTAGTCCAAATACCCCACCCCACCGAGCCGTCTAGTGCCGCGCGCCACGCGGGTTTTGAAACGGTCGCGGATATCTGTCTAGCGCGGGTTCGCTCCCTCGATACTCCTTGTGCGCATTTCACCTTGAGGTGATAGCCCGGCTCTAGGCCACATTATGCTCTTCTGTGCCTTCGGGCCTGCCAGGGATTCCGAAGAAATCTAGCACCGCATCGGTGGCGAAGCCTTCTCCCACCTCAATTTTCGTAGAGTTGTTACCACCCGGCCACACGTGCGATCCCCCCTCAATGCGGATGTGCTGAAGCGGAGCCTGGCACCCGGTCCACGTCTCTCTGGTCGCACCGTTTGTGAGGCGTACCGACTCGACGTCGCCGCGGCACTTGTTGCGTTTCTGATGCTGCCCGAGCACCTCTGCAACGGAAGAATAAGCCGTGCCATGACGCACACCGCCTTCATAGTTGACCACGGGATCCTTAGTTCCGTGAATGTCCAAACGGCCTACCGGTCGATCAGAACAGTCCGTATGGATTCCTTCGTAGTATGCAGCTGACACGGTAGCTACTGAACGAAAAGTCCCTGGCATCCGGCACGCCAAGAAGGCCGCAAACCCTCCGCCATTAGACAATCCAGCCGCGAAAATGGCATTGTCGTCCACCTCATAAGTGGCCCGCAGGCTATCCACAATTGTGCGCACAAAGTCGAGGTCTTCTTCCGCGCTCGTCACTGCGTAAGGTGCTGGGGCCCACGCCGCCTTCTCCCCAGCAGGGTAAGCCACGATGGCATCAGCAGCATCAAACTGGCTGTACTTCTCCATATTTTCAGGCGAATCCGTATACCCGTGGAAAGAAAGCAGCACCGGCCACGCGCGCTCCGGGGTGTAATTCTCAGGCACGTGAAGTAGGAAACTGCGCCCAGAGGCTAGCTTCATCTTCTTTGTGTGCCCCGGCTCAGGGCCGACGAGCATGGGCGCTACCGGGATACCGAGATCATTTGTCCATGCTGCTTCAGGTGTCGGGGATGTCGGGGCTTCCTGGGATGTTCCACACGACGCCAACGCTAGCGCGCAGACAGCGCTGGCCGCTAGACCGACGAGCGTGTGCACTGGGCGCGGCCATGCTGTAGACGTTTTACCCATTGTTCCCCCTCAACACTCTCACTTCTGCGCGCCAATAAATCCTCGTCCACCTTAAAACATCGCACCGACATCTACGAACCCGCAGCGCCACGGTAAATTTGAGAGTATCATGTGCTCCTCGCCTTCCGAACCATCTGTTTCCTCCAGCGCCTCTCCCGCTCACCCTCTGCCCGAGCACTACCCCAGCTACCGTCGGGCTTCGGGGAAGGAGGCGCCCAGCTTCGGCACTGCCCAACAACGCAGGCATTCCGCGCAAGCTTTTAGCGAAGGCGCGGAGACCTACCATGACGTGCGCCCGGGTTACCCACGCGAAGTGTCGCAGCTCATCGCTTCTGCGCACACAGTTCTCGATGTTGGTGCAGGAACCGGCAAACTTACTGAATCCCTGACCAATTCCGTCGTCTATGCCAGCGATCCATCCCCCGACATGACGCGTGTCCTGCGCCGGCTCGGGGTGCCGTGCTGGCGCGCCACCGCCGAGAACACAGCGCTCGCCAGCTCCTCCCTTGATGCCCTCACCTGCGCGCAAACCTGGCATTGGGTCGACGTCGACAAGGCATGTGCAGAATTCGACCGAATTCTTCGGCCGGGTGGCAAGGTCCTTTTGGTATGGAACACCCTTGACGTCAATGCAGACCCGTGGATCCTGCGCCTTTCCCGCATCATGCACTCCGGTGATGTCCACCGTCCCGGCTTTTACCCATCCTTTACCGCGCCGTGGACACTTCGTGAGGAGCTGCGCCTTACGTGGGAACACGAGCTCACCCCTGAGGACCTGCATGAGCTAATGCATACTCGCTCGTATTGGCTTCGCAATGGAGAAAGAATCCACGAGCGCATGACCTACAACCTCAACTGGTATCTCTATGAGCACATGGGTTTTAAGCCCGGCCAGGTCCTGCGTATTCCGTACCGAACTGATGCTTTCGTGCTGGCGCGCTCAAGTGAGTAGCCAACTCCGTCAACCATGACAACTGTCATCCCGGATTCGTGACACCCTATCTACGCTGTGAAAACCTTCGCGCCATAGCGTGAAGGTATGAGCACGACACGTACCACCCCACCGGCAATCGAGGTCAACGGTGTAAGCAAAACCTTCAACGCCTCCTCCCGCAATCCTGTGCGCGCGCTTCACGACGTCTCTCTGAGCATTGAGCAAGGTGAAATCGTCGGCCTCTTAGGCACTAATGGCGCCGGCAAGACCACGCTGCTTGACCTCATCCTGGGACTGACCACCCCAACCTCAGGGTTTATTAGTGTGCTTGGCGCCTCTCCATCTCATGCCTCTAAAAGTGGGCGTATCGGTGCCGTCATGCAATCTGGCGGCTTACTACCGGAGATAACCGTGAAGGAAACCCTTGAGCTTCTCGGTGCCGCGTTTCCCGTCCACCGCCCCTATAAGGAGATCATCGAGCGCGCCAACTTGGGCTCTATCCTCTCGCGTCGGGTGGGCAAGTGCTCTGGCGGCGAGCAACAACGTCTGCGCTTCGGGCTGGCCTTGTTGGGAGATCCGGAGGTGCTGCTTCTCGACGAACCAACCGCAGGCATGGACGCCGGCGCCCGCCGTCATTTTTGGGAGGCCATGCACGAGGAAGCTAGCGCTGGGCGAACGATTCTTCTCACCACTCACTATCTCGAAGAGGCCGATACGTTTGCGCAACGCATCATCATGCTCAACAGGGGCGAGATTCAAGCTGATGGCTCCACCGAGGAGATCCGCAATGCAAACGCCACCCGTACCATCCGTGCCAGCTTCCCCGACGGGATTCCGGACAACCTCGTGACCGGGTCTTTTCCAGGGGTGCTGTATCAAGAGCACACAGACACCGGCCTGTCCATCACGACCCGAGACTCTGATGCGCTTGCTCGCTACTTACTCACCGAAACCACGGCCCGGGACATCACGATTTCCGGCCATAGCCTCGAAGACTCCTTTATGGAGCTCTCTAACGCTTCCCCCGACACGACTACCCCATAAGGAGACCCCACGATGAGCATCAACAATGCCGTAACTCCCACGCTCGGGACAACCCTCAACTACGCGACCCACGACCTTAAACGTCTGCGCCGAGACCTGCCCACGCTCTTTTTCAGCATCGGCCTGCCAATCATTTTCTATATCCTCTTTGGCGCGATGCAAGAGTACGGCGACATCGAATTCAACGGTGGTAATGTCGCTGCACTGGTCATGATCGGCATGGCGCTCTACGCAGGAGCCACTGGCGCTGTGGGTGCAGCCGGATCTATGGTCGCAGAGAATCGCGCGGGTTGGGGCCGCCAACTAGCGTTGACTCCCCTTCGGTCTTCCCAGCTAGCCGTTGCCAACTTTCTCAACATCTCGGTTCGTGCCATCCTGCCCATTGCCGCTGTCTTCATTACCGGTGGGCTGACCAAGGCGTCCATGCAGCCGGACCAGTGGACGCTAGCTTTTCTCATAACTGTTGTCTGCGCCATTCCCTTCGGCTTCTACGGCATGGCCTGCGCTATGCTCATTCCCTCGGAAAACACCGTCTCCGTAGCGACCTCGACCATCGTCATACTTGCGTTTGCCGGGAACGTATTCATGCCGCTGAAGGAATCGCTGTTGGAGGTAGGTCGCTTCACCCCAATGTATGGCGCGCAAGCGCTTGCCCGTTGGCCCCTTTCTCAAGGCTCCCAGATGATCAATGGCGAACGCCTCTTCATTGAGGACCCGATCTGGTACGCATACGTTAATATCGCTGTATGGACGGTGGTGTTCGTCGGGCTATGCCTGCTTTTGCACAAGCGCGACAAGGAGCGAGCATGATGCGGAACTTCAGACCACGTGACGCTGCTTTCGCCGCTGTCTGGCTCATCTTTCTCCTACCGGTGCTGCTGCAGTTCCTCCTCCAGCCCAGCTATTCCACCGCCCAGCGAACCTGGGCGGTTATTATCACCGCGGTGTTTTGTGCTGCTTACCTTGTCTCTTTCGGTACGGTGCACGACTATCCACGTGGGTGGTCACATAACCATCGAGTAGCTATCCGGTGGGTTATTCTCGCGCTGATCGCGCTTGCCGCCGTCCCTTCTCACGGCGCCTGGATTGTGGTCTTCGTGCCCTACCTCGGAGCCTTGATCGCTTTCACACTGCCGCTGAAAACTGCTGCCACCATCATTGCGTTCACCGGACTCGTAGCTAGCATTCCCGTCTGGGTGTACGACCGCCCACGCTTTGTTGACCTCGCAATAATCCTCTTCGGCTGGCCCCTCCTTATCTTGGCCCTCGGTGCTCTTTCCCAGCGCGAAGACACCGAGACAGCTTTACGCCACGACCTAGATCTGTCTCAGCAACGAGAGGACATTGCCTCCGATATCCACGATCTTCTTGGCCATACCCTGACGGCTATCAATCTCAAGGCCGAAGTGGCCCGCCGGCTCATCGACCGCGACCCTACCAAGGCCGCTGCCGAGCTCGAGGAGATTAGTTCGCTTTCTCGGTTATCCCTTGCCGAGGTCCGCTCCACTGTTACTCGCATGAAGAACCCCACCTTTGCTGGCGAAATTCAAGCCGCGCGGCGCATTCTGGAAACCGCCGGAATCCAAGCTCACCTTCCAGAGACTCTCACCCAGCCACGGGCTCATGAAGATCTGTTCTCGTGGGCACTGCGCGAGCTCACCACCAACGTTGTACGTCATTCGGGTGCCACGCAGTGCTGGGTGATGCTCACTGAAGATTCCCTCCAGGTCACGGACAACGGCAACGGCTTCACGGAGGATGCCACGCAGGCGCTTGCCGACGGCCTCACGGGTCTCGCCGGCCTTCGCCACCGTGCAGAAGCTGTCGGTGGCGAGGTCATTGCTCAGCGTGCCGAAGGTGTGACCACGGTCCTCCTCGCCTTGGACGGCCACCGGCTGATTCAACAGGTGCGATAGTTATGAGCGAACACATCCGCGTACTCATCGCCGAAGACCAATCCCTGGTCCGGGGCGCTCTCACCGCTTTGCTGAGTACCGAACCCGACATCGACGTCGTTGCCGAGTGTTCCACCGGAGCCGAGGTCGCCGCACTCGTTGCTGAGCATCAGGTAGACGTCGCTCTACTCGACATTGAGATGCCCGGAATGAACGGTATCGATGCCGCAAAGTCTATCGCCAATACTCACTGCCGCAGCCTCATCGTCACCACGTTTGGCCGTCCCGGTTACGTCAAACGCGCCCTCAACGCGGGCGTCGATGGCTTCCTCGTCAAAGACACTCCCCCGGAGGAACTCGCCGATGCCATCCGCCGCGTCCACTCGGGTCTGCGTGTCATCGATCCGCAGCTTGCTCAGGACATACTCTTTACTCCCGACAACCCGCTGAGCGAACGGGAAGTCGAGGTGTGCCGCCTACTGGTTCGCGGCCTCGGCTCCGCCGATATCGCAGCACACCTCCATCTCAGTGGAGGTACGGTGCGCAACCACGTTTCGGCCATCATGACGAAAACACAGGCAAGTAACCGATTTGAGGCCGCGCGGCGCGCCGAGGCAAACGGCTGGATCTAGACGCTTGCGTGCTCTCAGCCCACACTAGCTATCGGCGTTGACGGCGCTCGCGCACGCGCACCGCGATGCGCACGGGCGAGCCATGGAAACCGAAACGCTCGCGGAACTTGCGCTCCAAATAGCGGCGATAGCCCGCATCCAAAAAGCCGGTGGTAAACAGCACGATGGTCGGCGGCTGTGTCGAGGCCTGGGTAGCGAACAGCACGCGCGGGAGGCGGTTGTTGTTCATTGGCGGCGGATTCGCAGCAATCGCCTCACGCATCCAGTTGTTGAGCTGACCAGTAGACACGCGCTGGTCCCAGCTCTCGAGAGCCTCAATCATGGCAGGCTCTAGCTTCTGCAGGGCGCGGCCAGTCTCCGCCGAGATATTCACGCGGGTCACCCATGGCAGATGCCGCAGGTTCTCATCGATTTCGCGCTCCAAGTAGTAGCGGCGATCCTCGTCCACAAGGTCCCACTTATTGAAGGCGATGACCAGGGCCTTACCGGCTTCCAGAATCATGTTGAGGACGCGCTGATCCTGCTCGGAGACTTCCTGGGAAGCGTCGATAAGCATGATGCATACCTCGGCAGCATCAATCACGCCGCGCGTGCGCAGCGAAGCGTAGTACTCATGGCCCTGCGCGTTCTTAACCTTCTTGCGCAGGCCCGCAGTATCAATGAATTTCCACAGGCGCTGATCTAGCTGCACCAAGGAGTCAACCGGGTCGACCGTCGTGCCGGCGGCATTGTCAACCACGGAGCGCTCCTCCGCCGTCAGCTTGTTTAGCAAGGAGGACTTGCCCACGTTCGGCTTGCCCACCAGCGCCACGCGGCGAGGACCAGAGGTAATCGAGGAATGACGCGGCTCCTCCGGGAACAAACGCAGAATTTCATCCAAGACGTCGGCGCCGCCGCGGCCATGCTGGGCGGATACCGGCCATGGATCACCCAATCCAAGCCCGTAAAACTCGGCCATATCTGCGTACATGGTTTCCGAGTCAAACTTGTTGGATACCAGGATGACCGGGACCTCGGAGCGCTGCAGCTTTCGAGCCATGACCGCATCGGTCTCGGTGATGCCTACCTTGGTGTCCACCACGAACACGATGACATCGGCGGTCTCCATGGCCTGTTCGGCCTGACGTGCGATGGCGGCGTGGATGCCCTTGACGTTGGGATCCCAACCACCGGTGTCCTGAACGAAGAAGCGCTGTCCGTTCCAGTCCGCCACGTAGGACACACGGTCACGAGTCACACCTGGGTGGTCCTCCACCACGGCTTCGCGGCGGCCGAGAAAGCGGTTCACCAGGGAAGACTTACCCACGTTCGGGCGGCCGACAACGGCCACTGTGCAGAGGTTTTCCTCCGTGTGCTCCTCGCCCACGCCAAAGGCGTGAGATAGCGCCTCCCACTCTTCTTCGCTGAGCGGGTTCTCACCTTCAGCGATATCTTCTTCCTCGCCGAAATCGGCTTCGCCGAACTCGGAGTCGTCGAATTCCGACTCATCGAATTCATAGTCGAAGTCCTCAGAATCGAAATCCTTCTGCGCCCACCCGCCATGCGGATCGCGCACGACCTCTTCCTCGAGTTTGCCTACCGGGTAATGAAATTCCGTCTCGAATTCTTCCGGCTGCTGCTCGGGATTCACGTCAGGGTTCTGCGGTCCATTAGTCATGTGAGGCCTCCTTTGCGGCCGATTCTTCGACGACGGCGATGAGGGCATCGAGAACCTCGTCTGGGGTCATCTCAGAGGTATCCACGAGTACGGCGTCCTCGGCTGGGCGCAACGGCGAGGTGGCGCGGGAGGAGTCGGCGGCGTCGCGCCGTTCGACGTCGGCAAGCACGGTGTCAAAATCTGAGTCAATACCCGCCGCACGGTTCTGATCGTGGCGGCGCTGCGCACGGACCTCGGCGCTGGCCGTCATGAAAGCCTTGGCAGGAGCATCAGCGAGCACCACGGTGCCGATATCGCGGCCCTCGACGATCGCGCGGTGTGCCTTCGCGGCAAGGTTCCGCTGCAGCTCCACGAGGTTCTGGCGTACCTCCGGGATGGCAGATACTGCCGACACGTTGCGGGTTACCTCGTCCTCGCGGATCACGCGGGAGACGTCCTCGCCGGCAAAGATGACCTGAGTGGAATCCGGATCATCGGAGACCTCCAGAGGCAGGTTTGCGGTTGCGGCGATGACAGCGTCGGTATCCGCTGGGTCCACGCCCGCGCGCAGCACGGCAAGGGTAGCCACGCGGTACATGGCGCCGGTATCGACATACTTCGCGTCGAGGCGCTTGGCCAACGCGCGGCAGGTCGTGGACTTTCCGGTGCCCGACGGGCCATCCACGGCCAGAACGAGTCCCTGGTTTGGCATGTTTGAAATCATTACATCCCCACCGCCTTGTACAGGCTGGTTAATTCGTTGGAGTTCAATGCGCGCAAGGAGCCGGGCTTCATATCGCCCAGCTGCACGGTGTGGAGCTTGGTGCGCACAAGACGCTGGACCGGAAAGCCGGCCTCCTTCAGCATGCGGCGCACGATGTGCTTGCGGCCTTCGTGCAGCTCAAGACGCACCAGCGAATAGCCCTGGTTTTTGTCCACGATCTGCACATAGTCCGCCTTCGCCGGGCCGTCTTCTAGTTCAACGCCCTCGCGCAGCTGGCGAACCAGCCTCTTATCGGCCTCACCCAAAACGGTGGCCAGGTAGGTCTTGGTGACCTCGTACTTAGGATGCATGAGGCGGTTGGCCAGCTCACCGTCGTTGGTGAGCAAAAGAAGGCCCTCGGTATCCGCATCGAGGCGCCCGACGTGAAACAGGCGCTGGCCTGCCACGACCCGATCCGCTACGACATCGCCCACGCACGGACGACCCATGTCATCCGACATAGTGGACTGCATGCCGCGGGGCTTGTTGAGTACGAAGTACTGAGTTTCTTCGTTGACGTTGATGCGTGTGCCATCGACGCGGATCACGTCCGTGTTGGGGTTAACTCGGGTGCCTTGGGTGATGATGACCTGGCCGTTGACCTCAACGCGGCCCTCATCGATGAGAATCTCTGCATGGCGGCGGGAGGCAACGCCGGCCTTGGCCAGCACCTTCTGGAGGCGTTCGCCTTGGTTCTGGGAATTCTTCTTAGCTTTACCGTCTACCAGCCAGTCCGCGCCCAAGTCGCGGGCGACGGAATCGGCGGTGGCCTTCTTCTTTACATGCTGATGGCGGGCCGGCTTAGCGTTCGAGACAATCATGTCGCTGTCTCGCTTTTTCTTGTCCGGTGTGCCATCGCGGCGAGCGGGTGGAGTCACGGATGTGTCCTCTCAATAGTTCTTCAATTTGCGGCGCGCGGAATCACGCCGTTGTCCGGCCGCAATCCTACCGCACGGTGGGCCTTTATGAGTAGTCCTCATCGATCTGCTCGATGTCTGGCAGCAGCGGCGCGAGGTCTGGAAGACGCTCGAGGGAATCGATTCCCAGAAGCTCCAGGAAAAGCTCAGTGGTTTCATACTGGTGTGCGTTGCCGACTGTCGGCTCGGGGCTTTCGATCTCTCGAATGAGCCCGCGCAGAAGCAGCGTGCGGACAACGCCATCGACGTTGACACCGCGAACACCAGCGACTTGGGCGCGGGTGACCGGCTGGCGGTAGGCGATGACCGCGAGGGTTTCGAGTGCGGCGCGCGAAAGCTTGGTTTGGGTCCCATCAAGCACGAACTGCTCGACGGCGTCCGCATTTTCTTTGCGGGTATAAAAACGCCATCCTTCCGGTGTCTCACGCAGGTCGATGCCAGAACCACGCTCGGTGAGCTCACGCTCCACTGCCCGCAAAGTATCTCTGACAACGGAGACCTCCGCATCTACCACGCGCGCCAGCTCTTCCGCGCTGGCGGGCGAATCGATGACCAGAAGGATCGATTCGAGGCGTGAGCGCAATTGCGGGATCAGCGGAAGAGCCGCCGGTGCGCTCGGCACTGGGGCCTCACTGTGTACTGCGGGTGACGTGTCCTCCATGAGTCGGTAGCGTACCTTAATCCCAGTTCGCCGCCGCAACAACGGCCGGATCCACGTCGAGCCCTGTCCACGACAATTCCAACGGGCCTAAGGATTCGGGTTGGGACGCATCCACAGCCTTGGCTTTGTACAGCTCCAGCAACGCCAAGAAGCGGCCCACGATTTCCATGGAAATGGTGCAGTCCCGCGTTAACGCATCAAAGCTCATCCACTGCCCTGTGCCTAACAGCTTGAGAGTGGTGAGGATTTTTCCAGCCTGTTCCGGCACAGAGACCGCGACCTGGTGGATGTGACCGGTCGCGACTTCCTCGGGAGGCTTGGGGCGGAATACCCCGGCGGCGAGCTCCGCGAACGTGGCTGGGGTGTGTCCAAGTTTGACAGGTGGAAGAAGCTCGCTGAAGCGCTCCTCCATCGCCACCGCACGTGGATAGCGGCGCTGGGCGCCGCGCTGCCACTGCGCAAACTGGTCAGCGACCTGCTTATAAGCCTTATACTGCAGCAACCGCGCGAAAAGCAGATCTCGGGTCTCCAGCAGTTCGAGGTCCTCAAGGTCATCGACCTCGCCGCGCGGCAATAGACGCGCCGCCTTCAGATCCAACAGCGTAGCGGCGATGAGCAGAAATTCCGTCGTCTCGTCCAGGTCCGCGGTCTCCCCCAACGCTCGGGTATAGGCCACGAACTCATCGGTAACCTCAGACAGCGCCACCTCGGTGACATCTAGCTTCTTCGCTTGAATGAGCTGGAGCAGCAGATCGAACGGACCCTCAAAATTGCCCAGCGCGATGCGAAAGCCGGTGATCTCCGGTTGGGTCATAATAGGCGGCTAGCCGTTGGCCCGCTCAATGACCTCTTTAGCTAGGTCGCGGTATTGCTTGGCAGCCTGCGAGCTCGGTGCCCAAGTGGTAATCGGCTCACCGGCTACCGAGGTCTCTGGGAAACGCACGGTCCGCGTAATCACCGTGTCGAAGACCTTGTCCCCGAAGTACTCGACTACCCGGTCCATGACTTCGCGGGCGTGGCGGGTGCGACGGTCAAACATGGTGACCAGAATGCCCATGATCTCCAGGTCGAAATTGATGCGGTCAGCAACCTTCTCCACGGTGTCGGTCAACAGCGCGAGGCCGCGCAGGGAGAAGAACTCGCATTCCATCGGGATAATGACGCCTTGCGAGCAGGCCAGCGCATTGACCGTGAGCAGGCCTAGGGAAGGCTGGCAGTCAATGATGATGAAGTCATAGTCCTTGCGTACCGGGCGCAGCGCTCGGGCCAAGGTGTGCTCGCGGCCCACCTCGTTGACCATCTGAATCTCTGCGGCGGAAAGATCAATGTTGGCCGGAACCAGGTCGAGCCCCGCGACGCCGGTGTGCACGATGGCAGAATGCACCGAGACCTCACTATCGAGCATGACGTCGTAGATAGTGTCCTGAATCTGATCATGCGTCAGCCCTAATCCGGCGGACAGAGCGCCCTGCGGGTCCAAGTCAACGAGGAGGACTTTACGCCCCAACTCCGCCAAGCATGCTCCCATGTTGATCGTGGATGTGGTTTTCCCCACTCCACCTTTCTGGTTGCACATGGAGATAATCGTGGCGGGGCCATGCTTTTCCAATGGCTCTGGTTCCGGAAGCTCCCGCAGTGGCCGGCCGGTCAACCCGACCTGTGTTTCGGAGGCCTCAAACAGTCCCTCGTCGCTCACAGTCACACCTGCTTCCTTGACCTGTACGGCTCTAGTTAGGCCATCTTCGCGTTAGCCCTGCGGCACTCACCGGCGCCGCACTCTTACATCCTTGTGATTATAGGGTACCCCCTTGAGCACCCGCATCGCGATTATAGCCAGCAAAAGCCGCCGCATAAAGCCTGGAAGCTAGACTACGAGAGGTTTTACTTCCGGTTCGAACGGAACCGACGGAGTGCGAACCCAGCGACCAAAGCGATGATGCCGAGTGCCGCAATCCCCGCTATCACCGCGCCGGCGCCAAGGCCTGTATCAGTGCCTGATTCTTCGCTAGCTGTCGTGGCGCTGTCGCTATCAAGCTGCTGCTCTGGAGGCACGTCGGTGGTGTTCTCTCGGGTTGGGTCTGTGAGTGTCACCACCAGCTCTGCCGACTGGGTGTCCTCGTTGATGAACTGCATGATGAAGGGGTTGTCGGGTTCCATGCCCTCTGGGTAGGTCAGGGTCATGGTGCGCGAGCCCTTATCAATGTCGCGTTTCACGCCCTCGATAAACTCCCCTTCCGCGTTGAGATAACGCAGCGTGACGCCTTCATCCTCAAGATGCTTGAAACGGTTGTAAAGGTCCAGTGCTTGTTTCAAACCTAGCTTGGCGTGAATGGTCTGGCCTTCGATGGTGGATTCTAGGTTGACATAGGACGTGTGGGAATCATCCACGCCTTCCCAGCCACGGCCCGTACGGAGCGGTTGCGCGTGGCCGGTGCTGGAACTATCCGCACCGGTCACCGCTCCGCCATCGCTTGTATCGTCTGTGACGTCGCCGTTTCCACCCAGTTCTTCGTTACCTTGCTGGTTCTCTGCGTCCCCCGGCCCCGGCTGGCCACCACCAAGGCGCCCCGGATCGACACTTTCGGCAGCGTCGTTGAGTTCCTCGGCGGTGACATCGGCGTCAGCAACGAGCACGATGGTCATGGTCACGCCCTGATAGGTCACCGGAACGGTAATCTGTCCACCTGCTGGCGGGGCCGTCACCGTAGCAGTGCCACCTGAGGCGCTCACATTCCACCCATCGGCAGCCACGGAGACGTCGACAGGCACCGGCAGGGAAACCGTCGTGGTTTGTCCAGCCGGCACGGGGATGGTGGCATCCTGAGCATGGGCAACTGCCGCGCCGAGCCCGGGGATCCCGCCCTTCGCGCTCACCGGGTTGGCCGCAACACCGGCAAGTGGAAATACGGTGAGCGCGAGAGCAATCGCAGCCCCGCGAAAGGTCCGGGAAGCGCGAGCAGATGAAGTCATAGAAATCCTTTTCATTGATGTAAATCGAACTGAGTCTAGGCGCCTTTAGGCGCGTGGATGAGCAGTACGCCACACCTCGCGAAGCGAATCCGCAGTCACGTGCGTGTAAATCTGCGTCGTCGTCACGGAAGAATGACCCAGCAGTTCCTGAACTGTACGCACATCCGCACCACCCTCCAGCAGGTGGGTAGCAAAGGAGTGACGCAGGGTGTGCGGAGAGATGTTGGCGCTCAAGTGCGCGCGCTGTGCAGCGGACTTGATGGCGGCCCATGCGCTTTGCCGTGACAGGGCCTTGCCCCGGGTGTTGAGGAATAGCGCGTGAGAGGCTCCAGTTGCTAAGACCGGCCGTGCCCGCACGAGGTAATGCTCGACCGCTCTTACCGCGTGCGAACCCAACGGAACGAGGCGTTGCTTATCGCCCTTGCCGCTCAGCAGCAGAATATCGCGCACGGTCGTCGGCCCCTCAGCCGTTACGTCATCCACGCTCAAGGAGATCACTTCGGAGATGCGCGCGCCCGTGCCGTAGAGAACCTCCAGCAAAGCGCGATCGCGGATGTCTATGGGGGTTGCGGATTCATCAGTGGGAATGGCGGTGAGCAAAGTCTCGACGTCCTCCACGCTGAGGGTCTCCGGTAGCGCTTGGGCCCGCTTGGGCGGCGAAACCTCCGCCGCGACGTCTTCTTCAATCATCCCCTCCGCGAGCGCAAATTTATGCAGCCCACGCGCGACGATCAGCGCTCGACTGGCCGAGGACTGGGCGAGGGATTCACGCAGGTACATGAGGTAGTTCTCCACGTGCGCGCGAGAAACCTGGCGCAAATCCGTGATCCCAGATTCCGCTAGCCACGACACGTAGCGATTGATGTCACGCCGGTAATTACTCACCGTGTTCTTCGAGGCACCTTTTTCCACCATGAGGTGCATCAGCCACGCTTGCCCAGCGGCGGCAGCGGGAGTCGTGCTGCTCACAGCTTCTTCAAATCCGGTCCGGTACGCCGGCTAGCCAGCGACTGCGGCCGCAACTCGAAAGGTGAATCAACCGGCCGCGGTGTGCGTCCTTCACGCACACAGGCATAGGCGGCGAGAATTCCGGCCACTGCAATAGAGTTCACAATCTCGCCGGCGAGGATACGATCGACGGCCTCCGCTAGCGGCACCCACGAAAACCCCATGTCGGCTTCTTCATCACCTGTGGCCTCGAACTTGGCGACGTCCCGCAGCCCACGCGCCACGAACACCCGTACGGCTTCTTCACAAAAGCCCGGGGAGGTCACCAGATCGGTCAACACACCCCAGTCCTCGGCGGCCAGTCCGGCCTCCTCTTGGAGTTCGCGTTGTGCGCCACTGAGTTCATCTTCACCTTTGACGTCGAGCAAACCGGCTGGCAGCTCCCACAGGCGTTTGCTCACACTGTGGCGGTACTGCTCCACCATGGCGACTCGGTTGTCCTCATCCAAAGCCACAACGGCCACGGCACCGAGGTGCTCGACGATCTCCCGCTGCGCCACGACATCTCCCGGCATCACAACGTCATCACGGCGGACGGCGATGATGGGGGCGTCGACAAGCAGCTCGCTTCCCACCGTACGAAACTCGTGTGGCATTTAGAGATCCTTCGGCAGCGCCGGTGCTGCGCCCTCGGCATTCGCTGCAGAACCGTACACGCCGCGGCCGCCATCGAGCTGCTCCTTGACGGCCAAGACGCTGGCCATCTGGGAGACCGGGTGGTCGATGGAGTCCACGGTGCTAATCCCAGTCTTGGCCGCCCGGAGCTTTTCCAACACTCCGCCATCCCCTGCGGACTGCACGCGCCCGGCATACACCATGGCGGCGTCCGCGGACTCGAAACCTTCCAGGAACTTGACGGTGGTGTCGATAGTGTACTTCTTGCCAGCGCTGTCTTCGTCTTCTCCCGGTGTCAGGCCGCCGCCGACGATTACGACCGCCTGAGCGGGCAGGATCGTGCCATCCTTGTAATCGATGTAGCCGGCATCGCGCAAGGCACGCAGCAAGGTCGCCCGATCGTCGACGGTGGCAAGCGGTTGGGTGGTCTTAGCATCCATCATCAGCCCGGCAGCAAGCGCTTGGCCGGCATGAGTACCGGCATCGATCTTCTTCTTATCGAGCTTCGCTCCTGCCGGCAGCGTGGTGGTGACGAGGGACAACAACTTGTCTGCGGATTCCTGGGCCAAGAATTTTTCGGTCAGTTTAATGCTTCCAGCGTCGGTGGAATCGGCGGAGCCTAGAAGATCCTTCACAGCCGTGACATCGGCATCATTGGCGTCGGGCATGCTGAGTACCATGACCGGACGCTGGACTAGAGTGCCGTCGACGACGTAACGGCCGAGGTCCCCCATCACGGAATCAGCGGAATCCAGCTGGGCCTTCGCAATGTTGTGGTCAAGCACCAGCTTGCTGTATTTTTCTCGGACCTCGTCGTTGGACTCCCCACCGCGCCCCGGGGTGGAGTCCATGTTCGGTGCGATGACCAACGTGCCCAACGCAATACCAATGGCTGCACCGAAGCCAAGGCCGGTGACAATCAGGGATTTAGGCGAACCCATTATTTAAACCACCCCTGCACGCTCAACGCGAAGTTGTTCCACGTATCGATCAGGTTCTGCAGGAATGATTCATCGCCACCCAGGCCCACGATGAGGATGACCACGGCCAGCGCCACGAAAATGCCCAGCAGGGCCCACATCCACCCCATTGCGCCGGAATTCGGCGCGGCGTAGAGGTTGATGACGGCGTCCGCGTCCACGAGGCGCGTACCTGCCTTCATATGGCATAACAGGGCTGCGGGCGTGGCAGTCGGCTCGTTGGCAAAGATGTCATCGAGATCGAGGGCGCCCCCAACCTGCACAATCATCTGCGCTTCGTGGTAGTCCGCGAGCAGGAGTGCAAGATCCGTTGCTGAGTCTGTCGCAGCCGGGAATGTCATCGCGCCGATTCCCAGATCCTGAATGCGCTCGAGTCCTTCCGCAGTGCCGTCCGGCTCAGCTGGGAGAATAACTTGGGCACCACTGCGCAGGGTTTCAGAGCTCACTTCCGAAGGATTTCCCACGATGAAGTTAGGCTGATAGCCCAGCTCAACCAACGTATCTGCGGCAGAGTCGACACCGATGATGACGGGTTCATACTCGCGGATGAAGTTGCGCAGCAGCGTGAGCTTTTTGCGGTGCTCCTCAGAGGGCGACACCACGAGGACCTTGCGTCCCGCCATGACGGAACCAGCATCCGGAACGCCAAGGCCATCGATGAGGAGCGGGCCTTCGGAGTGGATGAACTCGATGGAATTGCCAAAGTAGGCTTCCATATGGTCGATAAGTTCGCGTTGCGCGGAGGAGAAGTTCTTCTCCGCGCGGTCCCGGGTAACCACCGTTCCAGAAGACAGCTGGGTATCCCCCACATACACCGTCCCGTCCTCAGTAAGACGCGCCTTCTTCCCGTCCTTGAAGTTGCTGACGAAATCTTGGCCCACGCCCTCGATAAGGGTGACGTCGGCGTCGAGAAGCATGTGCGGGCCATAGTTCGGAATGGAGCCGGTAGAAAACTCCGCCACGTTAATCACAGCAGCTGGTTTCATATCCACGAGGGTCTGGGCCTCTTGGCGGGAGATGTTGGCGGCGTTGATGACTGCGAAGTCACCGGCGCTGAACTTCTTCATGCCCTTGCCACCCGGGGTGCAATCACGCAGCGCGCCGTGTTCTCCAGGCAGATCGGTGTTACGGGAAAACAGACTCATGCCTGACAGTTTCCCCTGTTAGGCGCTCAATGTGTGGAAGGCGCGCGGAAACTCTCTACTTCTGCTTGAGCCCGGTCGAAGAGCTCCTGGGCATGCGCGCGGCCAGTCGCGGTGTCATCAAGACCAGCGAGCATGCGGGCGAGTTCCTCGACGCGTTCCTCGGCGCTCAAATCCGCCACGCCTGAGGTGAATTTCTCCTTGGACACGTGCAGGTGCGAATCCGCATAGGCAGCCACTTGGGGCAGGTGGGTCACGCAAATGACCTGGTTGGTGATGGACAGGCGCGCTAGCCGACGCCCAATCTCCACCGCCGCGCGACCACCCACGCCGGCGTCCACTTCGTCGAAGACCAAGGTGGTGCCGTCGCCGCTGGCGAGTACCACTTCCATCGCCAGCATGACGCGGGAGAGCTCACCGCCGGAGGCGGCCGAGGCCAAGGGCTTTCCGTTGAGTTGGAATTCCACTTCATCCGCGCCCGACTTGGAGTACTTCGCCTTGTGCACGGCGACCGTCAGTGTGGAATGAGGCATGGCCAAGCCGTGAATCTCCTCGGTGACCTGCGAGCCCAGCTTCTTCGCTGCCTTGGTGCGGGCGGCGGTGAGCTTCTCGGCCTTAGCCACCATTGTCTTTTCGGCCGCCATTACCTCCTTCTTCAATGCTTCGAGGGCCTCGGTGGAGGTGTCCAACGTCGCGAGTTTCGCTTCTGCCGCGTCACGCCAGGCCAACACCCCATCGATGTCTGCGGCATACTTACGTGTCAGGCGCTTGAGCTCCTGTTGGCGCTGCAGGGATTCCTCGAGGAGGTTGGGATCTGCGGGGAGATTTCCCAGATACGTGGTGAGCTCAGCGGCAATATCGGTCAATTGCGTGGTGACCTCGCTCAATCGCTCCCCGAGCCGCGCGAGTTCGACGTCGCTGGCCCCAGCCAATGCGGTTTCAGCGGTGCCGACGAGGTTGACGGCGGTGTCCTCATCACCGAAACCTTCCCCGCCGTCGAGAGCGCTCAGCGCGGTGGCGGCTCCCTCGCGCAGGGCATCAACATCCTGCAGGCGCTTAATGAGGGTCACGAGCTCTGCGTCCTCGCCCGGTTCCGGGTCAAGGTCCGAAATCTCCGTTATCGCGAACTGGAGCCGGTCGACTTCCTGTGCCATCTCACGCCGTGATTCTGTACGGCGCTGGTAGTCCTTGGCCAACGCGCGCCAGCGGCTAAATGCCTGGGTATATGCCTCGCGGACCGCGTCGACTGCAGGGTCGAAGCGGTCAATGGCCGCCAGCTGTTGATCAGTAGACAACAGCCTCAGCTGATCGTTTTGCCCGTGGACGGTAATGAGATGGGAAGCGAACTCCCCCAGCGTCGCCGCTGGCACCGCTCGCCCACCCAGGTAGGCCCGCGAGCGTCCCGCAGCCGACACCGTGCGGGAGGCGATGTATTCGCCGTTCTCATCGGGCTCTCCCCCGGCTTCCTCGACTAGTTCCGCCACGGCCTTCGAGTCAGAAGAAAAGTGCCCTTCGACGGCAGCTTTGGAGGCTCCTTCGCGCACGCGCGAGGCATCAGCGCGCCCTCCCGCGAGCAGGCGCAAGCCGGTCACCACCATGGTCTTGCCAGCACCGGTTTCACCAGTGAGCACGGTGAGCCCCTGCGAAAGCTCCGCGGTGGAGCTTTCAATTACACCGAGATCAGAAATGCTGATATCAACGAGCACGGAGAGTTATCTTCCTTCCTGGTTACGCGCTAGAGCAGGTTAATGCCGCGGTCCGCGCCAGCCTTCCACGGGAAGGCGCAGCTTGGACACAAGCCGGTCAGTGAAAGGCTGGTGGTCAAGGCGAACCCACCGCACCGGCCGTTCACCGCGCACGATTTCCACGCGTGAGCCTGGGGGCATGGAGATTTCCCGAAAACCATCGAGGATCACCACGGCGGGAGTCGTTGCCGATGCCGATTCCACCGCTACCTGTGAATCCGGAGACACCACGAGCGGCTTGGTAAACAATGCGTGCGCGTTATTCGGCACCACCAGGATGGCATCGAGCGAAGGCCACAGCACAGGGCCGCCGGCGGAGAAGGCATAAGCCGTGGAGCCCGTAGGGGTAGAAATAAGTACACCGTCGCACCCAAAAGCGGATACTGGGCGGCCATCCACTTCGAGGATGGCATCAAGCACTCCGGACCTGTTGAGGTTTTCAATCGACGCCTCATTCAGCGCCCAGCTGCGCTCACGCAACGCGCCTTCCGAATCGAAGACGCTCACGTCGATGGTCAGGCGGTCTTCGACGTCATAGGACTGCTCGATGACGCGCACGAGCGCACGGTCTAGGGACTCCGCTTCCCATTCTGCGAGGAAGCCCACGTGCCCCAAGTTGATGCCCAACACCGGAACGTCCACGGCGCGGGCCATATCCGCAGCGCGCAAGAACGTGCCATCGCCTCCGAGCACCAACACCAGTTCGCAGCCCTCTGCTGCCGCTGGTGTATGCCGGACGTGCTGCAGCCCGGGAAGCACAGTATCCGCAGCACAGACGCGCACCTTAATGCCTGCCTCCTGCAGCAGCTCCGCGGCCCGGTGGGTGGCGGCAAGGTTTTCCTCGCGACTGGCGTGCGGGACAAGAAGAATTTCACGGCGCATGGTGCCATCCGCGGCGCTGGTAGTGCTCACTGAGGTCCTTCCTTAATTGCCGTTTCGATGAGTACGTCCAGCCTATCCTCCGGGGTGGACATCCCGTCCTTGACCAGCCAGAGGAAATACTCGACGTTACCGCTCGGTCCCGGTAGCGGGGAGGCAGCCACACCTTTTACGCTTAGGCCGAGCTCCTGAGCGAAGACCGCCACGTCCTTGGTTACTTCCGCGCGAAGCTCGGGTGACCGCACCACGCCGCCGGCGCCAATACGGTCCTTACCTACTTCAAACTGTGGCTTGACCATGGGCAGTAGCCACGCGCCATCGACCATGCACTCCACGATGGCCGGAAGCACCAATTTCAAGGAGATAAAAGATAAGTCACCCACCATGGCATCGCACGGCCCACCGGTCTGCTCTAGGGTCAGATTACGAATATTCGTGCGGTCTAGCACGGTAACGCGCTGGTCGTTTTGCAGGCGCCACAACAGCTGCCCGTAGCCCACGTCAACCGATAACACCTCTGCGGCACCGCGGTGTAAACAGACATCGGTAAACCCACCGGTCGACGCTCCTGCGTCCAACACGCGCTTACCCTTCAGATCCACGTCAAAGGCTTCAAGTGCGCCCAAGAGCTTGTGTGCGCCTCGCGACGCCCAGTCATCCCCCTCACTGGCCTCCACCTTGATGGATACCTCTGGTTCCACCACCGTGGCGGGTTTGGTGGCCTTGAAACCACCAACCGTCACGCGGCCGGCCTTGATCATCTCAACAGCGTGCTCACGTGAGCGCGCGATCTTTCGGCGTACCAACTCCGCGTCAAGACGGCGACGTTGCGGTGGCATAGACAGGTCCTCTTTCCCCTACATTCCTTGGTGTAAAGCGCTAGTTGTCTTGAAGCGCATCCCGCAGCACGGTGTGAGCACGGTCCAGCTGGACCAGCTCCTGCTCAAGAGTTTCCGATGGCTCGTTAAGAATCGCGGCGATGGACTCATCCAGTTTTTCTGGGGCAAGCACCGCCCGCGGGTCATGGGGCTTTACCGCCATGTGGATACTACTCTTTCAGCGGCCTCGCTCCGCGGCTGAATATAGCGAGGAGGCTCAGCGCCCGCCCAGGCTACTTCCAAAACCGTGCGCAGCGCCTCGACCGAAGTCGACTTCTCATCGCCTCCTTGAAGGACAATGTCATAGCCGTCATACCGAGCCCGGAATCCGCCCTGGGCTCCTGGCCGTGCCTGTGCTTCCGAGAGTGAGAGCTCGTGGAAGCCCGCGCCGATGAAATTGGGACGTGCCTCCGGAATGGCTTCAATAAGCGCCAGCTCACGAGACACACCGGTCAACACGTGGAACGTATCCATCGCTGCGTTATTACCACCGACGATATCGGTGTCCAGACGGTCGCCGACAGCAAGGGGTTTGGTCGACCCCACCAGCTTGGCCGCCTGCGTAAACATAGCGGGCTCCGGTTTGCCTGCAGTAATAGGTTCAACGCCCGTGGTCGAAACAACAGCCGCGACGAGCGAGCCATTGCCCACGGCCATTCCTCGCTCCGTCGGCAGCGACGTATCGAGGTTGGAGGCGTAGTATTTCGCACCTTGATTGATAGCAAATGCCCCCTCGGAAAGCTGTTCCCAACCGACCGACTTATCCATGCCTTGCAACACTGCCGCAGGCTTATCATCGGCGCTGTCGACTACTTCGAACCCTGCCTCACGGGCCAGAGTGCGGAATGAGTCAGCGCCGATAACGAGAACCTTGGTTCCTGCCGGGAAGTCCTCACGGGCAATCTTGACTGCGGCTTGCGCGGAGGTAACAACTCGGTTGGCATCCGTTTTCAGTCCAATTTCTCCGAGCATGCCAGCCACGGTCTGGGGGCTGCGGGAAGCATTGTTCGTCACATACACCGCGGGAACACCACAGGAGTTAATAACGTCAACGACGCACTGGAGGGCCTGTCCTCCCTCCCACACGGTTCCGTCAAGATCTAGCAGCAGCGAATCGTGGGTCTTGAGAATACTCATTATTTACATTCGGTCAGACGCTCCGCGGCGTCGGTCCAGTCTCCTTCATCGATGTCAACCGCGTGCTGGAACCATTCCTGTGCCTCCTCCTTACGGCCGGCCTCCAGCAGGGCATTGGCGTAAGCATAAGAAAGGCGGCAGGCAGACACGCCTGTGGCGTCCTTGTTCGGCTGCGCGCGCTGAATCGTGACCACAGCAGAATCTGCTTGACCCATGTCTAAGCGTGCACCTGCAGCCACGATTGCCAACTCGATGGCATCCTCCGGTGCCAGCTCCTTCGCCTCTTCGCTGCGCCACAATTCCACGGCCTTCTCTGGGCGACCAAGGCCGCGTTCACAATCCGCCATCACGGCAAGCAATCCAGGGCCACCGGAAATGCGGCGCGCAGCACGCAACTCCGCCAGAGCTTCCTTCCACTCCCCAGCACGGTAGGCGGCGATTCCATTCATTTCACGCGCAACCGATACGCGTCCAGCACGATCCTTTGCTGCGCGCGCGTGGCGAAGTGACAGCTGCGGGTCATCATCAAGCCACGTTGCCGCCATAATGAGATGCTTGGCCACTGCTTCGGAGTTTTCCTTCGATAGCGAGGAGAGGTCCTGCAGCACAGAAGGATCGAGGTCAGTGATATCAATATCAGATGGCAGATCCGGATCCGTCATGCGGCGATTGATCCGCTCCTCACGGTAGCCCGAACGCTGCGGATGCGAGGCCTTGTGCTTATCACGATCGTGGCCCTGACGATCGTTGCGGCGATCCCCACGACGAGGTTTAGCACCAGCGCGACCGCCACGGCGGTCATCGCGGCGATCGCCGCGACGCTCTTCTCGACGCCCCGATGCGCCGCCACGCTTCTCAAACTTCCGGCCACCAGAGCGGTTGTTTCCCCGGTTGCTTTCCGAGGAACCTTCGCGGCCACGCTCGTGGTCGCGGGAGTTAGATTCAGACATTAAATCCATGCACTTTCTGCGGTAGACGCGTCCGTATGTACCGAACCAGTGTACAGGTCAGCGGCCCGAAACCGGCAATGCACCGACTGGTGAGTGAAATGGCCCACACCCATGGCTAATAGTCAAAATTCACGGGCCATCAGGCAAGGAATCAAGCCGATCCAATGGCCAACCATGCCGAACGCGATCCAAGCCCGCAGCCACCTGTGAAGCGGACAGCCCATGTTCCACGCTTCCGTCGTCCAACGGCCGACCACGAACGACTGCCCAGAATGTCCACCCGTTATTGCGGATTGCATCAAGGCGGATCCCCTGGCGGTCACGCGCCATGACAGCGCCTTCCTTAATCATTCGGTCCAGCCTCAGCCCTTCCACGGACACCTCGAGCATCCGGGACTCGCCGTTTGGCGCCACGACCAACGCCTTCGTGGCATAAAAATTCCCTTTCTTCCCACGCCTGGCATTCTCCTCATCGTGAAAAAGACTGCCAAGGAGAACCGGATAAAAATCGATCCAGCCATTCTTCCAGGCCCTATTAATGCGAAGAGCAAACAACGCATGCTTAGCGATGAGAAACAAAAAATAAAGGAGCGACGCGCCAAGAAGAAACGCCAAGAGACCCGGAACCTTGAAGCTGTTAAGAAGCAAGCCCACAAAGAAGATGAGTCCCGCTGCCAAGACCATCGCTCCGAAAAACACAAGACCACCACGGATATCGCGCACTTGCGGAACACGCTCTACTGATTCAAAGACCGGACAAAGGTTGTAGGGAGAGGGGTTCTCGTTTTTTCTCCCGTAGGGAACAGCTGTTGCGACCGGCTATTTGGTAGCAGTGTC